>NZ_JARDAN010000009.1:0-324257 GCF_040560085.1 Paenarthrobacter sp. CC6 | reverse complement strand
CAAAGAACACTGGCGCATCACCATCCAAAACGGCGTCCCCTGGTTCATCCCCCCACCCCACATCGACCCCCACCAAAAACCCCGACGCAACCACCACCACACACCACCCAAAACATGACACCGGGCGGGAAACCAGCATGCGGCCCATGACAAGACGTGACTATGCCGTGCATTAGACCTGGCTGGGACGTGCCTGCCTCTAGACCCGGCTGGAATTTCATTCTCCTGAGAATCCGGGACTGCGTCGGCCGGCAACACGGAATGATTCATCAATCCCGTGACTTCGGTCAGCTCTTACCGAGTTGCGCGATCTTTCGCTCCAGGGCAGTCCGTTCGGCTGCGTTCATGCAGCGGTCGAGGGCCAGTTTCAGAGATTCTTCGGCGTCTGCGTAGCACCCAAGCCGTGCCAGCAACTCTCCCTTCACTGTTGGCAGAAGGTGAGATCCTTCCAACTCGCCCCTGGCTGCGAGCGAATCCACGAGCTTCAGGCCGGCAGCCGGCCCTGCGGCCATGGCCACGGCCACCGCGCGATTGAGTTCAACGACAGGCGACCCGGTGAGCCGCCCCAGCGCTTCATACAGGACGACGATGCGTTGCCAATCTGTCTCGTCCGCAGTGCGGGCGATGGCATGGCATTCGGCGATCGATGCCTGCAACCCGTACGCACCAAGACCCCGTCCAGTGCTTAGCGCAGTCGCGAGTGCCGCCCTGCCGCGTCGTATCGCTGACTGGTCCCAGCGCCGTCGATCCTGGTCGGCAAGGAGTACCGGGTTCCCGGCCGCGTCGATCCTCGCCGGGAATCGGGCGGCCGTTAGTTCCATCAGCGCGAGTAGCCCGAATACTTCGGGTTCAGGCGCCAGCCGGACAAGCACCCGGGCCAGCCGCTGTGCTTCGCCAGCGAGTTCCGCCCGCATCCACGAGTCCCCCGCAGAAGCGAAGGACCCCTCAGTGAAGACGAGGTAGATGACGTGAAGCACGGATCCAAGCCGTTCGGGGATCTCGTCGCGCTCCGGCACGGCGAACGGTATATGGGCGGCCGCGAGGGTCTTCTTGGCGCGGGTGATGCGGGCCTGGACGGTAGGTAGCGGAACCAGGAATGCCTTGGCGATTTCATCGGACCCCATGCCACCAACCACCCTCAGTGTCAGGGCGATTCGCGCTTCCTTCGAGAGGACCGGGTGGCAGGAGATGAACATCAAGGCCAGGACGTCGTCATCTATCGCATCCGTGGTGAACAGCGCGTCCGCTCCTGCCGCCTCTTCAGTCAGCTCGCGGGCCAACAGCACGTACTTTTCGTCCTGAGCGGAACGTCGGCGGAAGGTGTCAATGGCCCGGCGTCGTCCGGCAGTCAGCAGCCAGCCCGCAGGTTCCAACGGAATACCCTTGACGGACCACGACACGATCGCTTCTGCGAGGGCTTCCTGGGCAAGGTCCTCGGCCAGCGGGAAATCGCCCGTATAGCGGGCAAGGGCGCCGACGATGCGGGCAGATTCGCTCCGCCACACTGCCTCGACGGCGGCCCTTGCCTCGTTGCTGCTCACGCGCGATGCCGCTTCCAGGGAAAAACCGGTCGGAGTTTCAGAGTTGGCCGGTCTGCTCGCGCCATGCACGTTCCTTTTGAATCCATTCGTTGTCCTGGGGGAACTCGTCGATGCTGGTTACGCGCCGGATTTCGGTTTTGGTGCCTGCTGTCATGGGCGCCCTCTTGGCCCATTCGACGGCTTCCTGTTTGGATGCGACATCAAGGATGTAGAAGCCACCGAAGAGCTCCTTTGTTTCACCGTAAGGACCATCAGTGACTACGGGCGTTTCGCCGGTGAAATCAACCACTACGGTCTCCTTCGGATCCTCCAGACCTTCGGCGGCCAGCAATACTCCCGCCCGGATCAGTTCGTCATTGAATTTACCCATGGCTTCGAGGATGTCGTTGAAGTCGATGTTCTCGAACTTGGCGTAGGAATCGTCGTCTGCCCGCATGATCAACATGTACTTTGCCATTTGGCTCAATCTCCTATGTTGTGGAAGGTCGCCCTTCGACCTTCTCACCCATAGGTCGAACGGTGCGAGGTCAAATCGACAAGGGTTCTAAAAAAACTTCCAGCGGCACGAAAAAAGGATCCCCCGGACAACTCCAGGGGACCCTTTTAGTGCCACAAAAGGGCTTGTCACGGCGTACTAGCGCCCGCCACCTCCGATAACGCCTGCCTCAACGGCCTTGGTTACGGCGTCGGCTTCTGCCTGCGTCAGCTTTCCGTCCGTCACGGCCTTGTCGAGCCGGGTTTTCAGTGCGGCAGCACGCTGGGCCTGCCCCTCAGAACGGATCTCTTCCAACGCAGTGGTGACCTTGGCTTCGTCAACGCCGAGCGCCGAAGCGAGGGACTTCGCCAACGCGGCATCGCGGGCCGAGGGATCCGGCTTAGTGCCCTCTGTTCCCTCGGCAGGCGGGGTGGTGGGCTTGTTCGCTTCGCGGAAGGCCTTCAGCGCGTCGGAGACTTTAGTCTCGTCCACACCGAGCTTGGTTGCCAGTTCGGACGCAATCTTGCCGCCGTCCCGTCCGTGTCCATGCCCGCCGGGCCTTCCACCCTGGTCCGATGGAGTGGTCGCATCAGCGGAAGATGTAGCACTCGGCGTCGGCGTGGTCGCTGCTGTGGCGATGCTGGTCACACCCAATCCGGCACCCAACGCAAGCGCTCCGGCTGCGACCCCCAGGGTTATTCTCTTGGTTTTCGACATATGCCTCTCCTCAATCCCTTGCTACGGGTGTTGTCTGAGGGACGGTCCAATGTGCCGTCCTCCTAACACGATGAGGGGCCAACCACAGACCATCCTGTCCCGTACCTATGACGAAGCTGTGAATGCATGTTGGTTCGGTTATCGGGCGGTAACGTCAGCGGACCCGGTCCAGCGCATCGAGGAGTCTTTTGACGGAACCACCCAGGTTCCAGTCGTTGGCCAGCTGCTCCAGCTCAGAGCGGGCAGCGCCCGCTACAGGTGAAAGTTCCGCGCCCGCTTCCTCCAAGGACGGCAGCTGCAGGTCGCGGACAACATTGACGACGGCGGGCGCAACCTTGAGGTAGTCCGCGGCACCTGACAGTTTGGCTCGGACGGAAGCCGACAAACCGCCGTCGGGATCCTCTGCCGCCTCCAGCAGCCCCTGCAGGGTGCCGTGCTCGCCGAGCAAACCAGCTGCGGTTTTTTCGCCGATGCCGGCCACTCCGGGAAGCCCGTCGGAAGCGTCGCCGCGGAGGGTGGCAAAGTCTGCGTACTGCTGCGGCAGAACCTTGTATTTGCCGACAACTACTACCTCGGTGACCAATTCCAGGTTCTTCATCCCGCGCGCTGTGTAGATTACCCGTACACCGCGCTGGTCATCGACGAGTTGGAAGAGGTCGCGATCGCCGGTCACGACGTCAGTGGGGAACGCTGCCTGGCTGGCGTAGGTACCCACCACGTCATCAGCCTCATGCTCATCGGCGCCCACCACGGCTATCCCGGCGAGCTCCAGTACTTTGCGGATCATGGGGATCTGCGCTTCGAGCGGATCCGGGACGACCTCGACGTCGGGGCCGTTCGGAACGATTTCCGCGACACGGTGGGACTTGTAGCTGGGAATCAGGTCAACACGCCATTGAGGACGCCAGTCGTTGTCCCAACAGGCCACCACGTGTGTGGCCTCGTAGTCCGTAACGAGGCGGGCGATCATGTCCATCAGGCCGCGCACGGCGTTGACCGGAGTCCCGTCCGAACGCCGGATGGAATCAGGCACACCGTAGAAGGCGCGGAAGTACAGGGAGGCTGTGTCCAGGAGCATCAGTCGAGGCATACCTGATCCTGACATGCCCCGGGCAAAAACCACAGGAACCCGTCTCCTTCCAGCGCTCTCCGTCAGATGACTTGAAGAGCACTGTGACCCGCATTACGATATAACGAGCGATAATAGAACAGCATGTTCGATTATCGAACACCAAGTCATTCCACCAGCCCACAAAGAAGTGAGGAAAGCCCGTGCAGTTCCACCACCACGGTTATGTATCAGGTGACCCGCGGGTCGAGCCGGCCGCCGGCGTCGGAATCAACCGGCCGTCAGCACTTCCGGATGAAGTCGATGTCCTCATCGTGGGCACCGGTCCCGCCGGGATGTTGACGGCGGCCCAGTTGGCCCAGTTCCCCGGAGTCACTACGCGCATCATCGAACGCCGCCCTGGCAGGCTCGCCATTGGCCAGGCCGACGGCATCCAGGCCCGGAGTGTTGAGACCTTCCAGGCCTTCGGGTTTGCAGAGCGGATCACAGCCGAGGCGTACCGCATCACCGAGATGGCCTTTTGGAAGCCGGACCCGGCCGATCACTCTCGCATCGTCAGGGCAGCCAGGGCGGTGGATGATCCCGCCGGGATCAGCGAGTTCCCGCACTTGATCGTCAACCAGGCCCGTGTCCTGGACTATTTTGCGGAGTTCATGGCGAACTCCCCCACGCGCATGGTCCCTGACTTTGGCTACGAGTTCCGCAGCCTGAAGGTCACCGGCGACGGGGACTACCCGGTTGAGGTGACCCTCGGCCACACCGCCGGTGCCGATGAGGGCCAGGAGCGGGTTATCCGCGCCAAGTACGTAGTTGGTGCCGACGGCGCCCGCAGCAAGGTCCGCGAATCGATTGGCTGCCATCTGGCCGGTGATCAAGCGAACCATGCCTGGGGCGTCATGGACGTCTTGGCGGTCACCGATTTCCCGGACATCCGGACGAAATGCGCTATCCAGTCCGGCAACGGCGGCAGTATCCTGCTGATTCCCCGTGAGGGCGGGCACCTGTTCCGCATGTACGTGGACCTCGGCGAGGTCGCAGCGGATGACCACGGGGCGGTGCGGAAGACCACCATCGAACAGATCATCCAGAAGGCCAACGACATCCTCCACCCGTACACCTTGGATGTTCGCAACGTCGCGTGGCACAGCGTTTACGAGGTCGGCCACCGCCTGACAGACAGGTTCGACGACGTCCTGCCGGAGGAGCGCGGAACGCGTACCCCACGGGTGTTCATCACCGGCGACGCCTGTCACACCCACAGCGCCAAGGCCGGCCAGGGAATGAACGTCTCCATGCAGGACGGCTTCAACATAGGCTGGAAGCTCGGTCACGTCCTCGAAGGCCGCAGCCCCGAAAGCCTGCTGGACACGTATTCCGCGGAGCGCCAGGTGGTCGCGAAGAACCTAATCGACTTCGACAAGCAATGGTCCACCCTCATGGCCAAGAAGCCCGAAGAGTTTGAAGACCCCACGGAGCTGGAGAACTTCTACACCAGCACCGCAGAGTTCCCCGCAGGTTTCATGACCCAATACGCGCCCTCCCTGGTCGTATCGGAGCCGCGGCACCAGGAACTCGCAACCGGCTTCCCGGTAGGCAAACGCTTCAAGTCCGCCCCTGTCCAGCGGGTCTGCGACACCAACCCCATGCAGCTGGGCCACCACGCAAAGGCGGACGGCCGCTGGCGGATCTACGTCTTTGCCGATGCCGCCCAAGCAGGCGCCGAAGGCCCGGTTGCCGACTTTGCCGAGTGGATCGCGAACGCGCCGGACTCGCCGCTGGCTGCGACGCCGTCGAACCTTGACCGGGACGCTTGGTTCGATGTCAAAGTGATCTACCAGCAGGACCACACCAACGTGGACATCAACGCCGTCCCCGCGGCATTCAAGCCGACCGTGGGACCGTTCAAGCTCACGTACCTTGAGAAGGTCTTCGGCGCAGATCCGGCCAACGACATCTTTGAGCTGCGTGGCCTCAGCCGTGACGGCGTCGTGGTCGTCGTCCGCCCGGACCAGTATGTTGCCAACGTCCTGCCGTTATCGGCGACGGCGGAACTTGCGGCGTTCTTCGCTCCGCTCCTTTCTGCGCGGCGCCCCGGGATTACGAAGGCGGATGCAGGGCTGGTGAGCAACCCGGCCTAGGGTGACGATAAGTGCCAGGGACCCCCACAGGGTCCCTGGCACTTGTCGTTTAACGCCCGCCCATGCCCTCGGGTGGAACTTTTACATGCCTGTAACGCAAACCACTAGCTGCAAACGAAATTGCAGAGTATGTTAATTGCAATCGAGATTGCCAAGTGATCTGCGTTACAAGGAGTTTGAGTAGTGACAAGCAAGCCAGACGAGTCGGGTCCCAGCACTGTGGCGCGCGAGCCTGTGGACCACGCCTGGCTGGGAGACGCACTTCCCAACGTCGCATTATCCAAGTCCCAGGCACGGGTGGTGGAGGTCATTGCACGCAATCCGCAGTTGTCCTCCTACGCTGACATCGCCGAAATTGCGCAGCGCTCAGACGTCAACAACTCCACAGTTGTACGCACCGCCCAGCGTCTGGGCTACCGGGGCTGGCCTGACCTCCAACGCGAACTTCGCTCCCGGTACCTGGTGATGATCTCCACCGAGGACACCCTCCTCGAGCACGGTGAACACCACAGCCCCCTCCACGACGCACTGAACCACGACATCGAAAACCTGCGGCTCACCCTTGACTCGAACACTTCCGAGGACGTGGAAGCCGCCATCGCCGCCCTGGCCTCGGCAAAGTCCATCACCACCATCGGCATCGGCTCTTTCGCCGGACCGGCAAGTGTCATGGCGCACCTCGGTTCCACCATGGGGTACCCCATTACCTTGGAAAACCGTGGCGGCGTACATCTCGCTTCCGCAGCCAACAGCCTCGGCCCCGGCGACGTGCTGGTGGTGGTCAATATGTGGCGGTCGGTCCAGCAGATCATCGTCACTGCCGAAGCCGCCAAGCAGTCTGGAGCCACCGTCGTCGCCATCAGCGATATGCGCCGCGGGCGCCTGGCCGCCGCGGCTGACCACCTGCTGATCGTTGCCTCCGAGGGGATCTCCTTCTTCCAGTCCGTGACGGCGGCCAATTCCATGGTCTACGGCCTTTTGGCCGGCATGGAAGCGGCGCACCCCGAACGGAGTCGATCAGCCATCCGGCGCACCCAGCAACTCTGGAAAGACCTGGACATCTACCTGGACTGACCCGCCCTGCGGCCACCACATTCTTCTTCCCCCCACAATCCCCACCTAGGAGCATTCATGAGCAACACCCGCCGCATCGCCGTCGTCGGCCTCGGATCCATGGGAGGTGCGATGGCGTCCACGCTGCACCGCGCAGGCTGGGACGTCACCGGCTTCGACCCCTCGGACGTTGCCCGGAACGCGGCTGCCGCAACCGGAATTTCCACCACGGCAGAACTCCGGGATCTAGCCGGCATCCCATATGCCGTGCTGTCCCTGCCCTCGGCCCACATTGTCGAGGCAACAGTGCCGGTGCTCCTCTCGGGACCCGGGACCATCGCAATCATTGACACCACTACCTCCGAGCCGGGCACGAGTACGTCCATGGCAGCGCTGGCGGAATCCCACGGCGCATGCTTTGTGGACGCGCCGGTCTCCGGTGGACGCGAAGGCGCAGCCACCGGGACTCTGAGCGCGTTCGTTGGAGCAACGGACACAGCTGCCGCGGCTGCACAGCCCGTCCTCGAAGCCCTCACCGGCGGAAAGTATGCCCGCATCGGCGGGCCTGGCAGCGGAAACGTCGTGAAGCTGTTGAACAACATCCTGGCCGCCGCCAATCTGGTGTCAGTGGGCGAGGCGCTCGGCGTTGCAAAGGCCTACGGAATCGATCCCGCAGTGGCCGCCGCGAGCATCAGCAATGCCTCCGGGGGCAGCAAAGTCTCCTCCGCGATGTACCCGAACTGGATCCTGTCCGGCACCCACGACTCTGGCTTCTCCCTCGGCCTGATGGCACGGGACGCATCCCTGGCCGTCGACATCGCCCGGCAGGTCGGCGAACAGCCGGAACTCCTGGCTGCCGCGGCCGATCAGTGGCAGGCCGCCCTGGCATCCCTCGGCCCGGCCGCCGACTTCACCGAAATCGCCAGGACCGTAGCGCCCGCTGTTACCCCCGCCGGCGCCCCCGGCACCACGCACATCGCATAGCGCCCCCAGCAACAGAAGGACATTACCTTGAGCATCACCACAGCCCCCGCGGCTTCCTCCACCGCAACAGCCCGGACCGTCCTGGACTCCGCCTTCCCTTCAGGGCTTGGCGCGTTCGTCGACGGCGAAGTGGCCGCCGGCTCCGGCGCTTCCGTCACCCTGACGTCAGCGGCCACGGGCGAAGCCTTTGCCACCTATGCCGACCCTGGCACCGAGGGCGCCGATGCCATCCTGCAGAGCTCCGTCCGGGGCGCAGCGGCGTGGGGATCGCTGAACGGCTTCGATCGCGCCGCCATCCTCCGCAACGTCAGCAGGATGGTCGAAGCACACACCGAAGAACTGGCGATCCTCGAATCGGCCACCACGGGAAAGCCCATCCGCGACGCCCGCGTTGAAGCGTCCAAGGTAGCTGAAATGTTCGGCTACTACGCAGGCTGGGCCGACAAACTCACCGGCCAGACCATACCCGTGCCCGGCCCGTGGCACACCTACACGGAGCGGGTTCCGTGGGGCGTCGTCGTCGCCATCACGCCATGGAACGCCCCGCTGTTCACGGCCGGTTGGAACTCAGCCGCGCCGCTGGCGGCGGGCAACGCCGTCATCATCAAGCCCAGCGAATTCACCCCGGCTACAACCGTGCGGCTCGCACAGCTGGCCCACGAAGCCGGCCTTCCCGACGGCGCATTCAACGTAGCCGTGGGACTCGGGCAGACAGTCGGAGCCACTCTCACGTCCGATCGCCGGGTCGGCAAAGTCAGCTTCATCGGTTCGGTTCCCACGGGCCGCCGGGTTGCCGTAGCCGCCGCGGAAGCCGGAATTCCAGCCCTGTTGGAGCTTGGCGGCAAGAGTGCCAATATCGTCTTCGCCGACGCCGACCTCGAGCGCGCCGCCGACGGCGCCATCTCCGCCATCTTCTCCGGCGCCGGGCAATCCTGCGTCGCAGGGTCGCGCCTACTGGTCGAACGCAGCGTTCACGCCCGGTTTATTGACATGGTGGCCGAACGTGCTGCCCGGCTTCGGGTCGGGGATCCACTGGACGCCGCCACCGAGGTGGGGCCGATTATCACCGCGCCCCAGTTCGCGACCGTCACTTCGCTGATTGAACAGGGAATGAACGACGGCGGCCGCAGGCTCACGGGCGGAACGTTGCCTGAGTCCTTGGCCGGGTCGTCTCTGGCTGGCGGCCACTGGGTCATGCCGACGCTGTTGGATGGCGTGACACCGGCAAACCGCCTGGAGACCACTGAAGTCTTCGGACCAGTAGTCGGTGCCGACGCCTTTGACACGGAAGCCGAAGCAATCGCCCGTGCCAACAACACCAACTTCGGACTGGCCGGCGCTGTGTGGACCTCGGACGTTTCCCGGGCCCACCACATCGCCCGTGAGGTGAAGGCAGGGACGTTCTGGATCAACTCGTACAAGACCATCCACGTTGCCGTTCCCTTTGGCGGTTTCGGCGATTCCGGCCACGGCCGATCCTCCGGGCCCGGCGTATTGGACGAGTACACGCAGACCAAGGCGGTTTGGGTTCCCACCCGGGCAGCCGGATCCCCCTTCCCGTCCCTGTCCTACTAGCAGGAAGAATCATGGAAATCACCACTACGGCCTCATCACTTCCGCTGCGTCAAGCCTTGGCGGACGGCGTCACGGCCTGGAAACCCCGGGTTCAGGCACTCTCGCAGGAGCTGCATGCCAACCCCGAGATCTCCTTCCAAGAAGTCCAGGCCGCAGAGTCAATAACCTCCCTGCTCGCCGAAGGCGGCTTTGACGTCACCCAAGGAACGTCCGGGCTTCCAACAGCCTTCACCGCCACCGCGGGAACCGGTGAACTCACCGTTGCCCTGTGCGTGGAATACGATGCCCTGCCCTCAGTGGGTCACGCTTGTGGCCACAACCTCATCGCGGGAGCATCGATAGCTGCGGCACTGGCCCTGCTCCCCCATGTGGACGAACTCGGCATCACGTTGAAGGCGATCGGCACGCCGGCCGAGGAACACGGAGGCGGCAAAGTGCTGATGCTGGAGCGGGGCGCCTTCGACGGCGTCGGCCTTGCTTTGATGGTCCACCCGGTCCAGGACGGCGTCACGTACAACCCCGCCGGGACAACGGCTCAAGCAGTGGGCCGTTACGAGGCCGTGTTCACCGGAAAGGCTGCCCACGCGGCTGCCGCCCCGCATCTGGGCGTCAACGCCGGGGACGCAGCCGTGCTCAGCCAGGTGGCGATCGGCTTGCTCCGCCAGCAAATTCCGGGAGACCACCGTATTGCCTGTTACGTGGCGGAAGCCGGACACGTCACCAACATCATTCCGGACCATGCCGTGGTTCCGTTCGAATGCAGGGCCTTCACGCTCGCGGAGTACGAGGCACTGCTCGAACGGGTCAAGCGCTGCTTCGAAGGCGCCGCACTTGCAACCGGGACCACCCTGGAGATCACGGCGGCGGAACCGCTCTATGAGCCGCTGATCCAGGACGGCGAACTTGCCGCACACTGGACCGAAGCCATGGACGCGTTCGGCAAGGACACTTCCCCGGCGGCAGGAATGGGCGGCGGCTCCACGGACATGGGCAACATCTCCCAGGTAATTCCCTCCTTGCACCCGTGGCTGAGCATTCCAGGAGCCAACGTCCCCATCCACTCGCACGGCTTTGCAGCTCTTGCGAACACACCCGAGGCATACGCCGTGATGTTCGAGGCAGCCACCGCGCTGGCTTGGACTGTGGCGGGTGCCGCAACCAATCCCCAGCAGAGAGAACGCTTCGTCAATGCGGCCTACCGCAGTGAAGCCCCGATCCAGGAAGCAACATCATGAGCACCAGCACCGAAACCGCGCGGACGGACAAAGCCGGAACACGGCTTACGCTTCCCATTGCCGCGCTGGCGTTTGTCATCGCCCTTGCGGTCCAGTTCATTGGCCAGGCCAAGATTGATCTTGGCATTGGCGCGATCATCATCTTCCCCATGGTGTGGGGACTTATCCTCGGCCTGTTGGTCTCCATCCAGAAGTTCAAGCCGCTCGGCCTCGACCTCCAGCGCGTCGCGGCGGCCCTGGTCGGCGTCGCGGTTCTGCTCCTGGTGGCCAGGCTCGCCTTCAACATCGGGCCGAGCCTGCCGAGCCTCATCAAGGCCGGCCCCGCACTGCTGCTGCAGGAAGTGGGCCACTTGTTGGGAACCATCGTGTTGGCGCTGCCCCTGGCCGTACTGCTTCGCATGGGTAAGGCAACCGTGGGCGCAACTTTCTCCCTTGACCGCGAGCCCTCCTTCGCCATGGTCTCGGAGAAGTACGGCCCGGATTCCGATCAGTACCGCGGCGTCCTGGCCATGTACGTCTTCGGCACCCTGTTCGGTGCCATCTTCATCACCTTGCTGACCTCGTTGGTGGCCAACTGGAAGATCTTCGATCCCCTGGCCCTGGCCATGGGTGCGGGCGTTGGTTCCGGCTCCATGATGGCGGCCTCGGCGGCGAGCATCATCGCAGCCTACCCGGGCGACCAGGAAGCCATCCTGGGCATGGCCGCCGTCTCCAACCTCATCACCACCATCCTGGGTGTCTACGTTGGCATCTACATTGCCTTGCCCGTGGCCGACCGCTTCTACAAACTGCTCACGCGCAACAAGGAACCGCAGAAGGTTGCCGCCGGCACGGCTGTGGCTCCCCAAACCCGCACCGCAGCTGAGGTCGAGCAGGACGAGGTCCAAGCAGAAGAGAACCGCCGCTTCCGCGAAGAAGTCGCTAAGTCCTCGGCTGCCATCAAGTTGCCGTTGTGGCTTTCGCTGTCCGTCCTGACAGTGCTGGGCATCGGTACCGCATCGGTGGCCGCCAAGGGCCTGAGCCTGTCAATCATTGCCGGCTACGGCATCATGCTCGCCTTGGTGCTCGTCAGCTTGTTCCTGGCAAAGGTCACCAGGAAAATCTCTGCCATAGTCTTCATCACCACCATCGGCGCCTACATTTCCAGCCCGTGGTTCTTCGGTGCCGGCGTCTTGAATGAGGCTGTGAAGACCGTGGACTTCCTGTCCATCGCCACAGTGATGCTGACGTTGGCCGGGCTCTCCCTCGGTAAGGACATTCCCCTCCTGCGCAACATCGGCTGGAAGATCATCCCCGTGGGCCTGGTCGCCATCACTGCGTCGTTCATCCTCTCCACAGTCATCGCCGAGTTCGCCTTGGGACTCTGGCACTGACAAACGGCTTCGGCCCGGATCCCCGCCTCGTGCGGGGATCCGGGCCGCTTCTGTCAGCGGCCGAAAGCTGACTGCAGACGGATCTGGCGGAGCGAAGCAAACGGGGCGAGAATAGGCACGTGGCCCCTCCACGCGCCCGCGGGACCGGCGACACCCTGAACCAGGACGCCCGCAAAATCCAACGCGTCTACCTCACATTGACGCTCGGCAATACGGTTGCGGCGTCTTTCATCTGGGGCATCAATACCCTGTTCCTGCTGGACGCCGGGCTGAGTAACCTTGAGGCCTTCGCCGCCAATGCTTTCTTCACAGCCGGCATGGTCCTCTTCGAAATACCCACTGGCGTAGTGGCCGATGGCTGGGGACGGCGCACGTCGTTCCTTCTGGGGACCGTCACGCTGGCGGCATCCACCTACTTGTACTACCTTCTGTGGCAGATCTCGGGTGCTTTCTGGATGTGGGCTGTGGTCTCCGTCCTCCTGGGCCTGGGATTCACGTTCTTCTCCGGGGCCGTTGAGGCATGGCTTGTTGATGCCCTTCGTTTCTCCGGCTATGAAGGCGGACTTGAATCCGTACTTGGCCGGGGCCAGATGGTCCAGGGCGTGGCGATGCTTCTGGGTTCCGTGGCCGGCGGCGTGATCGCCCAGGCCACCAACCTTGGGGTGCCGTTCCTGCTCCGCGTCGCGGTGCTGCTTGCCATGTTCGCCGTCGCCTTCGGACTCATGCACGACGTCGGCTTCTCACCGGAGCGTTCGACGCACCCGCTACGGGCTACCCGTGCCGTACTGACGGCGTCGATCGAGAACGGGCTGAAAAACCCGCCCGTACGATTCGTGATGCTGGCCGCGCCCTTCAGTGCCGGCGTCGGCATCTATGTCTTTTATGCGTTGCAGCCCTATCTTCTTGACCTCTTCGGCGACCCGCAGGCCTATTCAATCGCCGGTCTTGCCGCCGCGATCGTGGCCGGCTCGCAAATCCTTGGCGGTTGGTTGGCACCTCACGCCCGGAGCCTTTTCCACAAACGCACTTCTGTACTGATCCTGGGCGGGACGGGTGGCTGCGTGATCCTGCTGGTCTTAGGGATCACCCACAGTTTTTGGATCGCCTTGGTACTGTTGGCGCTATGGGGCGTGGTGGGATCTGCCGTCACCCCGGTCCGGCAGGCGTACGTGAACGACATGATCCCTTCCAAACAGCGGGCAACTGTCCTCAGCTTCGATTCTCTGATGGGCTCGAGCGGTGGCGTCGTCATTCAGCCATTGTTGGGCCGTGGCGCAGACCTGTACGGATATCCGGCGTCGCTGGCCATGGCCGGAGTCATCGAACTGCTTTCCGTGCCGTTCCTGTTGGCGAGCCGCAAGCAGGGCGCAGCGGCAGACCGGTCCAGCACTCCCGATTCCAACCCGAACAATGAAAGCGCGGACACTACGTGATCTCACTGCACCAGGACGCCCAAGGCTTCATCCGCATGAAGCGGCACTTCCCATCAAGCGTTACTGTGGCCATCGAGTTCACCGACGGAACTCGGGAAATCTTCGCCGCAAGCCGACTCAACGGGATCTTTGATGAGGCGTTGGCGGCCTACAGGGCTGGAAACCACCTCGACGCCAAAGGCTTCAAGCGCGGGCCCGTCAAAAAGCAGCAACAGGGAATCGAATTTGTCCAGGTCTCGCCGGGAATGGGCCAACCTCTACCTTCGCCCTGAGGCATGGTCAACGCAGAACGGCGTCCATGGCCTGGCTTCAAGCCGGCCTTCCGGGATGTCCACCCCACAGACTCCACAGCGGCCATAGGTGCCGGCGGCGATCCTCGCCAGGGCCGCATCGATGTGCTGGAGGCCCTCCTTGCTTTGGTCAAGGAGGGCGGACGCCTGCGACAGCTCGAAGGCTATGGTGCTGCCCTCCGGATCATGTTCGTCGTCCACATTGGAGTCCTGGCGGGCGGCATTGACCGACGTGATGTCGCTCCGGAGATCTGAGAGCAGCAATAGCCTGCGTTCTCGTTCTTGCTCAAGGACAAGCCGGAACCGTTCCGCGTCAACCATGTCGGCTCACAGTTCCACGGTGTCACTTTCGCCCACGCTGAAGCGTGAGTTGGTTACTTTGGACTTGACCCACTGGAGTACCGTGGCTGCGGTACCACCGGGGCTGGTCCAGTATTCAGCGGAATCTGAATCCACGTGCAGGAGGCAAACCTCGGGAGTGTCAGGGCCGTCAGGGAACCACGCCTCCACAACCTGGTTCCAGAGCTCATGGATTTTTGCGCGGTCCGTGACAACCTCGGCAGTTCCGGCGACGGAGACCCACTCCGTATTCTTGCCGAAGGAAACGTTGACGCGGGAATCCCGGCGTATGTGGGCAACCTGGGAGGTGCCCAGTCCTGTGAAGAACCACATGTCGCCGTCGTCCTTGACGTCCTGGACAGCCAGCGGCCGGCTGACCAATGCGCCTTCTTCATTGATGGTGGTCAACATCCCGATCCTGGAATCGTTGATGATGCCGGTGACTTTGCTGATGCCCTGCTCTTCAGTCATATTCCGCTTCACTTCCTTTTCCTCTGGGGACTTTCCCCACCCGGACAGCCTATTAGTAAGTTTCCTTATTTACTAGGCGGCCGTGTAAAAGCCAGCACGGAGAACAAGAAGGGGACTTCTTGGGAATCATGACGGCGCCCCATCCGTTCTGTTGATAAGAGGCGTGCCGACCGCAAGCCTGCCCGGCATCGGGCGAACATCGTACGAGGAAGTTTGGGGACTGCCATGATGTTGAATGAAACCATTGCCCACCTCCGTGCCGCGCACCTGATGGTCCGGGACGCCGAGGAATGGGACGCCTTGTCGACAGCCCTCACGGACGCCTACAGCGCCAACGATGAAGACCTCATAGAGCAGCTCCAGTCCCCGTTTCTGCAATCATGGCGGACGGTCACGCGGTATGTCCTCCGAGACACCTTCGACAACGCCGGCATCTCTGTTGCCGAGCCCAACGACCCATGGGGCATCGCGATTCTGACTTCACGCGGAGTGACTGCCGAACCCGTTCTCTGCACAAAGGCGCCGACAGGGCGCCACAGCGCTTTCGAAGCGCCGGCCAGTCCGGTCGCCGGGGCTCTCTCAGGCCTGCGCCTGATGACATTCCCGGAGACCATGGACCACTACGCCGAGTCCTTAAGGCCTTTGTTCAGCGAACTGGATGCCCGGCAGGTCGGTTAGCCTCCACCACCTCTGCCGAGTGGAGTATCGATAACGCGGGGAACGTACTCCAACATTTGAAGCCGGCCATCAAACGTCCGGCTCTCCACCATGTCCAAAGCAACATCCGGGTACCCGTCGTAGATCCGCTCGCGGCCGGTCTTGCCAGTGATCACCGGGAAGACCACCAGACGGTATCTGTCCACCAACCCGGCTGACAGCAAGGATCTGCACAGACTCAAACTGCCCAGGGTGCTTAAGGTGCCGGTACGCGTCTGCTTCATTTCCCTTACCGCTTCCACGGCATCCCCGGAGACGAGTTCGGAATTCGGCCAGGCCAAGGGCTCTTTCAAGGTGGAGGAGAAAATGACCTTGGGAACGGCCGCCAGGCCCGCCAGGCTGTCGCCTTCTTCCTTGGAAAATCCGGAGTCCGCCTCGCCCGCCTGCCCGGACATGCCCGACATGAGCCGGTAGGTATTCGCTCCCATGAGAGTGGTGACGTCCTTCTTGGCCTCTTCATCGAGCCAGGCAAGGTATTCCGGACCCTCAAGGCCCCACCATCCCGGCCACCCCTCGGCCGAGGCATAGCCGTCCAGGGAAATAATCAGATCCACCAGCAGGGTTGCAGTCTGATCGCTCATGGCAGTCCTCCCGGTACGGCGGTCAACGAAAGCACGCGAACGAAAGCCCGCGCGCAAATGCTAGCCCCGCGCCGGACAGCCGTTCAAGGGGGAACGCTAAAGTGCCACCAGTACGAGTCCTCCGAGCGTGCTGACAATTCCAATGCCCGTGAGGATCCACCCCAGGATCAACACTGTATGGTCGAACCGCGGCGGCTCCAGCGAACACCGTGAGGGATGGCAGGCATCGTAGTGAACCACCACGGGACCGGAATCAACCCCGCCCTCCGTGGCCGCAACGTCCAGCAGGACCTTCCGCTCCTCCTGGTCCTGGTCCATCCACTGCAGCCCCAGGTAGCCTCCGGCAGCGAACCGCTCGCCGTCGGCAGTGACCCATGTGCACCGGCGTCGGGCGATGATCCATGCCCAGACCAGCAAGGGCACGCCGGGGACGAACCCCACCCACGTCATCATCTCCAGGATGGGGCCCAGAAAATCCACAGGCCCGGTCATGACTCGATCCTAGAGGGGGCAAGTGAACATCGGGTATTCGGCGGGGTGGAAGTCCGGGCCCGGGCAGACGTGCAAGGCTTGTTCAATGGACCTGGAAATCTCCCCATCCCTGACGATTCCTTCATGGGAGCTGAGCTGGCGGTTCTCGCGTTCTTCAGGGCCGGGCGGCCAGCACGTCAACACCACTGACACCCGGGCCGAGCTGACGTGGGATGTTGCTGCTTCTGCTACTTTGACCGACGAGCAGCGGCAGTTACTGCTCAAAAGCCTGGCAAAGCGTCTCGTGGCCGGCGCTGTTACTGTGACCGCTTCCGAGGACAGATCACAGTTGCGGAACCGTGAGCTCGCGCTCGCCAAGCTGGCCGGGCTCATCAGGGCTGGATTGGTTCCCGCGACGGTCCGGCGTGCGTCCAAGCCCACCCGCGGTTCGGCACGCCGTCACCGGGTGGCCAAAGAGCACCGATCCGCAACCAAGCAACAACGACGGCGGCCTGCCGCAGATTAGTGCGAACTCCCCTGTTGGTGAACGGATCCTGGTGGGACCATACAGTCATGGCACCCATACAGCGCATCCGTCCCGAGGGGCTTGTCTCAAGCCCGGCCTTCAGCCACGTTGCCGTGGTTCCGCCGGGCGCGACCACCATCTACATCGGTGGGCAGAACGCCGTTGACGCCAGTGGAAGGCTCATTGGCGAAGGGGACGCGGCCATCCAGTCCGCGCACGCCCTCGACAATGCTGAAACCGCCCTGCAAGCGGCAGGTGCCAGCCTTGGTGATGTCATCCAGTGGAATGTCCTGTTCGTTGACGGAGCCGACCTCGCGGCAGGATACGGGGCAATTGCGTCCAGGCTTGCCTCAGACGAACCACCCTTGGTGACCGCGGCCTTTGTCGCCGGGCTGGGTGTACCCGGCGCCTTGGTTGAGATCAGCGCTGTGGCCGCCATCGAGCGCGACTAAGACCGGCGGCCGGCTATGCCTCCGGCTGCGCCCCAGGCCGCATGGGCCACACAGTCCGTCAGGCCGATAGAGTCGTACCAATGGACAGTAAACTGACAATCGCCAGCGGGACCGAAGCCGCCCAACCGCCCCTGAACTCCGGCGACCTTGACGGTGGTTTCGTCCAGGTGCGCGGAGCCAAGGAGAACAACCTCCGCAACGTGGACGTCGATGTTCCCCGCGACGCTATCGTGGCCTTCACTGGAGTGTCGGGATCCGGAAAGTCCTCCTTGGCTTTCGGCACAATCTTCGCCGAGGCCCAGCGACGCTATTTCGAATCCGTCGCCCCCTACGCCCGACGCCTGATCCAACAGGGCCACAACCCCAAGGTTGAGTCAATCACGGGGCTGCCGCCCGCCGTCGCGCTTCAACAACGCAGGGGAACGGCAACCGCCCGGTCAAGCGTCGGCACGCTCACAACACTGTCCAACTCGCTGCGGATGCTCTTCTCACGTGCAGGCAGGTACCCGGAAGGGGCAAGCCAGCTCGACTCCGACGCTTTCTCGCCGAACACGGCCGCCGGCGCGTGCCCCGAATGCCACGGCCTGGGCGTGGCCCACACCGTAAGCGAGGAATCCCTCGTCCCCGATACGTCCCTGAGCATCAGGGACGGTGCCATCGCAGCGTGGCCGGGAGCCTGGCAGGGCAAGAATCTCCGCGACATCCTCAGCCACTTGGGATACGACGTCGATACGCCGTGGAAGAAGCTCCCCAAAAAGGACCGCGACTGGATCCTCTTCACCGACGAACAACCGGTGGTGGAAGTGACGCCGCAAAGGGATCGTGTGGCCAAGCCGTACAAGGGCCGTTTCTGGAGCGCGAAAAGCTACGTCCTGCACACCCTCGCGGATTCCAAGAGCAGCACCATGCGAGACCGCGTACTTCGTTTCATGGAGACGGGACGGTGTCCCATGTGCGGAGGCAGCGGACTCAGGCCGGAAGCGTTGGCGGTAACTTTCGCAGGCAAGACCATCGCCGAACTCAACGCGTTGCCCATGACCGAACTGGCCCGTCTGATCCGTCCCATCACGGAGGCCACCTCGGCCAGCACAGCATCCCGTACCCAGACCTCCGGCGAGACCAACGAGGTAGCAATCGCCATAACCCGCGATCTCCTCAACCGCATCACCGTGCTGCTGGATCTGGGCCTGGGGTACCTCGCCTTGGGCCGTCCGACGCCCACCCTCTCCCCCGGCGAAATGCAACGCCTCCGGATCGCCACGCAGCTCCGCTCCGGCCTTTTCGGCGTGATCTACGTCCTGGACGAGCCCTCCGCAGGCCTCCACCCGGCCGATGCCGAACCGCTCCTCGCCGTGCTGGACACGCTCAAAAGCTCCGGTAATTCGGTGTTTGTGGTCGAACACAACATGGACTTCGTTCGCGCCGCTGACTGGTTGGTGGACGTGGGGCCGCACGCCGGCGAAGGAGGTGGCCAGATACTTTACAGTGGCCCTGTGGCGGGGCTGGAGGCTGTGGCGGATTCCGTCACCCGCCCGTTCCTTTTCCCTGACGGCGCCAGCGGCGACCGAGCCAAAGAAGCGGCCGACGACGGCCATGTCGCCACCGGGACCGGACACACGCCCCGGGAAGCAAAGGAAGCCCGGGCAGCCAGGGAAACCACCAACTGGCTGCAGCTCAAGAACGTCCACCGGCACAATCTGCGGAACCTGGACGTGGATTTCCCGCTGGGCGTGATGACGGCGGTAACGGGCGTCTCGGGATCCGGGAAGTCCACCCTGGTCAGCCGGGTACTCGCAGACGTGGTGGGCGCCGGGCTCCATCCGGAGTCACCCGGCGACGCCGGTGCTGGTGGCATCGAAAACCTGGCCGTGGACGCCGGGGCCGCGGACGCGCCGGCATTGGTGTCAGGCCTTCACCAGCTCGACCGGCTGGTCCAGGTCGACCAAAAACCCATCGGCCGGACCCCGCGTTCCAACCTGGCCACCTATACCGGGCTGTTCGATGGGGTCCGGAAGGAATTCGCGGCCACCGACGACGCACGCGCCCGCGGCTTCGGAGCCGGCCGGTTCTCTTTCAACGTAGCCGGTGGCCGCTGCGAAATCTGCCAAGGCGAAGGGTTCGTGGCGGTGGAGCTCCTGTTCCTCCCCGGCAGTTACGGCCCGTGCCCCGAATGCCACGGTTCGCGGTTCAACCCCGAAACACTCGAGGTCACCTACCGTGGGAAGAACATCGCCGACGTCCTGGGCATGACCGTCAATGCCGCAGCTGCCTTCTTGTCCGATCTGCCGTCCGTGTCCCGCAGCCTGCAGACCCTCAAGGAAGTTGGCTTGGGATACCTGCGGTTGGGTCAGCCCGCAACGGAACTGTCCGGCGGTGAAGCCCAACGCATCAAACTGGCCACCGAGCTCCAACGCGTCCAACGCGGCCACACCCTGTACCTGTTGGATGAGCCCACCACCGGCCTGCATCCCGCCGACGTCCAACTCTTGATGGCGCAGCTTCACAGACTGGTCGATGCCGGCAACACGGTAGTGGTGGTCGAACACGAGATGGACGTGGTGGCCGGGGCGGATTGGGTCATCGACCTGGGCCCCGGTGGCGGCGACGCCGGCGGGGAGATCATGATCGCAGGGCCGCCGGCCGTCGTCGCGCGTTCCACTTCGGGACGCACGGCACCCTACCTCGCCGCCGCCCTGGGCCAATAGGCTAACGCCGGGGAATGTTCCGGAGATTGCTGCGTGCCATGCTCACAGCTTCTCCGGCGCCCCGGTTCAGGACCACCTTGGACATGGCCGTGGCGAATCCAATGACCTGGGATCCGGAAATCTTCGGCGGAATGGACAGCGCATTGGGGTCGGTGATGAGTTCCACCAAGGCTGGCCCGGGATGGGCGAATGCGGCGCGGTAGGCACCTTCAATGTCGGCGGGGTCCGTGACCCGCACGGCGTGGAAGCCCAGGGCCTTAGCCACCGCGGCGTAATTGGCGTCGGGAACATCCACGCCGAAGTCCGGCAGCCCATCCACCAGCATCTCCAGCTTCACCATGCCCAAGGTGGAGTTATTGAACACAACCACCTTCACAGGCAACTGGTGTGCGGCCACGGTCACGAGCTCGCCGAGCAGCATTGAAAGGCCTCCGTCACCGGAGACAGACACCACCTGTCGCTCCGGATAGGCCACCTGGGCGCCGATGGCATGCGGAAGCGCGTTGGCCATGGACCCATGGAGGTAGGAGCCGATGAGGCGACGGGTCCCCAGGGGATTGATGTAGCGCGCCGTCCAGACGTTGCACATGCCGGTATCGGCGGTGAAAACCGCGTCTTCGGCCGCTACCTGGTCCAGGAGCGAGGCGGCATATTCCGGGTGGATGGGTTGTTTCTTTTCCACTTTGCGGGTGTAGGCCCCCACCGCCTTGTTCATCAGGCGATCGTGCTTCTTGAGCATCTGGTCGAGGAAGCGGCGGTTCTTCTTGGGCCGGACCAGTGGCAGGAGGGCGTTCAGGGTAGGCAGCACGTCACCGTGAACGGCAATGTCGACGTCGGTGCGTCGCCCCAGGCGCTGCGCCGCCCGGTCCACTTGGGCTGTCCGGGTGTCCGGAAGGAACTGGTCGTACGGGAAGTCCGTCCCGAGAAGGATCAAGAGATCCGCGTCCTCGATGCCTTCCGCCGCAGCTCCGTAACCCAGCAAGCCCGTCATGCCGATATCGAACGGGTTGTCGTACTGGACAAAGTCCTTGCCCCGCAACGAGTGCCCAATGGGCGCGTTGATCAGCTCAGCCAGTGAGATCAATTCGTCGTGGGCGCCCGCAACGCCTGCTCCGGCGAAAATGGCCACCTTTCCGGCGTCGTTAATGGCATCCGCCAGCTCGCGGACACTCGCCTGGTCAGGCACCAGACTGGCGGGACGGAACGTCGCCGGAAGGGGCGTCGGTGCTGCCGCCTCAAGATCTGCAATGTCGCCGGGAAGCGTCACGACGGCCACTCCCCCCAGGCCAACCGCATTCTGGATGGCGCTATGCATGACACGTGGAGCTTGCTCGGGGGTGCTAATGAGCTCGGAGTACACGGAGCACTCGTTGAAGAGCCGGTCCGGGTGGGTCTCCTGGAAGAAGCCGCTGCCAATCTGCCTGCTAGGAATATGTGACGCAATGGCCAGGACCGGAGCGCCGGTGCGGTTGGCGTCGTACAGGCCGTTGATCAGGTGAAGGTTGCCTGGACCACAAGATCCTGCGCAGACGGCCAGCTTTCCCGTTAGTTGCGCTTCAGCCGCAGCAGCAAATGCAGCCGCCTCCTCGTGGCGGACGTGGATCCAGTCAATGCCCCCGTTTTTCGAGCCGCCTGTCTGACGGACAGCGTCAACAATTGGATTGAGGCTGTCGCCCACGATTCCATAAATCCGCTGCACGCCCGCAGCTTGGAGTTGTTCGATGAGTTGGGTGGCAAGTTCTTTGGCCATGCTGTGCAAGCTCCCTCAATTGTGGTGGTGGGCTGACATGGCCAATATAGTCGGCCAGCCTCATCAACGCCTGGGAGCAGGTCCGGCCTACGCCGCCAGCCGGACCTCGAACAGGCGCTCCGCCAGGCCCACGAGGTAGTCGGGGACGTCCTCCTCCAATCCCCCGGTTCCGTGTCCCAGGAACACGGCATTGCCGCTGACGGTGTCTTCCAAGGACGTGCCCGCTTCACGTATCAGGACCTCTGCGCGCGGATTCAGGGGCAAAGGAATATGAATTGCCTGGTCGTTCAGAAGGACATGCCAGCCTTGCCCGTCTATTGCTTCAACATTTCCTTCGACGATTGACTGGCACGCTTCCACTGTTTGTCCGATTTCCTCCAGGCGAACCCGCTCAGCCAGGCGGGCAGGCACAATCAAGGCAACTATCTTTGGCAAAATCTGGTTTTCCATTGCTGCAACTCTCAATTCCAAGCGACAGTAACTGTTCTCTATGAAGCCCGCCGAGGGTTGGTGCCACCTGCTAACTGGCGAGGCCCCACGCCATTGTGGGCGGCCTCGGCACGGCTTATCGTTGGTTTTTCCTGGGCTTGGAAAAGACGGTGTCGCTTGTTTCAGCCTTTGCCCGCTTTTCCGCACGCTTTTCCAGAATGGTCTTGCCCTGCTTTTTTATTTTTGCACCATTGGGTGATTACCGGACATTTCCATCTCCTTTCCATCTCCTTGTTCTTTGCTTATGACAACACCATACCTACTTATATTTTTAAAGCCAGTCCGCGGATTATCCCTACGCAGCAGACAGCCAAGGTTTCGATTTTTCCTTCCCCGCGCTCTGGTTGGATCCGATGTTCATTGCTAGCGTGACCGCATGAGCCCCTCCAAGACACCGGCGGAGATACTCGACATTGGCGGCGCCGAAGTCCGTATCTCCAACCCGGACAAAGTGGTCTTTCGCGAGCCAGGGTTGAGCAAGCTCGATCTTGTCCGCTATTACCTGGACGTTGCCGAAGGTGCACTCCGAGGGGCCGCCGGCAGGCCGATGGTGCTGAAGCGCTTCCCAAAAGGCATTGACGAGGAGCCTTTCTTCCAAAAACGGGTCCCGGAAAACCACCCCGGCTTCATCGACACTGCAACGCTGCACTATTCATCCGGGACGTCTGCGGAGGAGACCGTCATACGTGATGCCGCGGGCCTGGCGTGGGTGGTCAACCTGGGGTGCCTGGACCTCAACCCGCACCCGGTCAGGGCAGAAGACCTGGAACACCCCGACGAACTCCGTGTCGATCTCGACCCCATGCCTGGGGTGGACTGGTCGCAGATAGTGGACACCGCGTATGTTGCGCGTGAGGTGCTCGGCGATGTCGGGCTGGTTGGCTGGCCCAAGACAAGCGGTTCACGCGGACTTCACATCCTGGTCCGGATTGCGCCCCGATGGACCTTCAGGGACGTTCGGTTGGCCGCCGAGACCCTCGCACGCGAGGTGGAGAACCGGGCGCCAGGGCTCGCCACCGCAAGGTGGTGGAAGGAAGAACGGGGTGAGAGCGTCTTCGTGGACTTCAACCAAAATGCCAAGGACCGCACGGTGGCATCCGCCTACTCCATTCGGTCGCGGCCCGACGCCCGGGTCTCCATGCCGCTCACCTGGGATGAAGTCCGCTCCGCGCGCCCGGAACAGTTCACGGTACTAACTGTTCCGGAACGATTCGCCGCGATAGGTGATCCGCATTCCGGAATCGATGACGCGGCCGGCTCGCTGGACGGGCTGCTTGCCTTGGCCGCAGAACTCGGCCCGGCTGAGAAGGCACCGCGTGCCGGTGATGGTTCCGGCCGACGGACATCCTCAATGCCTCTGATCGAGGTAGCGCGGACCAAGACCAAGCCCGAAGCGCTTAAGGCCCTCGAGCAATGGAAGGAACTGCACGAAGGCGTCGTTCCCAAACTGCATCCGGCAGACGTTCTGATCGACGGCATGCGCGGATCGAGCTCGCTGTGGTATCGGGTCCGGGTCAACCTGCAGCACGTTCCGGAACCGGACCGCCCCCCACAGCAGGAGCTTATTGCCGATTACGACCCCTGGGCCGGCCGGGAATGGCCCGGAAAACCCTGACACGCCACGTCCCACGGTGGGAGTAGAGCTGTGCGCCTACATCACCCGAAGCGGTCCGGAAATCGAAGGGACCCGTGATGCAAAGCTTGTCCGTGTCCCTGGTCCTCATCGCGGCCATGGCCGTCGCAGCACCCCTCGCCGCACGCTTCGTGGAGCGCGCGGTGAAAGTGCCAATCGTGGTTTTCGAGATCGTCCTTGGCATGCTCCTCGGACCCAGCCTGCTGGGTTGGGTCCAGTCCACCCAGTTCACGGATACCTTGGCCGACTTCGGGCTGGCCATGCTGTTCTTCGTCGCCGGCAACGAAATCGACTTCAGGGCGATACGCGGCCGTCCCCTTGACCGGGCTTCCGCCGGCTGGGTCATCTCCCTGGCGGCCGGCGTGGCTGCCGGCTTTGCTCTGACGTCCGCCGCCGAGCCGGCGGTGATTATCGGCGTCGCGCTCTGTTCCACCGCGTTGGGCACCCTGCTGCCCATCCTGCGGGACGCCGGCCAGGCGAAGTCGCCGACTGGCATCGCCGTCACCGCTTTGGGGGCCGTGGGCGAGTTTGGCCCACTGGTCGCCATCTCGCTCTTCTTCAGCGGCAGGCAGCTGGGAGCAGCATCCGCAGTGCTTCTTGGATTCGTTCTCCTGACGGCAGCAGCGATATTCCTGGCCTCGCGCTCACGGCACGTACTGTTCCATTCGCACATCACCCGGACACTCCACACCAGCGGACAGTTCGCCGTACGGTCCATCATGCTTATCCTCAGCTTGCTGGTAGTCCTGAGTACGCTGCTGGGTCTTGACATGTTGCTCGGGGCCTTCGCGGCGGGGGTGCTGTGGAAAGTTGCCATCGCCAGGGCGCCGGAGGCGGAGCGGACCGTCATCGAGAGGAAAGTCGACGCGATCGCCTTCGGGTTCCTGGTCCCGGTCTTCTTTATCGACACGGGCATTGACTTCGAGCTGGCTTCCTTGACGTCGAGTCCCCTGGCCTTGGCGATGGTTCCGTTGTTCCTCGGCTTGCTCCTCCTGGTCCGTGGATTGCCCTGCGTGCTGGCAGCGCCGGTGGGCGCCACGGCGGCTGCGAAGCGCGCGATCGTTCTTTTTGGTGCCACGGGTTTGCCGGTCATCGTGGCTGTCACGGCCATTGGCAGGGATCACGATCTGATTTCCAGTGGCATCGCATCAGGGTTGGTCGGCGCAGGAATGCTCTCCGTCCTGCTGTTTCCGTTGCTGGCTCTTCGCCAGCTTCAGGGCACCTCATTGCCACGTCCGGCCCCGGAGAAAGAGAAACCCTGACCGTCGGGCTATTTCACCTCGGTGAGCGCGGAACCCTTATGGGCCGCCCGCGCTCCGGTTTTGTCCGATTCCACCACGTATTGCGGCTCGTCTTCGCTGGCGCGGTGGGTGTTGCCATCCAGCTGGAAGTCGCTGGTTTTCTTTTCAATGATTTTGCCGTGTGTCTTGCCCTGGGGAGTGTTCCACTCAACGTGGGTTCCAGCTTTCAGTGCCATGTCAGCCCTTTCGGTAGAGGTTCAGCGTCCTGTCCAAGGCGGCGCTCCCGCCGCTGCCCGGCTGGCCGCCCCGCCCCTTCCCTGCCCGTAATACTCCGCAAGCCTGGCCAACCCCTCGTCGAGGGACACCTCCGGCGACCAATCGAGGAGCCGGCGGGTTTCACGCTGGTCAAACCAGTGGGCTGTTGAAAGCTGCTCGGCAAGGAACCTGGTCATGGGAGGTTCCTCCTTACGGGCTGCCCACGTCCACAGTTTCTCAACCACGGCTCCTGCCGCCCTCGCTGCAACACCCGGCACTGTCCACGACGGCGCCTGCACGCCACCCGCAGCACAGATCCCTGCCAGCAGCTCGCCGATGGGTCGCGGCTCACCGTTGCTGACCACCACGGCCCTGCCATGAACAGCATCCATCCGGTGCAGGGCAGCAACAATCGCAGACGCAGCATTGTCCACGTAGGTAGTGTCGATGAGGGCTGCACCGGCATCCAGGAGGGGCAAGCGGTTGCTATTGGCCCGCGCCAGGACGCGCTCCACCAGCTGCGTATCGCCGGGACCCCACACAGTGTGTGGCCGGACGGCGGCAACCCGGAAGCCCGGAGAATCCGCGGCCAAGGCAAGCAGCTCTGCTTCCGCCTTGGTGCGTGAGTAGTGACCGTGGGCGCGCAACGGGTCGGCCGTTTCCGCGCCGAGACCGGCGATCGCCTGCCCGGAGTTCGCAACCGATGGAGAAGAGACAAACACGGTGTCCCCCACTCCGGCCGCCTGCGCGGCGTCAATCAGACGCTGGGTTCCTTCGACGTTGATGGCATGGAAGTCCTCGGCACGGCCGGCGAACGAGACCTTCGCAGCCAGGTGGATGATCCCTTCCGTGCCGTCCACGGCGCGCATAACGGCGGATCCATCCGTCACAGATCCGCAAACATCCACAGCGCCGACAACTCCGGAAGGCCGTCTCTGGAAGGTGGTCACGTCATGGCCCTGCCGGACCAGCAAGCGGGCTACTTCGCCCCCGAGCAGCCCGCTGGCACCGGTGACAAGGACCCTCATGGCGTTCCCGGACGGCCGCCGGCCAGGACGCGCGAAGCCCATCGGGCCAAGCGGGCCCTGTCGATCTTCGCGTTGTGCCGGATATCGGTCGGCTGGGCAGGTACCGCCAGGACGGCCGACACCTGGACGCCGGCATCATGCGCCGCGCGCCTGACGTGGCCGGCAAGTTGCGGCGTGGCCGGACCCGCTTTGCGGACAGGCGGGACAGTTTCGACGACGGCGGCAACAGCCTGGGTGCCGGCCGGCCCCACTCCCACGATCGCAGCCAGGCGGATGCTATCCAACCGTTCAATGGCTTGCTCAGCGCCCACCGGTGTCACCACAGCGCCGGGCGCGGTCACGACGTGGGCGAGGCGGCCTTCCACCCAAAGCCGCCCAACGGCGTCGAAATGGCCTACGTCACCGGTGCGGTGCCATCCAGCAGGATTGACGCTCACCTGCTGGGTGAGCCAAAGCCTGTCATAGGCTTCCTTGACGTGCGGCGCGCTCACCAGGATTTCGCCGGTTACGCCCGGGCTTGTCACGGGAACCGGCCCGGACGCCGTACCGTCCGCTTCCAAGGGGATGATTGCCAAGCGGGCACCCTGCACCGGCGTTCCGACGCACACGCCGTTCCCGGCACCGCGAACAGTTCCGGCTGCCGCTTCCGCTTCTGCCGCCTGGATTTCCTCGAGGCTGATGTCCGTGACCGGGAGTGCCTCCGTCATGCCATAGGGGGTGTGCAACGACGCTCCCGGCAGGATCTTCTGCACGTCAACAAGCAATGGTTCGGGCACCGGCGCCCCGGCGGACAAGAGCAAGCTGACACGGCCCAACGCCGCACGCCCTGTTTCGTCCAAGGCGTCGCCGGTGGCCACGACATTGTGGAGGGCCGCAGGCGCGGCGAAGACCACCGTAGCGTCGATGGCAGTCACAGCATCAGCCAAGGCCCGCGCCGTCAGGGTCCGGGGGGCCGTAACATCCATGTCCGGAGTGACGGAAACCGCGCCAAGCGCCGGGCCCAAGAGGGCAAACGGTGCGAACCCCGCAACGAGCCGGGACCCTTCCTTGATGCCGAACGTCCCGGCTACGGTATCCCGCATTGCCGTCAATTGGCGGTGCGTGTAGAGGACCCCTTTCGCGGGGCCGGTGGAACCGGAGGTGAAAAGCACTGCGGCCGGCGCATCGGGGTCGCTTGATTCCGGTGATTGTGCTGCCGGTCTCGCGGCTCCCCGCCGCATTAGGGCGTCCAGTGAGGTTTCCACCCCGAAGGTACGACGCCGCACGGCCGGCAGGTCACGCACGCTGATCCGCCGTCCGGGCCACCCGAGCAGCGATGCCGCGAGCAGGGCCTTGTCGATACCGACGATGAAGTCCGCGGTTGCACCCTTCACCGCCCGGCTCAGGCCTTTGGTTCCCAGACCCGCATCAGCAACGACTACCACGGCGCCGAGGCGCAAACAGGCATACAGGGTGACCGTGAGATCCACACCGGGAGGGACCATCAGGCTCACGCGACTTCCCTTACCGACGCCCATGTCCCGCAGTCCTGCCTCGAGGTTCAGGATGTTCCGGTGCAGCTGGTGCCATGTCAGCGAGCGGCTGACAGCGCCGTCCGGACCCATTTCGGCCACAGCAGTTTCTGCACTGGCCGTTCCCGTTGCCAACACGTCAACAGAATCCCAGAACGGACGGAACAGGGGCGGGCCGTTCCCCTCGGCACTTTGCTGGCCTGGGTCGGGCAAGCTTGAGTGGCATGAAAGGGCCTGTTGGCTGGAAAGGGTGGATTCATTCCCGGCGAGCCACTGAAAGAGTGGTGACGCAATGTCCCGGTCCTCGGCCACCAGGTGGCCGGCACCTTCAAAGCGGTGCACATCCGCGTGCGGGAGCCGATCGATGAGGTCCTTGAGGTACCTGTCGGAAAAGATGGGATCCCTTGGACCCCACATCATGAGCGCCGGGACCTTCAGGCCACGGAGGCCCTCCGCGATACTCTGCAGCGCCGGGAAACTGAGGTGCGCTGCATCTACCGGGATGTCGGCTACGAAGTTACCTACCCCGGACCGACGTTGCACCCCACGATAGGGCGCCATGTAGGCCTTGCGAATATCGGCAGCCATTGGTGGGTGCGCGAGGGAATGGGTGACACGCAAAAAGGCGTCCGATGTCGTGGTTCCCCAACGGTGCACCGCAGGGTGCAAAGCGAGGCGAAGTGCCGGCGGGATGGGCGAACCGGACGGCTGATGGACCGCGGTATTCGTCAGGACCACGCCGGCCAGCTGTTCCTGGTGCGCCAGCGCCCAGCCCAGGCTGATCACTCCACCCCAGTCGTGACCTACTGTGGTGACCGGTCCTTGGAGCTCCAAGGCATCGCTCAAGTCGCCAAGATCGTTGATCCGGTCCTGCAAGCGGCGGAAGGTGCCGGTCCGCTCGGAAAACCCCATGTCCAGTTGATCAACAGCCACTACCCGCCACGGATGGGCCGGGTTGGATCCGGCAGACAACAGAGTCCGCCACAAATAGGACCAGGTTGGGTTGCCATGAACGCACAGCAGCGTGCCAATGGGGGTCAGCCCCCGCCTGGCAAGCTGGGCACCGTTGTCCAGAATGTGCCAGCGCCGCGTGGTGCCGGGAGCATCCACTGCCGACGTTGACGTGACGTCGATCGACCGGGACCATGCAGGATCCACGCCTGGCCAGCTGGTGGCTACCAAACGATCTCCACCATCCCCGCATTGAGGCCGGAACCCACACCCATGCACAAGATCCGGTCACCAGAACTCAGCGACTGGGCCTCAGCAGCGAGGGTCATGGGGAGGGAGGCAGGGCCAACGTTGCCCCAGTGCGGGAAGGTGATGGGGACTTTGTCCGGGTCGAGATCGATGGCATTGATGATGGCCTGCGTATAGGCATTGCTGACCTGATGGGTCACGTAGCGGTCCATGGCAGCCCAGTCCCAGTCGGGCATGGCCTCGTACCAGGCATCCACCACCAGTTGAAGGCCGCCGTCAAGCAGGCCCTTCGTATCGGTGCTCATGCCGTCAATGCCGCCCACACACAATTCGTGGTGTTCGGTGCCGGCCCTCATCACTCCGCCCACCAGCCGATGCGCACCCGGGTGCTCGTTCGCGGGGCCGAGGACAGCGGCGGCGGCGCCGGATCCCAGTGTCAGGGTGGCGAATTCGCGGTTGAAATCGTCCCGGGTGGTCTCCGGCCGCTGCAGGCGTGCCAAGGTAGCTTCCTGGGTACTTTGGGCATCTTCACCATTGACGATCACGGCGTACTTAATCTGGCCGGAGTCGATCATGTTGGCCGCAAGGATCAAGCCGTTCACGAAACCCAGGCAGGCATTGGCCAGGTCAAAGTTCATGGCCGACGACGGCAGGCCCAGCTCGTGGTGGATCTTCACGGCAACAGAGGGTTCCAGGTTGCGCCTTGTCACCGAGGTGTTGATGAGCAGGCCGACTTCGGAAGCTTCGACGCCGGCCTCAGCCAAGGCTTTTGCCCCGGCATCCACTGCTGCATCGTCGAAGGACGTACCGGCCGCCCACCACCTTCGATGCGTCACTCCGGCCACGCGCTCAAGCAACCGCGGCGGAAACTTCAGCCGTTTCAGCGTGGCAGCCAACCTATGGTCGAAATCCGTCGAACTCACAATTCTGGGAGCTTCAACGCTGCTCACCGAGAGCAATGCGGTATTGCTGTGCCGGAAGGTTGCATTCCCTGCCAAGTCGAGCCCCTGTTCGTTTCCGTCTTGCATTCTTGCGGTGACTGTACCCATCGATGCAAGCCCAAGACATTAACTATGCAGGTGAAAACCCCGTCGCGCATATTTGGCACCCGTTTTCATGCGTGACGATCCCCACGGCGCCCCTTCCACGAGGACTTTCTGCTGGCATAGTGTGGGCAGACGCCCAGGGAGGAGAAGCCATGTTGATCTGCGCAGCGTGCGCTGTCGAACGCGAGGAACCCGTACCCGATCTGTGTCCGATCTGCACCGACGAACGGCAATACGTGCCCGAAGCCGGACAGCAGTGGCTTTCCCTGGAGGGGCTGGCCGCTGCCGGCCAGCAAGCAGTCTTGGAAGATAACGAACCAGGACTAATGGGAATCAGAACGCAACCGAAAGTCGGTATCGGCCAGACGGCCCAACTCGTCGTGACTCCCGCCGGTTCGCTGTTGTGGGATCCACCCGGATACCTGGACGACCACGCGGTGAACATGGTCCTGGGACGCGGGCCGGTCCTGGCCGTCGCGGCCAGCCATCCGCATATGTACGGAGTACAGGTGGAATGGTCACAACGGCTGGGCGGAATTCCGGTTCTGGTGCCAGAAGCGGATAGGGAGTGGCTGGGACGTCAGGATCCCGCGGTCTCCTTCTGGTCCGGAACTTTCGACATTGCCGACGGGCTGACACTCCACCAAACCGGAGGCCATTTTCGCGGCAGCGCCGTGGTGCACTGGGCAGCCGGGGCCGAAGGTCGAGGAGTCCTGCTGACCGGCGACAGTGTCTTTCCCAATCCGGACCGCCGATCCGTTTCCTTCATGCGGAGCTACCCCAACCACTTGCCGCTGTCAGGTTCTGTGGCGTTGCGGATCGCCGCCCAGCTGGACGAACTGACCTTTGACCGGATCTACGGCAACTTCAACAACGTCATCCGGTCCGACGCAAAAGCTGTTCTTCGGAACTCCGCCGCGCGGCATGCCGCATGGGCGCGGGGTGACTTTGACCACCTGAGCTGACAACGCGGTTGCACCAAAGCATTGCACGAATGATGTGTCGCATGTCATACTTTTTTCGATACGCATCGACGATACGTATCGACAACATCATTTTTGTTCACTGCACATCACCGTTCAACAGAGCTTGAGGAGGCCTGGCAATGCCCACCAGCAAGGACGTTGCCCAGGCCGCCGGCGTTGCACAGAGTACCGTGTCGTACGTCCTGAGCGGCAAGCGCCCCATATCCGAAAAGACCCGGAAAAAAGTCGAAGCTGCCATCGAAGAGCTGACGTACCAGCCGAACGCCGGGGCCCGCGCCTTGGCCGGGCGCAGGACGCGCGTGATCGGGTTGGTCATCCCCTTCATTCCAGAGCTGGAAATGGCTTCCCTCATGGAATTCGTTTCCGTGATTGCCTCAACAGCAAGGCAGTTCGATCACGACATCCTGCTGGTCACCGAGGACGAAGGCGCTGCAGGACTCCGCAGGGTGGTGGGCCAGCAGATCTGTGACGGCTTGATCCTGATGCAGGTGGAGGACGAGGACGAACGGCTTCCCGTAGCGAGGACACTCAATGTCCCCGTGCTGCTCATCGGCATTCCCCGGGATCCCTCCGGACTGGTCTGCATCGATGCGGATTTCGAGATGGCAGGCAGCCAATGCGTCCGTGACCTGGCAGCCGCGGGACACTCAGTCATCTCGATGATCGAATGGCAGCCGGCGGTCGTCAACCGCCACGTGAATTACGTTGACCGGTTCATGCGCGGAGTTGACCGAGCAGCCGAATCCGTGGGGGTATCCGTACAGCACTTCCCGGGAGGGGCTGACGTGGCAACCATCACGGATTCCGTGGACAAAGCGCTGGCCGCCGCGGAGGGTGTGCCGGCCTTCATTGCGCCTGACCGCACCATCCAGGACATCCTCCGCCGCGCACTGGCAGCGCGTGGCCTAACGCCCGGCAAGGACGTTTCCATCATCGGCAGCGCTTCTCCCACCCTTGCCGAACTGCAGCCCGTGCCACTTTCGACCATCGATCTGCGCCCGAAGGAAGTATCCCGGCGCGCTGTACAAATTATTTGCGAACTCCTCGAAACCGGAACTCCGGGACCACACGAATCCCTGGAACTGGTACCCACGGTGGTTACGCACCGTGGCAGCACGCTCCGTCCACCCCACGGCAGCTAGCATTTCCCCGCATTAACCCTGCCCCATTCCAGTATCAACAACTTTATCGATACGCATCGTCGATACGCATCGATGATGCCGCAACTACCTTGATCACCCGAAGAAAAAGGAACAGACAATGAAGTCAGCACATAGGAAAACCCGCCCCACCGCCCTGGCCGTCGCTGCCTTGGTCGGATTGCCGCTTGCCCTCTCCGGCTGCGGATCCTCCTCCGCAGCATCATCCTCGGAAGCCGTCACCGAGGTCTCGGTCATGGACTACTACAACAACGAACCGGACAAGTCATTCATCGGCGACGCCCTCACTGCTTGTGGTACCAAAGCAGGGGTCACCATCAAGCGTGAGACCGTCCCCGGCAAATCACTCATATCCAAAGTACTCCAGCAGTCATCGTCCAAGACCCTGCCGGATGTACTGATGCTGGATAACCCTGATTTGCAGCAGATAGCCGCGACGGGTGCCCTGACTCCCTTGGCGGACTTCAAGATCAGTACCGACAACTTTGCCGAAGGCGTCCTGAGTGCCGGAACGTACAAGGACAAGGTCTACGGACTGGCTCCCACAGTGAACACGATCGCCCTGTTCTACAACAAGGACATTCTGGACAAGGCCGGCGTTACGCCTCCCACCACTTGGGACGAACTCAAGGCCGCCGCGGCGAAACTCACCGCGGGAGACCAGTACGGGCTGGCCTTCAACGCCAACCCCACCTACGAGGGCACCTGGCAGTTCCTTCCGGTCATGTGGTCCAACGGCGGCGACGAGAAGAAGATCGACACCAAGGAGACGGAGCAGGCGCTCCAGCTGTGGACCGACCTGGTCAAGAGCGGCTCAGTATCGTCATCGGCACTGAACTGGACCCAGGCGGATGTGAAGGACCAGTTCATGGCAGGAAAGGCGGCCATGATGGTCAACGGTCCGTGGCAGATCCCGGCCCTGGACAAGCAGCCAACCCTGCAATACGGCGTCGTGAAGATCCCCGTCCGTGAAGCCGGGCAGACCGCGGTTGCCCCTCTCGGCGGTGAAGTATGGACCGTGCCCCAGACAGGAAACAAAGCCCGCCAGGCCAAGGCTGCCGAAGTGGTTGCCTGCCTGAACAGCGACGAGAACCAGTTGGCAATGGCCAAGGTCCGTAACACGATTCCGTCCAAGACCACCTTGGCCGACAAGTTCGCCAGCGAAAATCCCAAGCTCGCAACGTTTACTGAACTGATCAAGACAGCCCGCGCACGAACCGGAGAACTCGGCGAAGAATGGCCGGCGCAAGCCACCAAGATCTACACCGCCATCCAAACCGCACTGACCGGCAATGCCTCCCCCGCTGATGCCCTCAAGCAAGCCCAGGGCCAGTAAGCAGCCGGCCATGTCATTGACAACGGATGTATCTGAAACAACGGGACTCCCCCCGGGGAGCCCGCCCAAGGAGCACTCACGGGTGACCCCACGGGGTCCGCGGCGGTTTGGCCGCCAACGCAAGGAACGTTTTTTCCAGTGGCTGTTCCTCGTACCGGCCGTCATCTACATGGCATTGTTCTTCGGCTACCCCGTGGTCAAGAACGTCGTCATGAGTTTCCAGGACTACACCACGGCCACGTTCTTCACGGGTGAAGCCCCGTGGGTGGGGTTCGCCAACTACGTGACGGTACTGTCGTCGTCGTTATTCTCCACGTCGTTGCTGAATACCGCACTGTTCACCATCGGCTCCATCCTTGGGCAGTTCGTGATCGGGCTCGCATTGGCGATCTTCTTCCAGCGCAAGTTTCCGCTCAACGGCATCCTGAGGTCCCTGCTTCTTCTCCCCTGGCTGCTGCCGCTGATTGTCTCCAGCGCCGTGTGGCGTTGGATCCTGGACAAAGACAGCGGAGCACTGAACCGCTTCCTGGGAGACATCGGCATCATTGATACCGGCGTTCCATGGCTGACCAGCACGTCACTGGCCTTGGTTGCCGTGGTGGGTGTGAATATCTGGATCGGTATCCCGTTCAACCTGACCATTCTTTACGGAGGTCTTCAGGAGATCCCGGATGAGCTCTACGAGGCCGGATCCCTTGATGGTGCCACCGGATGGAAATCTTTCCGGCACATCACCTGGCCCATGCTCCGCCCGGTGGTCAGCGTGGTCTTGGTACTGGGGGTCGTGTACACACTCAAGGTGCTGGACATCATCCTGGGCCTGACCAACGGGGGCCCGGCCAACTCCACCCAAACCATCGCCACGCAGTCCTACGATCTGTCCTTCCACGAGTTCAAGTTCGGTGAAGGTGCGGCTTTGGGCAACGTGCTGGTAATCATTTCCCTGGTCTTCGCGGTCTTGTACCTGCGGGCCAGCCGACGCGCCGTGGACGAGTGAGGACCCCATGACAACCGCACTGCATGCACCCATACGCCGCAAGGCAGCAAGCACCCCGGGCCGCAGGAACTGGGGCTACACGGCGCTGGCCCTGTTCTTCCTGGCCATCATGCTCTTCCCCGTGTACTGGATGGTCAACGCTTCGCTCCAGCCCAACGGCACCACCCTGGAGACCTCCTGGATCCCGTTGAAACCCGATTTCACCGGCTACGCCACGGCCATCAGCGAACAGGCAGGGAACCTCGGGACAAGCCTGGTCATCTCGCTGGGGAGCGTGGCCTTGAGCCTTGCCATAGCGGCCCCGGCCGCGTACGCCTTGGCCTATTTCAAGGTCCGCGGCGCCGGAGTAGTCCTTTTCGCGATCCTGATCAGCCAGATGATTCCCGGCATCGTGGTGGCCAACGCCCTGTACACCGCGTACAACGACCTCGGTTTGCTCAACTCCATTCCGGGCCTGATCCTCGCGGATTCGGCGCACGGCATTCCCTTCGCGATCCTCATTATCCGCGCCTTCATGAACGGCATGCCGACGTCGGTGATCGAAGCGGCACGGGTGGACGGCGCCGGACATCTCCGGGCGTTCTGGTCGATCGTCCTTCCGCTGAGCCGAAACTCGCTGATTACCGCGGGCCTGTTCACGTTCCTGTTCGCGTGGAGCGATTTCCTGTTCGCCCTCACCCTGACCACCACGGAGGCCGTCCGGCCGGTCACGTTGGGCATCTTCCAGTACATCGGCGCGTATGTGAACGACTGGAGTTCGGTCATGGCGACGGCGGTACTCGCCTCCATCCCGGCCATCGTCCTTTTGGTCGCGGCCCAGAAATACATTGCCGCGGGGACCACCGGCGGCGCGGTCAAGTAGACCGCCCCTCATCACTAACAAGGAGCATCACCATGTCTGACATCAAGCCCATCCGCGTCACCGTGTGGAGCGAGAACCGGCACGAGAAGCGCGACGAACTGGTCGCGAAGCTCTACCCCGAGGGAATGCACGGCGCCATCAAGGCCGGTATCGAGGAGAACCTGGGCTCCGCCGTCGAGGTCCGGACAGCGACGCTGGACGAAGCGGAACACGGCCTCACCGAAGAAGTGTTGGCCGCCACCGATGTCCTCACCTGGTGGGGCCACATGTCCCATGCAGACGTCGACGACGACATCGTCGAACGCGTTCACCGGCACGTCCTGGCCGGCATGGGGCTGATCGTGCTGCACTCGGGCCACTGGTCCAAGATCTTCACCAAGCTCATGGGGACCTCCTGCACACTGCGGTGGCGCTCCGAGCAGGACCGTGAACTCGTCTGGACCGTCGACCCCACCCACCCCATCGCCAAAGGCGTTCCGCACCCCATCGTCATCCCTGAACAGGAGATGTATGGCGAGTTCTTCGACATCCCCACGCCCGAAGAACTCGTGTTCATCAGCTCGTTCAGCGGCGGCGAGGTGTTCCGTTCCGGGTGCACGTTCCGTCGGGGCCACGGCAAGATCTTCTTCTTCAGCCCCGGTGACCAGGACTACCCCGTGTACCACCACAAGGACATCCGAAAGGTGATCGCCAACGCCGTCGAATGGGCCGTCACCGACCGCCCGGAACGCGCCGTCCCGGAACTGCTCCGCTACGACACCAACGACTTCTTCAACGGCAAGAGCTACCAGGGAGCCAACGCGTGAACACCCCCTTTGCCACCATCCCAGACGACGGGAACCGCCTTCGCGTCATCGTTGTCGGCGCCGGAGGGATGGGCCAGGCATGGCTCCGTACCGTGGAGGAATCGCCACTGGTGGAGCTCGTCGGCATCGTTGACCTGGACCTTGAAGCCGCGCGTGCGGCTGCCGCGTCATTGGGCCGTCCCGACCTCCCGGTCGGTGCGCGCACCGCACAGTTGGCGTTCGACGTCGGCGCCCAGGCAGTCATCAACGTCACCGTCCCGGCGGCCCATCACCCGGTCACCACCGAAGCGCTGGCTGCCGGACTGCCGGTCCTCGGCGAAAAGCCCGTGGCGTCCACCGTGGCGCAGGGTCTTTCCCTGGCAGCAGCCGCGGAACTGCATGGCCAGTTATTCATGGTCAGCCAGTCACGCCGCTACAACAAGCACCTGTTTGAGGCCAAGCATCTGTCATCGTCCCTGGGGCCGGTCGGCATCGTCTCAGCCGAGTTCTTCAAGGCACCGCACTTCGGCGGTTTCCGTGACGCGATGGACCATCCGCTCCTGCTCGACATGGCCATCCACCAGTTCGACATGGCCCGCTTCCTCCTCGACGCCGATCCCGTTTCGGTGTTCTGCGAGGAATACAACCCTTCCTGGAGCTGGTATCGCGGCGATTCCGGGGCCACTGCCATCTTCGAAATGAGCGGCGGCGAGCGTTTCGTGTTCACCGGCAGCTGGTGCAGCCCGGGACAGGAAACGTCCTGGAACGCCTCGTGGCGCATCAGCGGCGAACACGGAACTGTGCTCTGGGACGGTGACACGCAACCAACTTCCTCGCTTCCCGGCACCTTCGAACCGCAACAGGATCCGGGGCAGGAAATCGCTGGCTCATTGCGCGACTTCGTCTCTGCTGTCCGCACTGGAAGCAACCCCATGGGGCGCGTCCACCGGAACATCATGAGCCTGGCCATGGTCGAAGCAGCCATTCTCAGCGCTTCTTCGGGTGCCCGCATCTCCGTGGATGAACTGCTGGAAGATTCCTACCAACAGGCGCTCCGCGCCGAACTGAATCCCGACGTCCGGGGGGTCCTGCAATCGTGGCCCTCGGTTCGCAACGCGTTGACGGGTCAAAGCGTCAGGCTGTAGGCGGTCGACGCACGACGGCGGCTCGCCAGATGCGTTGACGGCAGCTCGACAGGGCGACCGGAACCCGTCAGAGGTACTCGCCGGCCCGCTCGCGGGCGATCTCAAGAAGCGTGGTGTGGAATGCCACTTCCGCCGGCGCGTACACCTTGTCCTGACGTTGGGCCAGCAGTACGCGTCGCAGGGGCGCGCCGGCGCCAAGGCCCAGTACCCTGACGTCGGGATGCTGCAGCGCCACAGCTGTCTTGGGCACCATGGCTACGCCCATTCCGACGCTCACCATGGCTTGGGCTTCCTGGTAGTCATTGGCCAGGAAACCAATGGTGGGTTCAAAGCCGGCGTCGTGTGCGGACCGCTGGAGAACCTCCACTACGGGGTGGGCATCAGCGCGGACAATCCACGACTCTTTCCTGAGTTCGCCCATGGTTACTTCGTCACGGTCGGCCAACGGATGTCCTTTGGCGACGAGGATGACGGTGCTCTCCTGGAAAACCTCGGTGGTCCTGATGGAGTCGTCTTCGAAGGGGTTCCAAGGGTAGTCCCAGAGCAGGCAGAGGCCTGTTACTCCGGACTCGAGGTCCGAAACCAACTCATCGAACCGGGCACTTCGAACCGACAGGCTGATGGCCGGGTACCTCTTCTTGAAGGCGCGGATCACCACGGGGAGGAAAGATCCCGCGAGCGTGGGAAAGGTACCAATCGTCAGGGACCCCCGCCGCAGACCCGCGATCTGGTCCAGGTCCGACTGTGCTGCCCGGATCTGCCCGACGATCTTCCGCGCATGGCCTGCCAGTACCTGGCCGGCTTCGGTGGGAACCACACCACGGGAGCGTCGGTTCAGCAGCGGCTGCCCCACCTCTTGCTCGAGCTTGCGCAATTGCTGCGATACTGCCGACGGGGTGTACATCATGGTGTCTGCCGCGGCAGTGATGGATCCCTGCTCGACAACCTCCACGAGCAAGGCGAGCCTGCGGAGATCATATAAATCACGGGCATCATCGTTAAGCATTTCTGCACCCTTCTGAATGATTGGTTCATTCTATACACGCCCCTGCCTCAGCGCGCGGCAGGAAGCCCGATCAACTGTCCCATCTCCGATGAAGATCATCGATTCAGCCATGCTCCGTCAGTGAATGAAGCAATGCTACATACTCCTTCAGATATTGCACATTGTCTTCATGTGTGATCCGGCTCATGCTGATTGAAGAGCCCGCCGGGTAACGGCAGAAGGAGTGCAGGACAGATGAAGATAGAAGCGGAATGGATGCGTGGAGGCACCAGCAAGTGCTGGGTCTTCGAGACCGAAACCCTGAACGAAACGAGCATCGACCTTGACGAATTGCTTCCACGACTTTTTGGAAGCCCCGATTCACGGCAAATCGACGGGGTGGGCGGCGCTACCTCCACCACCAGCAAGGCGATGATCCTTCGCCGCCCTTCAGACCCCTCCGTTGACGTGGAATTCACTTTCGCCCAGGTAGGGATCGAAGAAGCCACCGTGGACTGGGGCAGCAACTGCGGAAACTGCTCAGCAGTAGTGGGTCTCTATGCCATCGAAAAGGGCTGGGTCACCCCAAAGGGAGACACCACTCGAATTGTCACCCGCAATACCAACACCGGGCAGCTCATCATCCAACAGGTGGCCACTCCCTCCGGAGCCTTGCCCATCGTTCCGGACGCGCACATGCCAGGCGTTGCCTTTCCCGGTTTCAAAGTGGGCCTCGGCTTCCAGGACCCGGCAGGTAAGACCACCGGAGAGCTGCTACCCACGGGGACGGCAAGCGAAACGGTCCTTGGCGGCGGGAAATCCTGGACAGTATCGATGGTGGATGCCGGCGCCCCGGTCGTCATCGTCCGTGCCGAAGACCTCGGACTCGACATATCCCGCTACGACACGTGGACGGAACACGTGGAGCAGCATCTGGAAACACTGGACGCCATTCGCCGCCAGGCAGCAGTGCGCATGGGGATGGCAGCGACTCCTGCGCAAGCAGCCCGCGCCGTACCCAAGTTGGCAATCGTCGGCGCTCCCGGCGATTCAGGTCCGGACTGCGACGTCAACGTCATGATGCTCTCCATGGGCAAGCCGCATCCAGCCTTGGCCATCACCGGCAGCATCGCCCTGACGCTCGCCGCACGCACACCCGGAACAGTACTCAACGCCATCACCGGCAACGCAGTCCATCCAACGCTGAAGCTCCGCACACCTGCCGGTGTCATCGAAACCTGGAGCGAGGAGCACCAAGGCTCCATCCTGGTAGGCGTTGACCGGACAGCCCGCACCATCGCCACCAGCATCATCCACCTCCCGGAGACTCTCGGCAACGCCGTCGAAGCCTCACTGGAAACAGCCACTCGATGAGGAGAGAACACCATGGCTAAGACTATTTACCAACCAGCTCCCGACGCCGAGAGCGATATCAAGGACGAGAGTTCCAAGCGTCCCACTACGCGCCGCCGTATCCTGCTGGTAACGGTTGCCGCTTCCGTCATCCTGGGTCTGGTCGCCATCCTGTTCGGGGGTGCCCTGTTCAACCCGGCGGCCACCCCGGAATCGGAGCCGACCATGACCGCCACGCAGATCATCCCGCTGGTCATACTCGTGGTGATGTTCGTTGTCGCCACGAAGTGGCCTTTGAACATCGGAGTGATGGGGCTGGTAGCCTCCTTCGGCGTCGGCTACTTCATGCTTGGCATGAGCGACAAGGAAATCCTTGCTGACTTCCCCGCCAACATCGTCATCACCATCATTGGCGTGACGTACTTCTTCAGCATGGCCCAGCGCAACGGCACCGTCGACATCATCGTCCAGACCTGCGTCCGGCTGGTCCGGGGCAAAACCCTGCTGCTGCCCTGGGTGTTCTTCCTTCTGGCCGCAGCCCTGACGTCACTGGGCACCTTCTCCCCCGCCGCCGTCGCCCTGCTGGCCCCAGCAGCGATCGGACTGGCCTACGAATCACGCATCCACCCCGTCCTGATGGGCGCCTTCATCATCAACGGCGCCCACGCGGGTGGATTCTCCCCGCTGTCCGTGGCCGGCGTCCTGGTTCACGACATCGCAGTGAAGAACGGCTTCCCCATCTCGCAGGGTGCGCTCTTCGGGGCAAGCTTCGCGCTCAACCTCATCCTTTCCATCCTCACCGTGGTTCTGTTCGCCCTGCTCGGAAAGCTCCGCGACGGCGCGGCCGGCCAGCACGCCGACCTCGACACGACGCGCACTGCACGCCCCCACGGCCAGCAGCTCCTCACGCTTGCACTGATTGCCGCCATGCTCGTCTGCGCCTTGGGCTTCCACATGCCCATCGGCTTCGTGGCGCTTTCCGCCGGACTTCTGCTGGCCCTGGTCAACATCAAGGAACACCGGACCTTCATCGGCGGGGTCTCCTGGTCGACCGTTCTTCTGGTCGCAGGCATGATCACCTACGTCTCACTGCTCCAGCACGTGGGTGTCATTGACACCCTCGCCGAACAAGCGCTCGCGCTCGGGGCACCGCTGCTCATCGCACTGGTCCTCTGCTACGTGATCGGTGTCGGTTCAGCTTTCGCCTCTTCCACCGCCCTCCTCACGGCTTTCATTCCTTTGGCCGGACCGCTGCTGGCAACAAGCTCGCTCAGCGCCTCAGGGACGGTGGCAGCCCTTGCCATTGCGGCAACCGTGGTGGACGTGTCCCCCTTCTCCACTGACGGAGCACTGGTTGTGGCCAACGCCCGTGAAGACGACCGCCAGCGCGTCTACAAGCAGCTCATGGCCTACGCGGGCGGCGTGGTCCTCGTCGCCCCGGCCCTGGCCTGGGCACTGCTGGTACCGACCGGAATCATGTAGGGGACTCCGGCGGCACCGAGCCTCCAAGACCCGCCGAAACAATCACTCCCGGCGGGCGTTCGGAATCACATCCTGCACACCATCGCAACAGGTAGCCCGAAGGACGGGCGCAGGACTGGATGCCAACGCACCTTTGGCAGGGCCACCACACGGTGGCCCTGCCAAACGCATGTTCAACCCCGTTCAGCTCTCCCTGGCCTTCCGTGTTGCCGCATCATTGGCCTTCTGCAGCGCCTGCACGAGTTCGTCCTTGGACATCTTCGAACGGCCATTGATCCCAAGCTGTTGCGCAAGTTGGTATAGGTGGCCCTTGGAAGCATTGGCATCAACTCCCCCTGCCGTTGGCATGGGCGAATCGACGCCCCCTTCGGCGTGGGCGTCCGAAGGACCTCGCTCTTCCTTGGGCTCCCAGTGGTCCCCCACCTTCTCGTAACCAAGCATGCTTGGTACTTCTCGACAAGCGTCTACTGATGGCCGCTGCGCATCCCGGTGCTGCCTGTCCTGGCTGTCCCGTTCTTCGTCAGTTGATGATCTCGCCGCGCTCGTCGGCAAGGATTGCTGCCAAGCGGTCCTTCCAGGCTTGCAGGGCCTCCGGCGCGAGCCGCGTCCAGTCCGTGACCTCACCGACCACCTTCAGCGGTGCAGTGCTCCGATAGGACCTGGTGGGATTTCCCGGAAATTTCTTGTCCGTGACGTTTGGATCGTCCTCGAACGTCCCGGTCGGCTCCACCTCGTACACCCGCGGCTCACCCTCACCGGCCGCGAGTTCCGCGGCGAGACCTGCCCCGTCCCGCAGCGCCGTGAAGTAGATATGGTTCATCACTACTTCGGGACGGTAGTTCGACCTGAAGCCCGCCCGCAGCAGGTCTCCTGTGCGGAGCTTGGCTTTGGTGCCGTGAAAAAAGGGGCCAGTATCCGGAAGCTCGTTCACAGCTACAGCCTATTGGGTGGCCGGAAGGGGCGAAAAGCGCGCTTCTTTGGTCGTTTCGTCATGCCGGACGAGCGTTTTGTACCTAGGGAACTGACACTCCCGGGTTAGAGGCTTGAGGAACAGCATTACCGCCCTATCAAGGAGATCATTGTGACGACGTACAACCTGGCCCTGATTGGTTTCGGAGGCGTGAACCGCGCCTTGGCCGAGCTGATCCGCGATGAACCCGGACGATTCGCTTCCCTCGGCTTCGAGCTCCGCGTCGTAGCGATCACCGACCTGGCTTTTGGTTCGCTTGTCCAAGGTGAGGGCATCGATCTGGCCTCGGTTCTGGCCATGCCGCGAGGCTCGACCTTCGAGGGTCTCCCCGGCGGCAGCCCGGACCCGCGAAACGAGGACGTCATCAAGAACAGCCCGGCCGACATCGTCGTCGAAGCAACTTTCACCAGTCCCGTTGACGGGGAACCCGCCGTTTCGCATGTGAAATGGGCCCTTGAGTCGGGCAAGCATGTGGTGACCACCAACAAGGGTCCCGTGGCCTTGCACGGCCAGGAACTTCGCACACTAGCAGCCGAGAACGGCGTCCGCTTCGAGTACGAAGGCGCTGTCATGAGCGGAACACCCGTCATCCGTCTGGCGCACAAGATGCTCGGAGGTCTGGAACTGAACGCGGTTCAGGGGATCCTGAACGGGACCAGCAACTACGTGCTTGGCCGCATGGAAGCCGGATTGGGCCTGGATGAAGCCATTTCCGAAGCCCAGGCTCTCGGTTATGCCGAGGCTGATCCGACCGCCGACATTGGAGGCTCCGATGTCCGGTTGAAGGTCGCGATCCTGGCCAACGAATTGCTGGGGGCAAACATCCGCCCCGGCGATGTGGAGACCACCGGTATCCAGGACATCACCAGCGACGACGTTACCCAGGCCTTGGCGGGCGGCTCCCGGTGGAAGCTGATCGGCGAGGCACGCCGTGAAGAAGATGGCCGCATCGTCGCTACCGTCCAGCCCGTAGCCCTCCCGGCGGATCACCCGTTGGCTGGCATTTCCGGTGCCACCAATGCCGTGTCCTTCACCACCGACCTGCTCGGTGCAGTTACCGTGTCCGGCCCGGGCGCTGGTCGCGTCGAAACCGCCTACGCCCTCATTTCCGACATCATCGCCGTCGACGAATTCGCCAAAGGAGCCGTCCGTGCCTGAGACAGCCATTGCCGAGTCTCCCGTGAAAGCCGTCGCCGAGCACTTGGTGGTGCGTAACAAGTTCGACGGCGGCCCCCTGGCCACCCTGCCCCAGTGCACTGAGGCGGAGGTACGTGTCGAGCTCATCCGTGCCGCGGCCTCCGCTCCGGCAGCGGCGGCCATGCCACGCCACGAGCGTGGCAGGATTCTGGATTCCGCTGCGGAACTGTTGCAGCAGCGGTCGCAAGATGTCGGGGAGCTGATTGTCGCCGAGGCAGGAAAAACCATCAAGCAGGCTCGCAAGGAAGTCTCCCGCGCGGTGAACACGCTCAAGCTTTCAGCGGCGGAAACCCGCCGGAACGTCGGCGAAGTCGTCCCGTTCGATTCCTTCGCAGGTTCGGAGAACCGACAAGGCTGGTTCACCCGTGAACCACTTGGGCTCATCGCGGCGATTACGCCCTACAACGACGCGTTGAACCTGGTGGCCCACAAGCTCGGCCCTGCTATCGCCGGCGGCAACACGGTCATCCTCAAGCCCTCCCAACTGACACCCTTGACCGCCATTCTCCTGGTGGACCTGCTGCGTGAGGCCGGTCTTCCCTCAGACTTCGTCACCGTTGTCCTCGGTGACCGGACAGTCGCGCAAACCATCATCTCCTCCAAGTTGGTCCGCATGGTCTCGTTCACCGGAGGATTCGCCACGGGCCGGGCCATCGCCGCGAACGCCGGAATCAAGCGCCTTTCCATGGAACTTGGTGGTAATGCCCCCGTCATCGTCTTCGACGACGCCGACATCCCAGCAGCCGTCGAGGCCAGTGTGTCCGGTTCGTTCTGGGCAGCCGGCCAGAACTGCATCGGCGCGCAGCGGATCCTTGTCCAACGCCCAGTGTTCGAGACCTTCCTGGAGGCCTTTGTCACGCAAACCGCCGCGCTGAAAACCGGCGACCCCCGCAACGAACACACCGATGTCGGACCGATGATCAGCCACGACTCCGCCGCCGAAGCGAAACGGAAGATCGATGAGGCCGTAGCGGCCGGGGCGAAACTGCTGACCGGGGGGACCCTTGACGGGCCGGTCCTCACCCCTGCCGTGCTCACCGGGGTGCCCCGGACCTGCGAGGCCTGGAGCGAGGAACTGTTCGCACCGGTCGTCCTTATTGAAGCGTTCGACACCGCTGAGGAAGCCATCGAACTGGCCAACGACAGCGAGTACGCGCTGCAGGCCGGCGTGTTCACCAAGGACCTCAACCGGGCCTTGCAGACCGCCAAAGCCATCGACGCCGGCGGTGTCATGATCAACGATTCCTCCGACTACCGACACGATGCCATGCCGTTCGGCGGCTCGAAGTACGGCAGCATGGGCCGCGAAGGGGTCCACTTCGCCTACGAGGAAATGACGCAACCCAAAGTCATTGCGATCGCCTCATGAGCACCAGCACCGGACATGAAACCAGGATCAGGATCGAACGGGACAGCCTGGGCTCCTTGGCCGTTCCTACATCCGCCCTCTGGGGCATCCACACCGAACGGGCGATCCTCAATTTCCCCATCAGCGGCATCCAGCTCGGAACCCACCGTCACCTCGTCCGCGCCCTCGCGGTTGTGAAGAAGGCCGCGGCCCTGACCAACACCGAGCTGGGCCTGATCCCGGACGATATTGGCCTGGCGATCGCCTCGGCCTGCGACACAGTAGCCTCCGGTGAGGTCGACGATGCGTTCCCCGTGGACGTCATCCAGGGCGGGGCAGGAACCTCGACGAACATGAATGCCAACGAGGTCATCGCCAACCTGGCCCTGGAGTCCCTGGGTCACCCCCGGGGGTCGTACGAAGTGATCGACCCGATCGGGCACGTCAACAAATGCCAGTCCACCAACGACGTCTACCCGACAGCCGTGCGCTTGGCCCTCGTGTTCGCACTCGAAGACCTGCTGAAACAACTGGCCCTGTTGTCCGAATCGTTCGCCGAACGCGGCCACGCGTTCGCGGACATCCCCAAAATCGGACGCACGCAATTGCAGGACGCCGTGCCCATGACGCTCGGGCAGGAATTCACTGCCTTCGCCGTCACGCTCGAGGAAGACCAGCGCCGCCTTCGCGAAGCAGCCGCCCTGCTGCGCGAATGCAGCTTGGGCGCCACAGCGATCGGCACCGGCATCACCGCGGACCCGCGGTATCTGGAGCGGGTCATCGACAAGCTTTCTGCGGTCAGCGGGGTCCAGTTGACCCGTGCCCACGATTTTGTTGAAGCAACTTGGGATACCGGGGCGTTCATGACGTTCTCCGGGGCACTCAAACGCACTGCCATCAAGCTCTCCAAAATCTGCAGTGACCTGCGCCTGCTATCCAGCGGACCCCAGACAGGGCTCGCTGAGATCCGGCTGCCCCCGCGGCAAGCGGGCTCCTCGATCATGCCCGGAAAGGTCAACCCGGTCATCCCCGAGGTCATCAACCAGATTGCGTTCTTAGTCGCTGGCGCCGATGTCACTGTCACCATGGCGGCTGACAACGGACAGCTTCAGCTGAACGCGTTCGAGCCGGTCATCGCCCACGCCTTGCTGCAGTCACTGAGTTGGCTGACCAACGGCTGCGACGTCCTGCGCGAGCTATGCGTCTCCGGCGTCGAAGCCAACGAAGCACTGCTTCGGTCCAGGGCACGCGCGTCCACGGCCCAGGCCACGGCACTGCTGCCCGTCCTGGGGTACGCGGTGGCAGCCGGGGTCGCCCACAGGGCACTCGTCTCAGGACAGAGTGTCATCGACATCGCTGTCAGTGAGGGCCTGCTCCAGCCCGAGCAGGCGGAAAGATTGATGGCCGCCGATTCCTGCGGGGATGCGATCAGCGTGGTGACTGCCTGTCAATGACCGTCGAGAGTGACAACGCGGTAGTGATGTCACGGACTCCGGGGAACTCAGAAACCTGCCTCCAGATCTCCTGGATCCTTGCAGCGTCCGGAGCCTCGACCCGGACGATGAGATCGAGTTCGCCGCTTACCACATCACAGGTAGCGATTTCGGGAATGGCCCGCAGGCCGGCGATGACATCACTGCCGCGCATGCGGTCATGCCGTTGGATCATCAACACGGCATTCACGGTCCGGGTGGCCTCAGCTGCAGACTCCCTGATGGTGTAGCCCTTGATGAAGCCATCACGCTCCATCCGCTCGATCCGCTGCCGCACGGCATTGCGGGACAGGAGTACCTTCTCGCCCAGCTGCGCCAGGCTGATGCGGGCGTTGCGCCGAAGCTCCGCCAGAATCTGGGCATCTATGCCATCACGTGGGCTTCCGGGCACGGGTACTCCTGACTCAGGGTTTTGCATGTCGCAGGCCGGATCCCCACGTGCGTTGGCGACGAGGGCGGCGCACAACAACATATCCCATCCGGGCAGCCCGGCCGTGCCGCCCCTTCCTGATACCACCGGACAGAACGCAACGCTGTCAGTGGTGCAGTTGCATGCGTTGGAGGACGGTGGCAGAAATTTCCTCCACGGACATGGAAGCGGAGTTCACATAGGGAATGTTGTTGGCCCGGTACATGTCTTCGGCGTTGCGCAACTCAAAGGTGCATTGGTTCAGCGATGCGTAGCTGCTGCCCGGCCGGCGTTCCTGACGGATCTGGCTCAGCCGGACGGGTTGCGACGTCAGTCCAAAGCACTTGCTCGCGAAAGGCAGCAGGGGCGCAGGTAGTGACATGTTGTCGAAATCTTCCTCGACCAAGGGGAAGTTCGCGGCAAGGATGCCGTGCTGCAGGGCCAGGTACATGGTGGTCGGAGTCTTACCGCAACGGGAAGGAGCGATAAGAATCAGCTCGGCGCGTTCGAGCGCCCGAAGTGACTGGCCGTCGTCGTGTTCGATGGCATATTCGACGGCGGCCATGCGGGACTGATAGCGGACGGCATCCCCCACGCCGTGGGCCTGGCCCGGTTTTCCGTTGGCCGTTGCGCCGAGGGTCTGTTCAAGTTTCCCGATATGCGCACCGAACAGGTCGAAAAACTGCCCGCGGCTTTTGGAGAGAACCGCACGGATGTCCTGCCCGACGGCCGTGGAAAAGATGATCGGGTCAGGACCTGTGGCCGCAACCCGGTCGATCAGCGCAACGACCTCGCGCGCCTGCTCGATGGTAGTGATGAAGGGGATGGTGCGCCGCTCGAGCCGTTGGCCAGGAAACTGGGTGAGCAGCGTATTGCCGAGCGTCTCGGCCGTAATCCCGGTGCTGTCGGAGAGAAAGAACACCGTGGGGGAAGGCACGGAGCCTGCCCCCACGGTTTGATGCTCGGTCATTTAGACGGTGGGGCTGGTGACGTTGGTTGAGCGGGCCAGGCGCAGCCAGGTCTCAGTCACCGCGTCCGGGTTCAACGAGATGGAGCTGATGCCTTGCCCCAGGAGCCACTCGGCAAAGTCCGGGTGGTCGCTGGGTCCCTGACCACAGATCCCGACGTACCGTCCCTTGGCCCGGCAGGCGGCAATGGCCATTTCCAGCAGTTTGGTCACAGCCGGATTGCGCTCATCGAAGCCTTCGGCCACAAGAGCGGAGTCACGGTCGAGGCCCAAGGTGAGCTGGGTCAGGTCGTTGGAACCGATCGAGAAGCCGTCAAAGTACTCCAGGAACTCATCGGCCAGGAGCGCGTTCGCGGGCAGTTCGCACATCATCACGATCTCCAGCCCGTTTTCTCCCCGCCTCAGCCCGTTGGCAGCGAGCAGCTCGGTCACGCCGCGTGCCTCGTCGAGGGTCCGCACGAACGGAACCATGAGCTTGATATTCGTCAGGCCCATCTCGTTGCGCACAAACTTCAGTGCTTCGCATTCGAGTTCGAAGGCCTGCCGGAAGGCCGCAGAGAGATACCGGGAGGCGCCCCGGTAGCCGATCATCGGGTTTTCTTCTTCGGGTTCGAAGGCCGGACCGCCCACCAGGTTGGCGTATTCGTTCGATTTGAAGTCCGAGAGCCGGATGATCACCGGCTCCGGTGCGAAGGCTGCGGCGATGGTCGAGATGCCCTCGGCCAGGCGCTTGACGTAGTAATCGCGGGGGCCGTCGTAGGCGGCGATCTTTTCCTGGATGAGACGGACGGTGTAATCGTCCAGTGTTGCCGGGCGCTCGATCTCTCCGGCCACTGCCAGCAAGGCGTTGGGGTGGACACCGATCTGCCGGTTGATGATGAACTCCAGCCGGGCCAGGCCGACGCCGTGGTTGGGGAGCTTGGCAAAACTGAATGCCTGCTCCGGGGTTCCGACGTTCATCATGATCTTCACCGGAGCCTCCGGCATGGTCTCCAGGCTGGTCTCCTGGAGCGTGTAATCCAGCAGGCCTTCATATACGAGCCCCGCTTCGCCCTCGGCACAGGACACCGTCACCGGGGCGCCGTCCTTGAGGATCTGCGAGGCGTATCCTGTGCCGACGACCGCAGGGATGCCCAGTTCGCGGGCGATGATCGCAGCGTGGCAAGTCCGCCCGCCACGGTCCGTGACGATCGCAGCAGCCTTCTTCATGATCGGTTCCCAGTCGGGGTCCGTCATGTTCGCGACAAGAACGTCGCCCTCCTGGAACGAGGCCATCTGGTCAATCGAAGAAAGTACCCGGACCTGGCCGGCGCCTATGCGCTGACCGATCGCGCGCCCCTCGACCAAGACTGTGGACCGCTCGGTGAGCGTGTAGCGGGACGTGACGCCCGCTGCCTTGCGTGACTCAACCGTTTCCGGGCGGGCCTGCAGGATGTAAAGCTCCCCATCCACACCGTCCTTGCCCCACTCGATGTCCATGGGACGGCCATAGTGCCGCTCGATCGCCACGGCATGGCGGGCAAGCTGCTCGACCTCCGCGTCGGTCAGGCTGAACCGGCTCCGGGAATCCTGCGGCACGGGGATGAAGTCGACGGTCCGGCCGACCTCTTCGGATTCCGTGTACACCATCTGCACGGCCTTCCCGCCCAGACCGCGCTTGAGAACTGCCGGCCGGCCTGCCGCCAAGGCAGGCTTGTAGACATAGAACTCGTCAGGGTTCACTGCCCCCTGGACCACAGCTTCCCCCAGTCCGTAAGACGACGTGATGAACACGGCGTCGGTGAAGCCGGTTTCGGTGTCCATGGTGAACATGACGCCGGAGGCGCCGACGTCGGAACGAACCATCCGCTGGATACCGGCAGAGAGCGCTACTTCCGAATGCGTGAATCCATGGTGGACCCGGTAGGCAATCGCCCTGTCGTTGTACAGCGACGCGAAGACGTCCTTGATCGCGTGCAGGATGTTTCCGATTCCACGGATGTTCAGGAATGTCTCCTGTTGCCCGGCAAAGGAAGCATCGGGGAGGTCCTCGGCCGTGGCGCTGGAACGCACCGCCCACGACACGTCCGCACCATGCTCCCCGGTCAGGCGCTCATAGGCGGTCCGGATGTCTTCTTCCAAACCCGCGGGGAACGGGGTCTCCCGGATCAGGGTACGGATTTCCTGGCCAACCTTGGCCAAAGCGGCGACGTCGCCGCTGTCCAGGCCCTCAAGAATCTGTTCAATCCTCGCATCCAGCTTCGACTCCGCCAGGAAACGCCGGTAAGCGTCCGCCGTCGTCGCGAAACCGCCCGGAACCTTCACCCCTGCAGAGGCGAGATTTCGAACCATTTCCCCAAGCGATGCATTTTTGCCGCCAACCTGGTCAAGGTCGGACAAGCCAAGCTCAGAAAACCAAAGAACGTTAGTCATAAATTGTGTCCTCCATTGGGCACGCTCTGACAAGCGCTAAAAAAACTAGGTCTTGCAAGGATCAGGGTCGCTGGGGCTGGATGCAAACAAATGTGACACGTTCAACAGAAATGGACGGTAACGGGAGACGCCCACCCATGACGTCAAGGGAAACCGGCTTGCGGCCCCTTCTGTCGGTTCCAGGGAGCCCATTTGGACCAGGGCGTAGTGTTGGCGGTGGACGAAAGGAGCACTTCATGAAGAAAATCCTTATGGTACTGACCAGCGTTTCCGAGCTCGGTGATACGGGCGAAAAGACCGGCTACAACGTGGCCGAAGCCGCACATCCGTGGAAGGTCTTCAAGGATTCGGGCCACTTCGTCGATTTTGCTTCCATCAAGGGCGGCCAGCCTCCCAGCGACGTAGTAGACACCGATGATCCCATCCAGGTTGCTTTCACGCAGGACGAGACGACGCGCGCCGGGCTCTACAACACTGCCCGCGTCGACGTCATAGACCCGGAGCAATATGATGCCGTCTACCTCGTGGGAGGTCACGGCACCATGTGGGATTTCCCCGACAGTGAAGGACTGCAGCGGCTGGTAGCGAGCGTTTACGACGCCGGGGGCTTGGTGGGCGCTGTCTGTCATGGTCCCGCCGGGCTGCTGAATGTGGAATTGAAGGATGGTTTCCGGCTCGTCCAGGGTCGGGACGTGGCCGCATTCACCAACGACGAAGAAGTCGCCGCCGGGAAGGACAAGGTCATCCCGTTCTTTCTTGCCGACCGTTTGGAAGAACAGGAAGCGCACCATGTCTCCGCAGGTGTCTTTGAAGAGAAAGTCGTCGTGGATGATCGGCTGGTAACCGGACAGAATCCTGCCTCGGCAGCTGGTGTGGCGAAGGAAATGGAGAAACTCTTCGCCGAGGTTATCCACCATGAAAAAGCTGAGGAGCAGCACGAGGCGGAAGCGCTGCGCGCTGAGAAGGACGCGGAAAAGGACGCCAAAAAGAAAGCGGCGGCCGACGCCGGACACTAGGTAGCAGCATTCGACCGAACGGCCCTCCCAAGTGGGGGCCGTTCCGTCTGCCGAAGTTGCTGTCGCTCACTGCAGGACGCACTCGGCGGCCGGGCAGTTGGCCGTAAATCTGAAGGCGGCGTAGCCTCCAGCGACCGTGAACTGACCGCGGTGACAGCCGCCGTCGGGTATCTCTTCACCCGTCGGGTTTAAGGTTGGGGTAACAGTCAGAGCGCGATTGTCTTGAAAATGACTGTCTTGAAAAAACAGGAATGGTTGTCCTTGGTGCAGCCGAGCCATCACATGAGAGGTGACACAGCGTGCCTGAAGTGACCTCAGCGCCAGGGCACGGTCCCCACGGCGACCTGTGTTCTGCATTCCTCGAGGAACTGCCCATCGCCGGAGCGGCAGTGTCGATATTCGGAGGTTCTGCGGCCGAAACCCTGATGTGCGCATCCGACGCTACAGCTGCGCGGCTTGATGAGCTTCAGTACGATCTTGGAGACGGGCCACGGTGGGATGTTTTCCGTACCCATCTGCCGGTCATGATCAACGATCTGAGCCACGCTGGAGTCCGCTCGTGGCCCGCCTTTGCAGAAGCAGCAAGCAGTACTGATGCAAAGGCGCTCTTCGTGTTCCCCTTGCTGGCCGGTGACCTGGTTATCGGCGTCGTGGAACTTTACTGCACCTCACCGCGCGAACTCAGCACTGAGCAGGGCGCCCGTGCCGCCCGGATTGCCAACCGGACGGCATGGACATTGCTGCGGGGATTACTGCCGGACGGTGATACCGGGACTGCCACCGTTCCGCTGGCACGGCGGGAAATCCACCAGGCTACCGGGATGGTGCTGGTCCAGACAGGAAGCACCGCCGACGAAGCGTTGCTGCTGCTGCGAGGCCACGCCTTCGCCAGCGGACGTTCTTTGCAGGACACCGCAATGGACGTCGTGAACAGGCGGCTTGATTTCACGCCGGCAGCGGGCGCCACCGATACCGGCCCACAGTAAAATGCTGACATGGTAATAAAAAGCAGAGCCGAGCGTCTTAGCGACACATTCGTGAAGCTTACCGACACGCTCGTTGCCGACTACGACGTCCTGGATCTGCTTCACACCCTCGTGGAAGACGCCGTCGATTTGCTCGATGCTGCCCAGGCAGGGCTGTTGCTCTCTGACGCTGACGGGAACCTGCAGCTGCTGGCTTCAACCAGCGAGCAAAGCCAGCTGGTGGAGTTGCTCCAACTTGAAGCCGGCGCAGGTCCCTGCGTGGAGTGCTACCGGACTGGAGCTGTCGTCACCGTCGACGACATCAGGGACCTTGGCGAACGCTGGCCAGCCTTCCATCAAATCGCCCTGGACATGGGTTTCCGGTCAGTGCATGCAGTACCAATGCGCGTCCATACAAGGGTTATCGGTGCCATGGGTCTGTTTGGCGCCGAAACGGGTGCCTTGAGTCCCGAAGACGCGGCCATAGCCCAGGCCATGGCCGACGTAGCAACCATCAGCCTTCTGCAGGAACGGACTATTCGGGAAGCGGGCATCCTTAACGATCAACTGCAACGGGCTCTGACCACCCGGGTGCTCATCGAGCAGGCCAAGGGTGTCATTGCGCAGACCAAGAACCTGGACATGGACAGTGCCTTCAACGTGCTGCGCGCACATGCACGCTCCACCCGGCAAAATCTCCACGACGTTGCTGAAAGTATCGTCAAACGCACCCTGATGATCTAGCACTCCCGTTGGGACACTTCGCAATGGATCGCGCGCCGTAGTCCATTTCCTATGGACTCACGGAACCTTCCGTGCCTACGCTTGAGTTGTTGCCCCAGACCTCGGCATTGCTTGCCAGCGCACCGCTTTTCCAGCGCATCGCTTTTCCAGCGCATCCGAGGAGGCAACACCTTGTCGCTCATTAACCAGCCGCCGCCGGTCGTTCCCCCACGTTCGCCTTCCCCCGCGCATGCATCGTCGGGAGTCCGGGTGAACAAAGTCACCAGCAGCTATGCGGGGCTCTTGACATTAATCAAGGAAGCCGGATTGCTTGAGCGGTCGCGGCGTTACTACCTGGTGCTGCTGACGCTGCTTGGCGTTTCGGGCGCCGGCGTCTGGGTGGCGTTCTTCCTCCTGCGTGACTCCTGGCTCCAGCTCGCCATCGCCGGCGCGCTCGGCGTCGTTTTCACGCAGTTCGCGTTGCTCGGCCATGAAGCAGCGCATCTTCAGGTGTTCTCGTCCCGCGCGGCAAACGAATGGACCGCCCGTCTGCTCGCCACCCTGATGGTGGGCATGAGCTACGCCTACTGGACAGACAAACACTCACGGCACCATGCACGGCCGAACGTGGTCAACAAGGACCCGGACATCGCTCCAGGCGCCATCATCTTCCACAACGAATTGCCGGGCAACTGTGGTCGGTTCTCCAGGGCCTACGGCAAACGACAGGGCTATCTCCTGTTCCCCCTGCTTTTGTTCCTTGGCTGGACTCTGCACATCGATTCGCTGAAGTATTTGCTGCGTCGAGGGCCGGTCAAGTTCCGGTGGCTTGAGCTGGGCCTGCTGGGTCTGCGTTTCGGCACCTATCTCGGAATATTGTTCCTCGTCCTGTCCCCGGGTGTTGCCGCTGCGTTCATCGCGGTTCAAGTCGCGGTCTTTGGTTTGTACATGGGCGGGACCTTCGCGCCAAACCACAAAGGGATGCCGATCCTTCCTGAAAACAGCCGTGCCGACTTCCTGACTCGGCAGGTGCTCACTTCCCGCAACATCACGGGTGGGAAGTTTGTGACGTTCTTCATGGGTGGCCTCAACTACCAAATCGAACACCACCTCTTTCCGGATATGCCCCGCAGGCACCTTCGCGAGGCGAGCAACATCGTCAAAGCGCACTGCCTTCTCCTGGATATTCCCTATACCGAGACCGGGCTGATGCACTCATATTCAATCGTCATCCAGTACTTGAATAAGGTTGGCCTCGCCGCTGCCGACCCCTTCACCTGTCCCCTCGCCGGCCAACACAGGCCATAACGGTGCGACACTCTTGACCCTGCCAAAGCCAAGAGTTCACGACTCAAGCAATCCATTACCGGACCCCTCCTCTTCCTCTTCATCCTCGGCGATGTGTTGGGTGCAGGGATCTACGCACTGGTGGGCAAGGTCGCGGGCGAGGTGGGAGGGGCCATCTGGATTCCCCTTGCCCTGGCGCTTTTCCTCGCAATGCTGACGGCGGGGTCCTACGCAGAGTTGGTCACAAAATACCCCAAGGCCGGCGGAGCAGCCGTCTTTGCTGAACGGGCCTTCAAAGCACCGGTGATTTCGTTCCTCGTTGGTTTTTCCATGCGGCCTGATCCACACCATCCACGGGCAGATGGTTAGGCTGGGTGGATGGCGACACTTATCCTCGTGCGGCACGGCCGCACCACTGCCAATGCCTCCGGTCTGTTGGCCGGTCGCGCCGACGGAGTCAGCCTGGACCAGGTCGGGCGTGACCAGGCGGCCCTGACCGGAGACCGGCTCGCCGCGGTTCCCTTGGCGGGGGTGGTATCGAGCCCCCTTGAGCGTTGCCGGCAGACCGCCCAACTCATCCTCGACCGACAGTCCAGCGCGCCGTACGCGCCGGTCGAGTACGACCTTACTGAGTGTGACTACGGCCAGTGGCAGGGCCGGAGGCTTAGTGATCTCGCGACTGAGGACCTATGGTCTTTGGTGCAGTCCCAACCATCCGCCGTCGTCTTTCCCGGCGGTGAGTCCATGGCCGCCATGCAGGCCCGGTCGGTGGCGGCGATCCGACGCCACGATGCGGCCTTCGAGGCCGAGTTCGGGCCGGCGGCCGTATGGGCTGCCGTCAGTCATGGCGATGTGATCAAGTCAATCCTCGCCGACGCCCTCGGCATGCACCTGGATCTGTTCCAGCGCATTAACGTCAATCCCGCCTCCGTATCAATCGTCCACTACGGTGCTGACCGGCCAAGCGTCTACGCAACCAACACGGAAGCCGGGGATCTGTCCTGGCTCTCGAATGGCATCCGTTCCGGCGACGCGCCGGTGGGGGGCGGGGCCGGTCAGAAGACGCCATGAACCGCATGTGCCTAAGATACTGACATGCCTACACGTGTTCACGAGTTTGCCTGGCCCGATCGGGTTGTCATCGGCACCATTGGCCTTCCGGGAGCCCGCACGTTCTACTTGCAGGTACGCGCAGGGGCAGAAATCGTCAGTATTGCCCTCGAGAAGCAACAATCGGCCCAACTCGCGGAGAAAATAGACGAAATTCTCGACCAGCTCAGCACCATTGAAGGCAACCCCTTCAGCATTCCCACAAGTACTCCCATGGAACTGGTCGACAACGACCCGCTTGAGGCCCCGCACGAGCAGTTCCGCGCCGGTGCCATGACTCTGGATTGGGACCCGACCACGGCACAGATAGTCGTCGAGGCCTACCCCATCATCGACGTCGATACCGACGACGAACCGCTTGAAGACAGCGCCGGCGACACCGAAATGATGCTGGTGCGAATGCCGGTGGGTACAGCACGCGCGTTTGCCAAGCGCACCCGTGAGATCGTGGATGCCGGGCGTCCGATGTGCCCGCTCTGCGGGTACCCCATGGATGCAGATGGGCACACCTGCACCGTTCCCGAGGTCTGATGCCGACGCCGGATCTCGCGACCGCCGAACTGAAACTCACGGGCCGCATCACCACGGCCTCAAACGCCACTTTCCTGGGGAGCATCGGCGACACCCAAGTGGTCTACAAGCCCATAGCCGGTGAAAGTCCACTGTGGGATTTTCCCCACGGCACCCTCGCTCACCGGGAGGTGGCCGCCTACCTGGTTTCGCAGGTGCTGGGCTGGAACATCGTCCCGAAGACTTGGCTGCGCGATGGTCCCCTGGGGGAAGGAATGGTACAGCTCTGGCAGGAGCAGGACCCGACCCAAAGCCCCGTGGACCTGGTGTCAATGGACGAAGTACCGGAGTCGGGCTGGAAACAAGTTCTCGAAGGCCAGGATGAGAACGGACAGATGGTTGCCCTCATCCACGAAGATTCCCCGGCCCTGCGGCGCATGGCCGTGTTCGACCTCGTGGTCAACAACGCTGACCGAAAGGGCAACCACATACTGCCCATGCCGGACAGACACCGGCACGGCGTTGACCATGGGCTCACCTTCCATAGCGACCACAAGCTGCGGACCGTGCTGTGGGGCTGGCTGGGAGATGCACTGACCGTAGAGGAACTCGACGGCATTGATCGTGTCAGCGATGAACTGCCGGGTACCTTGGGCCAAGAGCTGGCAGAGTTGCTCAGCGACGAGGAATTGGAAGCGCTGGTTGCGCGCTGCACCCGGTTGCGCTTGGCAGGGCGTTTTCCTCCGCCAAGCGGTGACATGCCTGCGGTGCCCTGGCCCCTGTTCTAGAAGAGTTGTCCAAAGGAATCAGGCGTGCTGCTGCCGGGCCGGTCAGGCCAGCCAGCGCCACCAGCGCGGCCGTTCCACCTCATCGGCTTGTTCCGGCTCCGGCTCTTCGCCCAAAGCCAGTGCCGCCTCGACGATGTCATCAGCGGTGAGCGTCATGACGGCCTCCCGGTCAAGAGCATCCAGGCTTTGTCCTTCGTCCAAGGACAGCCGCAATGCCTGCCGGTTCAGTGCCTGCTCGAACAGCGTGCGGGCGAACCGTGCGTTACCGGAGTCCTCGCTCGCATGAAGCCCGGCGAGGATGCGACGCAGCATCTGGTCCGCACCCGGCTCCAACATGTACTGGTGCTGGGCAAGCATTTGGTGAAAAATCGTTTGGCGTTCGTCCACCGAGTAGTCAGGGAATGTGATCTCCCGGGCGAACCGGGAGCGCAAGCCAGGGTTGGAGAGCAAAAAGGCTTCCATTAACCGGGGGTAACCGGCGACGATCACGACCAGCCGATGCCGATGGTCCTCCATCCGCTTGAGCAGGACTTCAATGGCCTCCGGGCCGAAGTCCGTCCGCCCGTCCTCCGGGGCCAGCGCATAAGCCTCGTCGATGAAGAGGACACCGTCCAGCGCACGCCGGATCACCCGGTCCGTCTTGATGGCGGTCGCTCCGACGTATTGCCCCACCAGGCCCGAACGGTCGACCTCAACCAGGTGTCCCTTCTGCAGCAGACCGACCGCGCGGTACATCTCCGCCAAAAGCCGCGCCACGGTGGTCTTGCCCGTGCCCGGGTTTCCGAGGAACACCAGGTGCTGGGAGGTGGCCACTTCCGGCAGGCCGTGCGCCTTTCGGCGGGCCTGGACACGGAGCATGGCAACCAGGGCACGAACCTGTTCCTTCACGGTCTCCAGTCCGACCAGCGTATCGAGTTCGGCCTGCACTTCGGACAGCGGCCGGGCCGGCCCCGGCTTGACTCCGATGAGGTCGCCGACCAAGTCGTCGACGCGCTCCGAACCGGGCAGCTTGAGCTGATTGGCCAGATGGCCAATGGTCTCACGCAGGTCATCGAGCGGATTGCGGCTGGCAGCCATACACCCACTGTAGACCCCGTACCGCTTGCTGGTTATGGTGACGGGTCGCCACGAGTTGGCGTAGGCTTTTCGCCGTCGTTGTCCTCCTCTGAAACACCTGACTGCGGAAGGGCGGCCAACAGCCTCCCAAGCAGCTCCAATTGTTCGCTGTTGATCGCCATCAGCCGGTCGATCTCCGCTTTGGCCTGCACGTCTGTGTCGAAGTCGTGCTGTGCCATTGCTGCGGCTATGGCATCCTGCCGTTTCGCTGCGATCAGCAAAATGGCACCTTGAAGGCCGGCAAGCATCGACAAGAACAGGTTCAACAGGATGAACGGGTAAGGGTCCCAGGCGTTCCCGGCCAGAAGGTAGGAATTGATGGCGGCCCAAACCACCATCGCCAAGACGAAACACCCGACGAAAGTCCAGCTGCCCATGCCGTTGCGGAGGTAGTCCGCTGCTCGCTCACCCTTGCTCAGGCCCGCGAGGTGCTGACCGTGCCAGGTCTTATCGTGTTCACTCATGAGCACAGTGGACGAGGTTGAGCTACTGCTGCGTCCATACCCAGTCCCGGATTTCCGGAAGGTCTTCAAAGTGCTCCCGGATGTAGTTGGCGTGGGCTTCCAGTTGGCTCTGGCAATGCTCCAGGAGGTGCCCGGCTCCTGCGAATTCTCCCTTGGCCCGGTGCAGTGCTTCCATCACCAGGTGATACCGGCTGACTTTGTTCAGGACCACCATGTCGAAAGGCGTGGTGGTGGTTCCTTGCTCGTTGTATCCACGGACGTGGAAGCGCTCGGGCTCCGGGCGGCCGTGCAGAAGTTGGTGCAGGGCCCGCGCATAACCGTGCCAGGCCATCACGACGTCCACGTCGGCAGTGAAGAGTTCCTGGAACTTAGCACTCGAAAGCCCGTGCGGATGGGTACCCGGAGGCGGCAGGACCATGGCATCCATGACATTGACGACACGGACGGACATGTCCGGGACATGTTTTTTGAGGAGCCAGGCAGCCGCCAAAGTCTCTTGCGTGGGTACATCACCGGCGCAGGCCAGGACGATGTCAGGTTCCCTGCCGCTTGGGGTCCCCGGGATCTCATTTCCGGCCCAGTCCCATGCCGATGCGCCCACAGCTGCGTGCTGCCTCGCCTCTTCGAGCGACAAGTACTGCGGATGTTCCTGTTTGTCGATCACTACCAGATTCACGTAGTCCTTGCTCTTGAGGACGTGTTCCGCCGTGACCAGCAGGGTGTTCGCATCCGGCGGGAAGTAGACCCTGACGACCGTGCTTGACAGTGAAATCACGGCATCGATGAGCCCTGGTCCCTGATGGCTGAATCCGTTGTGGTCGTTGCGCCAGCAGGTGGAAGTCAACAGGATGTTCAAGCTGGGTACGGGTTCCCGCCATTCCAGGTCCCGGGAATGCTGGAGCCATTTGGCGTGCTGGATGGTCATGGAAGCACTCACCATCGCAAATGCCTCGTAACTGGCAAACAGGCCATGCCTGCCTGTCAGCAAGTACCCTTCCAGCCAGCCCTGGCACAGATGTTCGGACAGGACTTCCATCACCCGCCCGTTGACGGACACGTGGTCCGCTGCAAGCGCGGCAGCACTGCTCGCGGCCGGCTCCATGAGGCACCTGTCGGTGGCTTCGAAGACCGCGCCGAGCCTGTTGCTGTTGGTCTCGTCGGGGCAGAAGAGCCGGAACCTTGGATCGTCGGCGGTGTCGAGGTAAATGTCCCGCAGCATCTCCCCCAACGGTTTGGTGCTTTCATGCATCACTGCGCCGCGGGGAACCGGCTCGATGGCGTATTGCTTGAGCTCGGGCGTGGTGAGGTCGCGGCCCCCTTTCCCACGGCTGGCGGGCAGCGACCCCATGCGCAGATCGCCTTCGGGGGCCAGCCCGGACAGTTCGGCGATCAGCCGCCCATCGGCGTCGAAAAGTTCTTCCGGCCGGTAGGAGCGCATCCATTCCTCAAGTTGCCTTAGGTGCCCGGGGTTGTCCCTGACCCCGGCCAGCGGGACCTGGTGGGAGCGGTGGGTTCCCTCCACGGCTTTCCCGTCCACGGTCGCCGGCCCGGTCCATCCTTTGGGCGTCCGCAGGATGATGGCCGGCCACCGTGCGGGGCCGGTGACTCCCTCCTTACGCGCATGGGATTGGATGGCGCGAATGGAGGCGTAGGCGGCGTCCAACGATGAGGCGAGGGCGGGGTGAACCAAGGCCGGGTCATCTCCGGACACAATGACGGGATCCCAGCCGTGCGCTTCCAAGAGGGAGGCTACGGCAAGGTTTGAGCGTCTGCCCAGCACAGTGGGTCCGGAGATCTTGTGCCCGTTGAGGTGGAGGATGGGAAGTACCGCCCCGTCCCTGAGCGGGTTGATGAACGATGGCGCTTTCCAGGATCTCTCCAGCGGCCCGGTTTCAGCTTCCCCGTCGCCGACGACGCAGGCAACAATCAGGTTCGGGTTGTCCATTGCCGCACCGGTGGCATGCATCAGCGAGTAGCCCAGCTCGCCGCCTTCATGAATGGATCCGGGCGTCGCCGGACCGACGTGGCTGGCGATGCCTCCCGGCGTCGAGAACTGCCGGACCAGGGACCGGAGCCCTTCCAGGTCTCTGCCGACGGCGGGGTAAACCTCCGAGTAACTGCCTTCCAAGTAGGTATTGGCGACGACGGCGGGGCCACCGTGGCCGGGTCCGGTCACCATCAGGACCTGGGCACCCGTGCGGCGGATGACGCGATTGAGGTGAGCATAGATCAGGGATAGGCCCGGACTGGTGCCCCAATGGCCCAGGAGCCGGGGCTTGATGTGCCGTGGTTCCAGTGGTTCCTGCAGCAAGGGATTTTCCTGGAGGTAGATTTGGGCCACCGTCAGGTAGTTCGCCGCGGACCAGTACCGGTGCAGGAGGTCAAAGTTCTCTTCTTCAGGCTTAGGATCGGTATCGGTGGTGTTCAAGTCCCGGCTCATGTCGCGATCAACCTTCCTCAGTTGGCATGGCGAGCAAAGCCGCCGTCGATTCTGCAATGGCACGTTCTTCGTCGCTGGGCACTACGAGCACCGGAAATGTGGAGTCCATGGTGCTGATCACGCGGATGCCGTCCCGGGCGGCCGTATTCGGGGCCTTGTTGTTCAGGGCCGCGTTATTCAGGGCCGCGTCGATGCCAAGGCCAAGTGGTCCCAACCAGGCGACCACCTTCTCCCGGAACAGCGCAGAGTTCTCGCCCACTCCCCCGGTAAACACCAGGGCGCCGGGTCCGCCAACCACCATGGAATACGCGGCTACGTACTTGGCGAGGCGGTAGGCAGCCATGTCGATGGCCAGACGGGCCCGGGGCTCGCCGTTGCGGGCAGCCATCCCAACAGTCCTCATGTCCGCGGATCCAGCAACTGCAAGCAGCCCCGATTGGTGGTTCAGGATGTGGTCGACTTCATCCGCGGTTGCTCCGTCCTGCTGCAACAGCAGGACCACGGATGGATCCAGGTCTCCGGAGCGCGTGCCCATGACGAGCCCCTCCAAAGGTGTCATTCCCATGGAGGTATCCACACTGAGTCCATGCCTGACGGCGGTGACGGACGCTCCGTTGCCGACGTGGGCCACCACAGCGCTCAGGGTGGAAACAGGCCCGTCGAGAAACGCGGCTGTGTCCTGGCAGGCCATCTCGACGGAGATTCCGTGAAAGCCGTATCGCCGCACGGGATAATCCCGGTATAGATCCTCCGGAATGGCATAACGGGCGGCAAAGTCCGGAATGGAGCGATGGAAGGCCGTGTCAAAGACCGCAACCTGTGGCAGATCGGGCCATCGTTGGCCGGCCGCCTCGATACAGGCAACGCTGGCCCTATTGTGGAGCGGCGCCAAGGGACTGAGCCCATCAATGGCCGCTGTTACTTCCGCGGTGACACGAACCGGAGTGCTGAACTGTGCGCCGCCGTGGACAACGCGGTGTCCGATTGCTTCCGGCGCGGATCCAACGCTTTTGATGGTGGCCTCCAGTTCGTCAAAAGCGGCCTCCAGGCGATCCGGGCTGGAGCGCTCCCCCGGTGGCCAGTCAACCTGTCCTGACAGCAGGATGCCCGCAGCCCGGCCGGCATCGACGGTCTCCCGAAGGTGGTACTTCAGCGATGAGGAACCTGGGTTCAGTACAAGGACGCGCATGTTCTCCTCTCGTCACCGGTACTGCAACGGATCGTGCCCTCCCTGTGGACCCTAACGCACTGTGCCGCACAGTGGGAGGGCCTTCCGGCCCTTGCGACGGCGGCCTGTGCCACCGATAGTGGAGACCATCACCGTTGGCAACCGAAGGGAACTCCGTTCGTGAAGAATCAGATCCTGGTTGCGCTGGACGGTTCCCGGGCCGGTGGACATGTTGCGGACTGGGCTGCTGCCCGGGCGGATTCGATGGGTTCCGGCCTGGTCTTGGTGCATGTTGTTCCCGGAGAATGGCTCTATCCCGAGGAACGCGACCGGCAGCTGGCGCAGCGACGTGGCGATGACCTTCTTGAAAGTGAAGCGGCCCGCTTGACGACGGCCTTCCCGCGCTTGAGCGTCGTCCACCGCCGGTTATCAGGTGAACCTGCCGAAACGATCGCCGCGTTGTCGGCCGACTACGAGTTGGTGGTGGTGGGAACGGACCGTGGACCAGGCACAGAAGGGCAAGGGTACGGTTCGGTCAGTTTCCAGGTGGCTGTCACAGGCAAGGGCAACGTCGCCGTTGTTCCTGCCGACCACCCGCAGGGTCGGTCCGGCGTGGTGGTAGGTGTTGACGGTTCGGCTGAATCTCTCTCCGCCGTGGAGTTCGGCGCTGCGGAAGCTGCAAGGCTGGGTCAGGAGTTGATCCTTGTCCACGCCACGGGCCCCGATGCGGCGTCTTCCGTGGACGCGGATGTCCTCCGCGCCTCCGCCCAGCACGCCGGCCGGCAGTTCCCGGACATCATTGTCAAGGAAAGTTCCGACGCCGGAAAAGGCCCCGGGGATGCGCTCGTGGACGCGGCCCGGCATGCGCAAGTGCTGGTCATGGGGCGCAAAGGCCGCGGAGGATTGCGCGTACTCCTCGGCTCCGTCGCCCAGCATGTGCTGCTGCACGTTCAGTGCCCCACCATCCTGACGCGCCCCGGAGAAAAGGGACCTGACGGCAGTTAGCGGGTTTCGTCGTCGTGCCCGTCGGCAGCGGAGGGATCAAGCGGCGGCCACCATTTGGACGGTGGGCTGATGACGAACCGGCGTCCGCTGATCTCTGTTGGCGTGACCCTGACCAGAATGTCCTTGGCGCCAGGCTGCCACGGGGAAAGACCGGCATCGATGGCCTCCTGGATGTCCTCTGGCTGGGTGACAAATTCGGGGCTTCCTTTGAGGATGACGCTCCAGGCGACGGTTCCATAGCGGTTGAATCCATCGGCTTCCAAGGAAATGGCGGATCCCTCCCGGAGGGCGTCGAGTTTCGTTCCCGGCCCGGTCCTGAAAAGGACGGTTCCAAACTTCGGGACAAAGTTCACCGGGAAAATCTCCGGCAACCCGTCATTGATGAGGGCGATCCTGGCGATGGACACCGACTGCAGATACTTCCAGCAGTCGTGGACGCTGAGTGCCTTGGTGTCCTCTGCCGTTGATGTGTTCTCCATAGCGCCGAGCCTAGCGCCTTCGAACCGGCACGTGTAGGGCAGAAAGTCCCCTCTGCCGACGGTCGTCCGGGCTTCTCCCAAGGACTGCCCGGGCGCCAGAGCCGAAGGTCATGGCGCAAGGCCGCGGGACCTTCGGCCCTGTCGTGGCCGATGGTGCCCGCCATAGGATCACGTTCATCAGCTCTCAGCTGCCCACCCGGCGCTGTGGCCCCTACATCACGCAGGAGAAACACCGTGGAAAACGACGAACGACCAGGCACCGTCCTCTCCGAAGCAGACTCGTGGAAGGTGCTCGAACGGAACCAGCATGGTCGCCTGGCCGTCAGTGTCCTGGGAGAGCCGGACATCTATCCGTTGAACTTTGTCGCCCACGAAGGTCGATTGCTCCTCAGGACGAATCCGGGAACAAAGCTGGCCGAACTGACCGTCAACGAGAAAGTTGCCTTCGAGGTCGAGGAGATCGTCGGGTCCGAGGCCTGGAGTGTTGTCCTCAAAGGCAAGGCAAGGGTGATCGAATCCCAGACAGAAATCGACGAGGCGGACAAACTTCCGCTCAAACCGTGGATCCCCACCCGCAAATACACCTACGTGGAGATCACCCCTACGAGGGTCCACGGCCGCTACTTTGAACTTGGGGACGAGCCTGAGCGGTACTGACTCCTTGGCCCTGCCGCTCGCGGGACATCTTTGAGGCACGCGGACCCAGTGCCCTGAGCGCGTTCAGGATCGTCGCCAGATCCACGAACTCCTGGAGCAACGCCCCTGCTACCGCCGGGATGACCCCCGCCATTGCCACCACCATCAGGCCAAGACTGAGCACGATGCCCGTCCAGATGCTGGTGCGTGCGATCCGCATGGTGTGTTGGCCGATATCCACGGCCAGCGCGGCCCGTGACAAGTCATCGAGCATGATGACCACATCCGCGGACTCGCTTGCCGCAGTGGCACCTTTGGCACCCATGGCAATGCCGACGTCGGCTGCCGCCAAAACGGGGGCGTCGTTGACGCCGTCGCCGACCATCATGACCGGCCGCAGCGTCAGCGCCTTGACGGCCGCGACCTTGTCCGGCGGCAGGCACTCGGCCACCACGTCGTCAATGCCGGCACTTTGGCCGATGTGGCGGGCCGTGGACGAGGCGTCCCCGGTCAGGAGCATGGTGTGCCGCACACCCAACCGGCCAAGTTCCGCCAGGGTCTCAACGGCATTGGACCGTAAGGGATCGCTCATGATGAGCGTTCCGGCGAACTTTCCCCCGACCCCCGCGTAAACGGCGAGCTGTCCGCCTTCCAGCGTTGCGCTCTCAAAGCCGGTGGTGTTCTCTTCCACGAACGCGGGCTTTCCCACAACGACCGGCACCGACCCGACCTCGGCGCGCACGCCATTGGTGGCGTGTTCGCTGGCACCTGTCGCCGGCAGCAGCGACAAACCGCGTCCGCGGGCCGCCGCAATGACGGAGGCGGCGAAAATGTGCGATGAATACTGCTCGGCAGATGCCACCAGCTGCAGGAGATCATCTTCTGACAGCCCTGTCCCCGGAGCGAGACGAATCCCGGCCAGGACGGGTTTTCCCTGCGTGAGTGTCCCTGTCTTGTCGAAGACCGCCGACCTCACCCGGCTAAGCTGCTCCAGCGTGCCTGCGTTCTTGATGATGATCCCCGCCTTGGCGGCCCGGCTGGTCCCGGCCAGGAAGGCCACTGGCGCGGCGATCAGCAGGGGGCACGGTGTGGCCACCACCAGTACCTGGACAAAACGGACCGGATCCTGGCTGAGCCACCAGGCCACGCCCGCCATGACGAAGGCAACCAGGGTGAAAGGCACAGCGTACCTGTCAGCCAGGCGGACAGTCGGGGCGCGGCTTGCTGCGGCCTCCCTCACCAGGCCGATGATCTGGTTGTAATGGGAATCGATCGCGGATGCCGTGGCCACCATACGGATTGCGTCAGCCCCGTTGACGGAGCCGCTGAGCAGCAAGTCACCGGTCAGCCGCTCTGCCGGCAGGCTTTCGCCGGTCAGTGCGGACTCGTCGAAAGTCCCGACGTCGGACAGCAGCCTTCCGTCGACCGGGACGGTTTCAGCCGGCTTGACAAGAAGGACGTCTCCGGGCGCGACCAGGTCAACGCCGATATCCTCCACCCGGCCATCCGCCTCGCGGTGGGCGTGGCGTGGTGTGCGTTCGAGGAGGGCACGGAGCTCCTTGGTGGCACTGCCCTGGGCGAAGTCCTCCAGGGCTTCACCCCCGGTCAACATGAGGACAATGACCAAGGAGGCGATGTACTCCCCCACTGCGGCTGTCGCGCCGATGGCGGTGACAGCGAGCAGGTCGATGCCCCACCTGCCGTGGAAAAGGCCCTTGACCATTGTCCCGGCGCGGTAAAGCGCCACGGAGAGGGCGTAGATGGTCGCTGTGCCCTGTGCTGCGGCGCCGTTTCCGTTGAGCAGCAGTGCCCCCACGGCGAGCATGGCCAGCACGGTACCGGCGACCAGCGGGAACCGTGCGAGCAGTGTCACTGGGCGTGCCCCCGCGGCGGGCGGTCACCCACGGTGATTCCTGCTGAGGACCACTTTCAACGCTTCGGTCTCGGTGGCCCGGGAGAAGGTGTCGTAGGCGTCCATGAATCCGTCGAGGGGGAAATGGTGGGTAGCGAACTTGTCGGCCGGCAGTTTGTGCTGGGCCACCAGCCGGAGCAGCATCGGGGTGGTGTTCGTGTTGACCAGTCCCATGCTGATGTTGATGTTGCGGATCCACAGGTCCTGGAGAGGCAACTCAACCGGTTTTCCGTGGACGCCGATGTTCGCTACGCTGCCGCCGGGGCGCACCAGGCGCAGGGCCATCTCAAAGGTCTCCGGAAGCCCTACCGCTTCCATGGCGACGTCCACGCCGGCTCCGTCGGTGAGAGCCAGGACGTCGCTGGCCCATTGCGGGTTCCCTGGGTTGACGGTGTGGGTTGCCCCGAAATCGGCTGCCCGGGCCAGGCGGCTGTCATTCGGATCAATGGCGATGATCGTTGATGCTCCGCAAAGCCCCGCCGTCGCCATTGCCGCAAGGCCGATGGGCCCGGCGCCCACCACGGCGATGATGTCCCCAGGGGCCACCCGGCCGTCGAGTACGCCGATTTCAAAGGCAGTGGGAAGAATGTCTGACAGCATGACCGCCTCGTCGTCGCTGACGCCGGCCGGCAGCTTGTGCAGGGAGTTGTCCGCGTAGGGTACGCGGACGTATTCAGCCTGGGTTCCGTCGATGAGGTGACCGAAGATCCAGCCCGTGCCCACCTGCCCTTCGCTGCCCAGGCAATGCGAGAAGAGTCCCTTCCGGCAGTTGATGCAGTGCCCGCAGGACTTGATGCAGGAGATGATGACACGGTCACCCGGGCTGATGCCGCTGACGGAACTACCGGTTTCGGTGACCGTACCAACAGCTTCGTGTCCAAGGATGCGGCCGGGTTGAACGGCGGGGACGTCGCCCTTGAGGATATGCAGATCCGTACCGCAGATCGTGGTTGTATCAACGCGAACAATGGCATCGCCGGGCCCGGTGATGACCGGATCCGGAACATCCTTCCAGGCTTTGACGCCTGGGCCGCCGTAGACGAGGGCTTTCATGACATGAGGTCCGTCCTGTGTGAGGCCCCGCTACAGCCCTTAACCCGGGTGCGGGGCGGTTTGGAGAAGGGGTCAGCGGAATACCTGGGCGCGTGCGTCGTTCAAGGGGGTTCCCCAGAGGTCCGGCCGTTTGGTCTTGAACCTCCGGCCGGTGAGTGCTTCAGGCGCCAGGCGCAGGTAGTTGTCCTTGGTGCCCGGCTGCCAGGGATCAAGTCCGAGTGCGTCGACGACGGCCTTCTCCCGGCGGTCCAGGATTACGTGTGCCCGTCCACGGGCCACCACGCTCCATGCCTTTTCGCTGACGGGCTCGTAGCCGTCGATCTCCAAGGCACACGAGGTCGTCATGGTGCTCCAGAACTTGGTGCCCGCACCTGTGCGGAAGACAATGCTGTCGCCGTCCAGGACGTAGTTCACGGGAAAGACATCAGGATGCCCGTCAACGAGTACGGCCAGCCGGCCCACGTTGGTTTGGTCCAAAAGGTCCCAGCAGTCGTCCGGGGCAAGCCGCTCAACGGCGGCAGCAGGCTTTGTGTTCATGCCCTTGACGCTAACGGCGGCAGGCCGCCGTCGTTAGGGCCGTTGGTCCCGGCTTCCCCCACATGCCGGCTACTCCAATGACGCCCGGGTAGCGTCGTCCAAGGGACTCCACCAGGTCAGTGGCGGCGTGACCTTGAAGCGTCGTCCGGTCATGGCCGTCGGAACGATACGGACAAAATGGTCCTTCCGGCCGGCCTGCCAAGGGAAGAGCAACAAACCGACGGTGTCCAGCACTTCCTGCGTCAGTTTGATGCTTTCCGCTGTTCCCTTGACGACGACGCTCCACGCGACACCAGTGTCGGAATCCACGCCATCTGCTTCGATGGCCACAGGTGTTGCGCCGAGGGCCGCGTGCAGCTTGGTGCCTTCTCCTGTTCGGAAAACCAAGGTTCCGTGATCCACCTTGAAGTTGACGGGGAAAATGTCGGGATGATCGACTGCCCATACTGCCAGGCGCCCAACTGAGACACTGCGGAGAAGCTGCCAGCATTGGTTGGCGTCGAGCTTCTCCGCCTCGGGAATTGCAGGTTTGTTCATCATGCGACGACACTAGGACGGCCGACGGTTCCGTGACAGGGCACAAAGACCCCCTGCCTGATTGACTGATGGGGCGTCCGCTGATGGAAGGCCTAACGAGTCCCGGAGTAGGCTGGCACCCAAGGAGCCGGGATGCCTCGGAGAGGGTCGCCGGCCTTGGTGAAAGGCAGCGATGAACGACACTCCGGACCCACACGGCACACCACCGGGCGTACCCGGCGTACCGCTGGAGGAACTCCTCAAGGACTTCGTGGCGAGGGCCGGAGAATTGCTCCAGGCCCAGGAAAGAACGCGCGGTCTCCTCGAAGCCGTGGTGGCGGTGGCCGAAGACCTGGGCCTGGAGTCCGTGCTGGAACGCGTGGTCGCCTCAGCCTGCGACCTGCTCCGGGCGCGCTACGGCGCTCTGGGAGTAATAGGCGAAGATGGCGGGCTCAGCCACTTCATCACAGTCGGCATCGACGAAGACCTGGCAAGCCGCATCGGCCCTCTCCCCACCGGGCACGGAGTCCTGGGGCTGCTGATCACCGATCCCATGCCGCTGCGGCTCCACGATCTCAGCCGGCATCCGAACGCTTACGGTTTTCCAAAGCATCATCCGCCGATGAAGTCATTTCTCGGAGTGCCTGTCCGGGTCCGCGACAAGGTCTTCGGGAACCTCTATTTGACGGAGAAGGACGGCGGAGAAGACTTTACCCCCGAAGACGAAGATCTCGCCGTCGCCCTCGCCGCGGCAGCCGGGGTGGCAATAGAGAATGCCCGCCTCTACGAAGACGCCCGCAGGCGGACCTCGTGGCTCGAAGCCTGCATGGAGATCACCGGCAGGATGCTCGACGACGGCCGGCCTGAAGGTGCCTCCCTTGACCTGATCGCGGAAAGGGCAATGCGCGAATCCGGAGCAGAACTGGCCTTGGTGCTGCTGCCTTCAGCGGAGCAGGCCGGGGAATACACCGTTGAAGGCCACGCCGGCAGAGATGATGGCATGGCCGATGCCGCCCCGGTTAAGGGACGTGTCCTTTCCGTGGCCTCCACCGGCATTCAAGGCCGCAACGATGGATCGTCCTCAACCGTCCAGGACCCATGGCGCCTCTTCCCCGTCGACCGGGCCGGGCAGCCGGGAACCCTGCTGGCAATGGACCTCAGCGCCCAGGGCGACCATCAGGGGATCCTGGTCCTTGGCCGATCATCCGGAAAGGGGGCTTTCTCCACAACCGACGTAGAGATGGCTTCGGTGTACGGCTCACACATCGCGTTGGCCCTCGCCCTTGACCGTATCCACCGCCTGCGTGAACAACAGGTGGTCTTTTCTGATCGGGACAGAATTGCGCGGGACCTCCACGACCTGGTCATCCAACGGCTTTTCGCCGCAGGACTCAGCATCCAAAGTTTGCGGCGCTTTGGCGCAGCACCGTCGGTCGAAGGACGCATCAACGCCATCACGGACGAGCTGGACACCAGCATCAGGGACCTCCGCAATACCATCTACTCGCTCCGGGCCACCGGAGACGATCGCGAGCTCCTGAGCACCCGCATCATGCAGACCATCCAAACAGGAGCCAAAGCGCTCACGCACGCACCGCACCTGACGTTGACAGGCGCGATCGATTCCCTTGAAGACGACGTGCTGGTCGAGCACCTCCTGGCGGTCCTGACCGAAAGCCTCAGCAATGCTGTGCGCCATTCCGGCGCGGAAACAATCACCGTCTCCGTTGCTGTGGAAGATGACGCCTTGACGATGGAGTTGGCGGACGATGGCTGCGGCTTCAGCGAAACAGGTTCCGGCAACGGACTGGACAATATGGTCCGCAGGGCGGCGGAACTCAACGGTTCATGCATCATCACCAGTACGCCGGGCAAGGGGACATCCCTGACGTGGACCGTCCCGCTGCGCTGAGCGGGACCGGTATCAGCGGCCCTTGCCGGCATTCTCCCCCGGCGCATTGGCCATGAAGACGGCGGCTTGGGTCCTGCGCTCGAATCCCAGCTTTGCCAACAACGACGACACATAATTCTTGACGGTCTTCTCCGCCAGCAGCATCTCCTCGCCGATCTGACGGTTGGTCAGGCCCTGCCCCACGAATTCCAGGACCCGCCGTTCTTGTGGAGTCAGGGACGCAATCCGGGGATCAAGCTTCTTTGGTTCAGTAAGTCCGCGGATAATCCGCGCTTTGACGTCTTCATTGAACAAGGACTCACCCTTCGCTGCCCGCCGCAGCGCACCCAGAAGGTCAGTTCCCCCGATTTCCTTGAGGATGTAGCCCGCCGCGCCGGCCAGCACTGCACCCCGCAGCGCCTGCTCGTCGTCGTAACTGGTCAGGATGAGGCAGTTCAGCGCGGGGTCGACGGACCGGACGTCCCGGCATACTTCAATTCCGGTGCCGTCAGGCAGCCGCGCGTCCAGGACGGCGACATCGGGATGGAGGGCCGGTATCCTGCGCGTCGCTTCCTCCGCCGACCCGGACATACCAACGACTTCGAAACCTTCACTTTCCAGCAGTTCCTGCAGCCCCCGACGAACCAGTTCGTGGTCATCGAGGATGAACACGCGGATGGGCTTCGCCGTGACGCCTGTCGGGCCGGGTTCCTCAAAACGATTCATGGTTTCCTCTCCGGCGGGGGCGGCACCGCACATGCCGATCTTTGAACACCTCCAAATTGTTGCCGACGTGTTCGTCGGGTTACAAGGGCCTAATGACCCTGCACAACCTTCGTGACTTTTGGCCCTGTTGCCGTTCGGCGATTAAACGGACGCTGGAACTACGGGAAGACCGGACGCCACCTTGCAGGAGCTTGGTGGTTCCATCAAAGAAAAAGGAGCAGTATCACCATGAAGAAATGGACGCGATGGCAGGACTGGACAGTGGTCGCCGCTGGAGCCTACGCGGCCCTCTCAGTGCTGTGGACCACGCAAACTGGATCCTCGACGGCGGTAATGGTCACCTTGGGCATCCTTCTGGTCATCGGAGGAGTCGTTAACCTGGCCGCCCCGGGAATGCCCGCCGCGGAATGGGCGCAGGCCATTATTGCTGTGGCTTTGCTGCTGGCCCCGTGGGTTGCCGGTTTTACCTCCGCTACGGCCACTGCGTGGAGTGCATGGATACCAGGGGCGGTGGCTTTGGTAGTTACCGCGCTGGCCATAAAACCAAGCACGGAGGAATACCGGCACCACCACGTCATGCCGTCGGCATAACCAATCCGGAATCTGGCGCCTGAGCACCGCTCGGCGCCAGATGTTTACCCGATTACTTTCCCCTTTTCCAGCCGGCCCGAATGAGTGGACAGGTCACCATGCAGAACAAGCACGCAGCCAGGCTTCAGTTCCTCGGCGCAACAGACTCCGTCACGGGTTCGCGGTATCTCATTGGGTTCATGGGCTCACGGGTACTGGTGGACTGTGGCCTCTTTCAAGGCTACAAGCGGCTCCGGGAACGCAACCGGCGGCCCTTCCCGGTCTCACCGTCTTCCGTTGACGCCGTTGTCCTGACCCATGCCCACTTGGACCATACCGGCTACGTCCCTGCCCTGGTCCGCGACGGTTTCCGAGGCCCCGTTTACGCCACGCACGGAACGGAGCAGCTCTGCAAACTCCTGCTGCCCGACAGCGGGCACCTGCAGGAAGAAGAAGCCCGCTACGCAGTCCGGACCGGTTCATCAGTGCACAAACCTGCCCTTCCCCTCTACACCGCGGCTGAGGCCGTCAAGTCGCTTAACAGCTTCAGGCCCGTCGACTTTGACACAGCCATCGAAGTTGCCCCCGGAGTCCGGGCCACGTTCGTCCCGGCCGGACACATCCTGGGGGCAGCCCAAATACAGCTCGAGGTGGGAGGGCGGTCAGCCCATTTCACTGGAGACCTGGGCAGGACGGATGATCCGTTCATGTACCCGCCGCGCCAACTTGGGACGGTAGACGTCCTGGTAACAGAGTCCACCTACGGCAACCGGCTCCATCCAAAGGGCAGCCCGGAGCACGAACTGGCTGATGTGGTCAACAGGGTCGTCAAACGAGGAGGCGTGATTCTGATAGCGGCGTTCGCTGTGGGCCGCGCAGAGACACTGATGCTCCAACTGTCCCGGCTTCGCCACAAGGGACTCATTCCGGATGTGCCGGTCTACCTTAACAGCCCCATGGCCATCGATGCCTCCTACATGTACCAACAGCATCCTGAGGAGCACAGGCTGCGTCCTGAAGAATTCACCAGCATGTACCAGCTGGCCAAAATGACCCGCAGCGTGGATGACTCGAAACTTCTCAACCTCCGCGGAGGCCCGATGATCATCATTTCCGCCAGCGGGATGCTCACGGGCGGCCGGATTCTCCACCACGTCGAAGCCTACGGTTCCGATCCCAGGAATGCCCTTGTCCTGAGCGGCTACCAAGCGGCTGGAACACGGGGGGCGGCCCTTGCCGCCGGTTCCCGCGAAATCAGGATCTATGGAAAGAATGTCCCGCTGCGGGCCGAGGTAGTTCAGCTCGAGGGGTTCAGTGCCCACGCCGATGCGGACGCGATCATCCAGTGGATGCGCTCCGCCCCCCAGGCACCGGCAATGACTTACATCACCCATGGGGAACCGGAAGCCTCCGACGCCTTGCGTTTACGCATCAAGCACGAACTCGGGTGGAACGCACGAGTCCCGGAATACTTGGAAGAGGTCAGTCTGGATGCCCCGGACTAGCTGCACAGCCAGGGACGTTGGGGTAATCAACGTCCAACAGCGGGACTTCCGGCCCTAACTCCCGGAGACGGGACACAGGAAACTGGACATGCAACCCCCGGACCCATCGCTCCGGGACATATCCAAGAAGAACGGGACAGCCATGAAGGAAGCAATTGTCGTTGGTGTCAACGATTCGCCCAGCAGTGACGCCGCAGTACGGTGGGCCATGCAGAGGGCTGCGGCCCTGAAGCTGCCCGTACAACTTGTCCACGCCGTCGACGACCGCTGGGCCTATGACGCCGTCGGATACAACGAATGGATCCGGGAGTCCGGCGAGACTCTTCTCGCCGCCGCGAAAGACCACGCCAGCAAGCTGGAACCAACTGTGGAAATCTCCACCGACCTGGTCTCAGGGGGGTCGGGCTACGCTCTTGGCAAGAAGTCCAAGAAGGCCTCCATGGTAGTGGTCGGCTCCGGGCACGGTTGGGTTGGTGGTTCGCTGACGGACCGGGCCTTGCAGGTAGCCACGGTGGCCCAGTGCCCGGTAGCGGTCATCGGCGAGCATGACATGTCGAACCGGCACGGCGTCCTGGTCGGTGTTGACGGTTCGGAAGAATCCACGCAGGCGGTCGCGTTCGCCGCCGCAGAGGCGGATCGGACAGACCAGGAGCTGACGGTGCTGCATGCCTTCCATTTACCGGAACCAGTGGTGAGCCGCGGCATGCCCCCCGGTAACTACTCCGAACTCGTTGCCGAACAAGAGCGCGTGGTCTTGTCGGAAACAGTTGCGGGTCTGGCGGATACCTATCCCGACCTCGCGATCCACCAGGTCCTCGAAACCCGCATGCGACCGGCGGAAGCACTGCTCGCATATGCGGCCACCGCGCGCCTGCTGGTTGTCGGCAGCAAGGGCCATGGCGCCTTCAAGCGACTGCTGCTCGGATCCACGGCGCATGCGGTGCTCGGCAAGATTCCCTGTCCGACCATCATTACGCGTCTTCATACAGTGAAGCACTCCGAATAGGACGGGCGGCCCTGGCACAGTGGTCCGGCCATTGTGATCCAGGGCCTCCGCACTGTTCTTCGCCGGACATCACGTCATTCCCTGCCATCAGGCCGGCGGGTGCCTGACGACTATCACCGGACAACCGGCGTGATGGAGAACCGCATGGGCGGTTGAGCCAAAGCTGCCACTGACTGCACCTTGAGCAGAGGTGCCCACGACCACAACCTGGGCACCCCCCGCTGCCCCCACCAGCGTCCCCGCCACGGAGGTTCCCGGCAGGAGGCCGTCCCGGACCTCCAGACCCGGCCAGGTGTTGCGTACTGACCGCAAGGCCGAGTCGAGCATCTCCCGCTTTTCGGTTGCACCCGCTTCGTAGAAAGCGTCTTGGTGAAATCCGTGGTGTCTGTGGACGTGCACGATTTTGAGCACAGAGTGCGCCAAAGAGGCGAAGTTCGCCGCATAGCGGAGAGTGGCCTCCCAGCCTTCGTCAGCTATGCCGACGACGACCGGCCCATGGGGTCGTTCCGAACCTCCGATGACGGCCACAGGGCAGGCTGCCGTGGAAGCCAATTCGAGGCTGACCGACCCAATCAACAATCCTGGAAATCCTTGCGCACCACGGGTGCCGACGACCAGGAGGGAAGCTGTTGCCCCCAGCTTGCGGAGGTTCTCAGCCGGCCACCCATAGACCAGGCTTGTTGCGATTTGCGCGTCTGCAAACACTTCGCGGGCGAGAGCCACCCCATCGGAAACAATTGATTCCGCTGCGTGCCTCAGACCGCTGCCTGCTATACCCGGAACCGGCCCCATATTGTGGGTAAACACCGGCCAGAGCGAACAATGCACCACATTGAGGATGAAGCCGCTCCTGCGCGCCTGCATGGCAGCCCACCGCACAGCTTTGCCCGCCGCGTCGGAACCGTCGTACCCGACAACGATCCGTTCCTTCTCATTCATCGCCGCGTCCCTGGCACTTCATAGTGGAAGGCAGCCGCTCTCAGGCCAGGAAGACGTGCTTGCCCGTGACCTCTGCGGGCTGAATCCGGACGAAAAGGTCACGCCCTCCACCTGCCCAAGGTTCAACCAGGGCCTTTCCCCAAAGTTGGGTGAGCAATGCGGGCTCGACTACCCGGGAAAACGGTCCGCTGAACAGCACGGACCATCCTTCGCTACGATCCGACCGGAAATCATCCACCTGGAACGAAACCTGAAGTCTGGCGGCGGGCGTGCCGATCATGCCATCCTCAGAGGTGCGGAAGTAGATGCTGTTCTCATGGACCAGGTAATTGACCGGCAAGATCATGACCCTGCCATGGTGCACAAAACCAACCCGGCCGGTTGTCCGTGAACGCAGGAGCTCCCAGCATTTCTCTTCCCCGAGATCCTCATTGACGTGCCGGGCTCCATCTATCCGGCCTGGTTCCATGCTGGGCAGGGTCATCGCTCATCCTTTCGTGGCGTGCGCATTGGCTCTCTTCTTTGATTGAGAGCCTATGAAGCCCCACCCGGGAGGCGTAGGGCCAAAAGGCCCCAAGCTACGGCTCGCTCTGCCCCGATGCATCCTTATCCGGGTTGTGGACGACGAGCACCGGGCAATGGGCGTGGGCCACACACGCCGAGCTGACCGAACCGAGCAGCAACCCTCCGAAACCCCCATGTCCGCGGCGTCCAACCACGATCATGTACGCTTCGCGGCTGGCCTCGATCAAACCTTGCCTGGGATGATTCCGGACAAGGCGGGAGACAACGTTGTCCGGAAGCGCGGGCCCGAACGCTTTTTCGACAGCCTTGCCAAGGATCTCTCCTGCGGCTTTCTCGAAGTCCGTTATGCCCATGGCCACGTAGCCGTCGTAAACACGCGGATACTCCCAAAATGCTGTGGCTACCACCTCGGCGCCCAGGGGCCCGGCGAGCTGTTGGGCCACGCGGAGAGCAGTGATGGATGCCTCGGAGCCGTCAACTCCAACGATGATCTTTCCCGTCGAATCCTCGCGGTCCATGACCGTCCTTTCGCCGAACCAACCTTCCTGTCTGCTGCAAAATACCCTTGAATTGCCGACGTCGACCAGAGTCTTAGGTCACGATGCTGCGGTCCGGTTGTCCCGGGAGCCTTCCGAGCGAAGCTGCTCAATCGTCCGGCGAAGGGTGCGGATGATGTCATCGAGCTCCGACGTCAAATTTTCCATCCGGTCCAAAGCCGAGGGGTCGCCCATGAAGCGTCGCAGGTTCTGGATCCCCAGACCGGCAGCGAACAAACGCTGGATCACCAGATCGTGCAGGTCGCGGGCGATCCGTTCCCGGTCAGTCAGCAGCAACGACTGTTCCCGAAGCGCACTCACGCGTGCCAGATCCAAGGCAAGCCCGACCCTGCTGCCAAAAAGCTCACTTGATTCAATATCCGTACGCGTGAACAGCCGCCCTCCGGCGGGACGGGCCAGCAGCAGGACCCCGTTCTCGGTTCCCCTGTGCCCGAGCGCGAAAATCAACACCGGTCCCAGCTTGTCCGACACTTCGGTCCCGAACACCTCAACAGGGTCCCGCACGATGTCGGATTCCCCTGTGGCCAGTACCGAGGCCACGGCATCTGTCACCGGAAGTTCTTCCCCCGGGTAGACGCCTTGCACCCCGACTGCGGACCGGCAACGCAATACTCTGCCGCCCGCAGGCACCGCGACCACGCCCAATGCTGAGTCGGAGGCCCGCAGCGCCGCTTCCGCTACACGATCCAGATTGCCGCGGTCTTCGTCGAACTGGCTGGCAATCAAGCGGCTGCCCAAGTCAATTCCAGCTTCCAGCCATCGTTGCCGGCAGCGGCTCTCATCGAACAGGCGGGCGTTTTGGATAGCTACGCCGGCCGCCGCTGCCAAGGCGATCGCCAGCTCCTGATCTGCGGCCGAGAAATCCTGCCCGTTGCTTTTTTCCGTCAGGTACAAGTTGCCGAAAACGACATCACGCACCCGGATGGGCACGCCGAGGAAGGTCTTCATGGGTGGGTGGTTCTCTGGAAAGCCCACAGCCATGGGATGCCGACGCAAATCATGGAGCCGAAGGGGCTCCGGCTCCCGGATAAGGTGACCCAGTACGCCGTGCCCCGTGGGAAGTTCACCGATGGACCTGATGCCGTCGTCGTCGATGCCTACCGTAATGAAATGGCTCAAACGCTGGTCTTCGCCGATGACGCCCAAGGCACCATACCGTGCATCCACCAGGACGCACGCAGACTTGACCACCCGGTCCAGGACAGCCTCCAGGCTGAGGTCCTCGGCAATCGACACGACTGCTGCCAGCAAATCGTTCATTTGCTCCTGGGCGTGCAACAACTCGTCGGCACGCTCTACGAATTGCCGGAGGAGAGTATCCAGGCGTCCATCAGCCGGAGGTTTCCAGTGGTGCTTGTCGCTCGTCATAGCCGGACTCCCTTGCAACGATCCGCCAGTGTCCTGTGGTTGAGTCTAGGGGAACTGGCCGAAGTGGGCAGGTAACCTTCGGCTTTGTTCGGTGCCTGTCTTGCGTGCCAACCTGGCGACGTTCCCTGTCTGTGTCATGGCAAAGACAGATCCCAAGGAGTGGGCACTCCAACAGAAGGCTCACATGCTGATTGCATGCCTTGCTCCCGCACTGGCGGACACGGCTGAGCCGGGCCTTCCAGCTCCCGGCCCGCTGTGACTTTTGGCCCTGTTTGAAGGACCGTCGGCCGCCCATGCTGGGACTGGAGGACAGGAGGCAAACCATGGAACTTTCCAACTTCGAGAAACTTGAATTGGACAAGATCGCCAAGGGACTCGAGGAAGAGGATCCCAAGCTGGCTGCGCTCATGAGCTTGGAGGACTTGGGACGAATCCGCTGGACGCAGACCGTGCGTGGAGTCCTCGTCGGACTGGCCGGACTCGGCTTGTTGCTCACCGGCGTCGCCCTCAGTGAACCGGTACTGGGAATAACAGGCTTCATGGTGATGGGCGGTGGCACCTTCTGGGCAACCCTCTTCATGGATGCCCGTCCCGGCCGCAGGAAGACAACCGCCTCCAAGCAACGTCAGGGAAAAGATAAGGAAACACCATGAAAGCACTGATTGTTTACGATTCCGCTTACGGAAATACCAAGGCAATCGCGGAAGCGGTGGCTTCGGGTCTTGGCACCGCCAACGCCAGCACAGTACCAGTTGCCCGGTTCCGGCGTGCTGATCTCTCGGTAGGAGACCTGCTGGTAGTAGGAAGCCCTATTAATGGCTGGCGCCCCACTCCAAAGACCATGGAAACACTGACCGCCGTCGAGTCCGAGGGACTCATGGGGGTGTTGGCTGCTGCTTTCGACACCCGGGTCAAGCTGTTCATCCACGGTGACGCTGCCGGGAAGATTTCGAGGCACTTGAAAAAGGCGGGAGCCACTCCCGTCAGCAAGCCCATGCCTTTCTATGTCGGAGGCACTGAGGGACCCCTCCTTCCCGGCGAAACCGATCGCGCGAAAACCTGGGGCGCGCAGCTGCTGTCCCTGATGAAGTCCCAGGCCGCAAAGAGGAGCCAGTGATGGCCGGGCGTTTGGATCCCAGCAAGGTGATCGTAGGGGTCGACGGGTCTCCCGCTTCAGTTGAAGCCCTGCGTCAGGGCCAACATCTGGCCATGGCCCTCACTGCGCCTTTGGAAGCCTGGGCCTGTTGGGAATTGCCCGTTGGCTACGAGGCCTACCTGGCAATGGGGATCGACGGTTTTGCCCACGACGCCGAGCAGAACATGGAGGAGGCCCTCGCGAAGGCCTTCGGGGCGGACCTGCCGAAGAATGTGAGCAGGCGTCTCGTTCAGGGATCCGCACGCGCCGCTTTGGTGGAGGGAAGCAAGCATGCAGCGCTCGTCGTCGTCGGCCGCCGCGGACACGGGGGCTTTGGCGGACTCCTTTTGGGCTCAGTGAGTTCGGCCGTCGTCGCCCACGCGCATTGCCCGGTAGTCGTGGTTCATACACACGAAACCACCCCCTGAGATGGAACCGGACCAGGCGACGCGGCTCACGGCAGCCGGCACGACCTGCCGGCGTTGGCGGCAACGGCAGCGGGACTTTGGGCCCTGTCGAGGCGGATCGCACCGCCATAGGATCGCGGCATGACAGACAACAACATAGTGCCTGAGGCAGAAGTCCTCGGAGCCGACGATTGCTGGAGGCTTCTGGGCGAAACACACGTTGGCCGTCTCTCGGTCATCGTGGACGGACACCCGGACATCTTTCCGGTGAACTTTGCGGTAGACAACGAGACGATTGTCTTTCGAACCGGGATGGGGACCAAACATCAGGCCATGGAAGCCGACTCCGTGGTGGCGCTGGAATCGGATTCGGTGAGCGGGGAGTTCGGCATCGCCTGGAGCGTTGTGGTGAAAGGTGCCGCCGAAGCAGCCGGGCCGGGCAGCCCCACCATGGACGAATTGCGGCGGGCCCTCTTCCCTTGGCAAGGAATTGGCCAGGACTTCCTCTATCGGATAGTTCCCCGGTCCATCACCGGCAGGCGCTTTGATCTTTCAGCACCGATGTCCCTGCAAACCCCGCTCGACGACGCCACGCGGGCAGGCTTGGAATAAGTCCCGGCCGTCCGCTGTGCCCCTTCCTCTCAGGGAGCAGGCGACGTCCGGGCCGGTTCTTCCTTTGACGCAGCTTCCCCTGCGCACAAGCGTTCGGTGCACTGCAGTTAGCCCGCGCGTCGGTTGGTCCGGTTGTCTTTGTTGGGTCCCATGCGACTCCGAGGGGAGGCATGGATGGTGCCTGGGGTGCATGGCTCCGAACGTTCGCTCAGGGCCGTTGCCCGCGCCGCTGCCGAGTCAGACGAGGAAGGGCAAGAGCTCACAGTGAATATCGGGTGACCGCCGGGTCCCGCTCTTCACTGCCGGTGGAGGTCGCCACGGCTGAGGCTCCCAGGTCTGTTCATGCACATTTTTGCTAGATAGACTTGCATCTTCAGATTAGAAGTAACTGAGGTGCGTGATGAATGGCTTCGACCAGCAGGCGCTGACGAGGGCAGCCATTGATCTGCTCGCCCTCAGTCCCGACGACGTTTGGGTCGCACAACTCGCCAATGGGGGCAATGCGAGCAGGGGGGAGATCGCTGCATATTGCGCTGCAGAGGCCGCGCTCAGCGGTGACGCCAGGGACGCGGTGTCTCAGGCCGTCAACGAACTGATCATGGATTTCGACCTGCCCCTGCGGGTTCCTTATAGCTTCGACCCGGAAACGGGAAGCGTCGAACCCCGGGAGTAGGTGCAGGTAGCCGGCTGTGGATGCGCCTTTTGTAGCGTCCGGACATCTGATGATCTGCCAGCACATGTGGGGCCTTCTGATCAACCAAGGATCTGCGCACCGGTAGTTCCTGCACCCGGTACTTGGAGGCTGAGGTACTAGGGCGCCGGTGGTGGTTTGGTGGCCCGCTTGTGGCGCAGTTCCATGTTGAGGGTTTCCTTTTCCACGAAGTCCAGGGCACTTCGCACCGCACCCATGGTCACCACGGAATCGCCCAAAGGCGACACTGCCAGCGACGGGACCGTAGCGGGAATTCGCGGGGAGCCGCACTGAAATTGGTTCGAGCAGGGCGCCGGCCGACCTGGCAACTGCACCACCTATCACCATAGGTTCGGGGTTGTGGATGGCGGCGACCGCTCCTTATGTCCCTCGCCATCCGGTCCGCCAGCCGTTCAAGAATCCACCGTGCCACGGCGTCGCCTTGGAGCGCGGCGGCGTAGACGTGTTCAGTCTCGACAGCTCCGGGACCAAAGCGCTCACTGGCCAGAATAACGACGACGACATCCACCCCGCCCGCCGAACCTTGCCCGCGATCGCCCAAGGCCGCAAGGTCTCCGTCGTTGGCCAACAAAGTCGTTGGCCAAACAAAACGGTCCCCCCGTGGAGTTCCTTAAGGGCCCGATATCAGACCGACGTCAAAAGGGCCCAAAAAGGTTGAGTCACCAGAACATCACCGTTCCGGTCTACGGGAGCCGCGATTCCTGCGGAGTGGACACGGAGGGCTCTGCACTTATTGGCTCTTGACCTCCCTCCCGCACAGGTCAGATACTACTTCAGGCACTAAATTTTGATCCCAAATAAACTTCGGAGACACAAAATGAATGCAAGCCCCGACCACTCAGGCAGCCACGCCATCGATGCCACGACAGATCGCTGGAACTCACTCTGGGAGCCGGCCGCCCGCCGCTACCAGCCTCTCGTCGATCAGACGACGCCGACTGTACCTCCTGCGGCCTCCCCGCTACCCGGCGCGGCAGCCCAGGCTTAGTCCGGACGCAACATTCCGGGCCACCCGGCGTCGTACGACCTTGGCTGCGACGGTGGGCTGCTTGTCCTCGCCGAGCCTCGCCCTCAGTGCGCCAGCTCTACCTTTTGGTTCGCCTACAAACGCTTCCCGTCGAAGCCATTTGCTATTGCTTGACGATCCGCCTCCGCCTCTCTTGATGGATCGCCGTCATCGTGATGCGGCCGCCCAAGTTCCCGCGGCAACGCCGGCAGGTGTCGGGATTCCCGGCCCGCAGCCGCCCATCCATGCTTGCGGCCGAAACGCCCCTTTAGGGGTCGCCGCTCCACCATCCATCACGGCGAACACCTGTGGACGCGTCGTTCCTCGCGAGCTTGCCCTTCTTCACTATTAATGATTCAGTAATACCATGTCCAGAATTCAGGCCCAACAGGACGCCCAGATGCTTCGGGCCGTCCTGCCCCTATTGACCCTCACTTTGATCGGCGAGAACGAATCTTATGGCTATCAACTTGTCGAACGGCTGGCCGGCCTGGGGCTGGACGTATCAACCGGATTGGTCTACCCCGTGCTTAGCAGACTTGAGCGCGATGGCCTGGTCAGCACGAGAAAAGTCACGTCCAGCAACGGGCCGCCCCGCAAGTACTTTGCACTCACTGCGGCCGGCACAAAAGCCAGGTCGGCCGCGAAAGAGCAGTGGCTCCTGGTAGCCGCGGCGGTCCACCAAGCAACCGAGAAGGAGCACCTCCAGCCATGACCAGCAGCACCCTGCAGACAGAGGATCCCCGCCCATCGTTTCCTGCCCGCCTACGTACGGAGACGTATCTTGCCCGTGTCGACTGGCACCTTGAGGCCGTCATGAACGGCAAGCACCGCAGGTCGACAATCAGGGAACTACGGCAAGCAATACTCTCCGATCCCCGCGGCATCGACGTAAGCCTCGATGACCTCGGATCGCCCAAGTCGCTAGCCCGGCAATATGGCGACGATGAAGACCTCCAACCTCTATGGTCAATCGGCGTCATCTCAGCAGGGTCGATGTTGTTCGCTTACTGGGTCCTCTTCCTGACCTTCGCTTTTGGCATGCTGGCAGCGACGGACTCAAGCACACCCATGAAGGCGCACGCGGAGTTCCTGTTCGTCGATGTCACCACCTTCTCTACAGCCGAGGCGGTTGGCATTGAGTGGACCAGCGGTTGGGCATGGCTGATCGTACCGGCGATCATCGGCGTCGCTTCTTTCTTGCTGGGCGCGCGCTGCTGGCGTCTTTTCGGCCGTTCGGGAAGACGTACGCCCTAGCGTCGCCACTGCGAGGTTCAGGACAACGGCGCCCGTACTGTCCGACTTCCACGACGAGCCCGACATTTGTTACTGGTCCCGGCCCCTCACCAGTGAAGCCAAGACTAACCGCCCCCTGGAAGCGCGATACCCCATGGCGGCGCTGGTCCAGCCAGTCGACGCCCAGCCGAAGGCGGAACCGGAGCCTACAGCGGACGACCCCTCCACGATTCCTCGTCGACGCGTCTGACTTGCCCAGCCGGAAACCACTCCACATGATAAACGCGCCGGTCATCCACCCACTCAACAAGCCCAAAGGTCCTCGTATATTTGATCGCCCGGCCATAGATCTCCCCCACCCGGACCAGCGGCTGACTGCCAGGCTCCAACTCGATGATCTTCCCGTCATCAGGCCTGGGGTGGCTGTTATCGGCATCTATCTGCGCCAACATCCGGGCAAAGGCGGCGGAGTCTTGCTTCGGTCTCATGACAACAAGACTAGAACATATATTCGAATCAGGAATCCCTTCGCCGTACCGCACGACATCGGCGTGGTTGGGCTCGACAATTGGGAACTCTTCAGCACCACGTCCCAACCCCCGCTGACAACAGTGGACATGAACCTCGAGGACATGGGCCGCGCCGTGGCGGAGGAACTCCAGGAGGCCATCTCGGTGCAGCCCCGGCCAGGTCGCCGTCGTCCGTGCTCCACCGCCCGAAGCTGTCCCGCAAACGGCGGTTACCCGCGGAATATATTCTGAGCACACTCAGTTATGAGTACAGTCACCCGGGATACCAAGGCGGCACTTGCCAAACCTCTCCCGGAACCGTCCAGCCAGCTGGCCACGACGGTAATCACAACAGAAAGTTCGTGAAAATGTACTCACTCAATGGAGCAGTTGTCCTCGTCACCGGCGCGAACGGCGGGATCGGGACCCACTTCGTCCACGCCACCCTGGCGCGGGGCGCCAGCAAGGTCTACGCCACCGCGCGAACCCCTCGCATCTGGGACGACAACCGAATCGTTCCACTGACTTTGGACATCACGGACCCGTCGTCCATACAGGCCGCAGTCGAGGCTGCGCCCGATGCAACCGTCCTGATCAACAACGCTGGAGCATCCGTGGCCACCTCGGGCATTCTCAGCCACACTGATGCGGAGATCCGGGCCAATGTGGAGACGAACTTCCTGGGCCCGCTCTTCCTCGCCCGCGCGTTCGCACCGATCCTGTCGGCCAAGGACAATGCTGCGATCGTCGATATCCACTCCGCCATGAGCTGGTACGCCGTCGGTGGCATTTACAGCGCAACCAAGGCCGCCCTGTGGTCGGCCACGAATTCGCTGCGCCTGGAGCTCGCGCCCGAGGGCGTCCATGTGGTGGGCGTCCATGTGGGGTATGTGGACACGGCGATGGCCGCACACACCACCGACCCCAAGATGGACCCGGCCGAACTGGTCAACAAGGTGCTGGACGCCGTCGAGGCCGGTGAATACGAGGTACTCGCCGACGAGACATCGGTCCAACTCAAGGCCGGGCTCAGCGCGCCAATAGAGGCGCTCTACCCCCAGCTCTCCCCCAGCAAGTCCCGGTAACAACAGCCGCGCCGTGGTGATGGATCAGCCCCATCGCCACGGCGCTTTCTCCCTTCACGCTTGACTACAAAACTGAGTCCACTCATAATTGAGTTAGATCACTTAGCAAAGGAGTACCGCGGCATGCGCGCATTTGTTGTCACCAAATACAAGGAACCCCTCCAGGAAGCCGATGTCGCCGAACCTGTCATAGGCGACCGTGACGTGCTGGTGCAGGTCCACGCTGCCGGGCTGAACCAGCTGGACGAAAAGATCCGATTGGGCGAGTTCAAGCAGATCCTTCCCTACAAACTCCAGCTGATCCTCGGCAACGACGTTGCAGGCACAGTGCTTCGCGTGGGACAAAGCGTGAAGGGATTCAAGCCCGGCGACGAGGTTTACGCCCGCCCCCACCAAGACCGCATCGGCACCTTCGCCGAACGGATAGCAATCGCGGAGGAAGACCTCGCGCTCAAGCCCGTAGCGGCCAGCATGGAGGAAGCCGGCTCGCTGCCACTTGTAGCGCTGACGGCATGGCAGGCCCTCGTAGAACAGGGCAATGTGCAACCAGGGCAGAAAGTTCTTATCCATGCCGGCGCTGGCGGGGTGGGATCCATCGCCATCCAGCTCGCCAAACATCTCGGTGCGACCGTTGCTACCACCGCCAGCAGCTCCAACGCCGGATTCGTCCGCGACCTCGGCGCCGACGTCGTCATCGACTACCGCAACCAGGACTTCGAAAAGCTTCTGAGCGGATACGATCTGGTGCTCGATAGCCTCGGAGGCGAAAACCTCCAGAAATCACTGCGCATCCTCAAACCAGGCGGGAAGGCTATAGGGATCGCCGGCCCGCCCGATCCGGCCTTCGCCCGCAGGGCAGGCCTCAACCCCGTGCTGCTCCTTGCGACCACTGCACTCAGCAGCAAGATCCGCCGGAAAGCAAGGAAGCTCGGCGTCAGCTATGAATTCCTCTTCATGCGGGCCAGCGGCGATCAACTTCGCCGAATCAGCGCCCTGGTGGACGACGGCGCACTGCGCCCCATCGTAGGGAGAGTCTTCACCTTCGGCCAAGCTCCGGAGGCACTGCAGTCCCTGGCCGCAGGTGGCTTCCGAGGCAAAGCAGTCCTCAGCGTCACCGCCTGATCCACCGCTGCTATCCGCCCAGGAACTAATCCAATAACCCAGGAGAACCATCATCATGGACTACACCAACGCATCCAACGAGCCGGTCATCACCTCCTATGCGGAGGCACCGGCCAGAACCATCACCGCCGGCGGCATCAGCTTCGCCTACCGCGAGCTTGGGCCCAGGGGCGGGATCCCCGTCATCTTCTTCGTGCATCTCGCCGCCACGTTGGACAACTGGGATCCCAGGATCATTGACCCCATTGCCAGGAACCGCCACGTCATCACCTTCGACCAGCCTGGAGTCGGCGCCTCCACAGGACACGTTCCCACCAGCATCGAAGCAATGGCCGACGACGCCTACACCTTTATCAAGGCCCTGGGCTTCACAACCATTGATGTCTTCTCCTTCTCATTGGGCGGCATGATCGCCCAGGACCTCATCTCCAAACACCCCACCCTTGTCCGCAAACTGGTCCTGACCGGAACCGGTCCCCGCGGTGGGAAGAACATCGACAAGGTGGTCCGTACCACCTACTGGGACATCCTGCGCGCGACCGTCACCCGTTCCGACCCCAAGGAATTCCTCTTCTTCAACCGCAACGTCGCCGGCAAAACCGCTGCGAAAGCCTTCATTAAGCGCCTGCAGGAGCGGACCGGGAACCGTGACCAACCAATCACCACCCGCGCGTTCCAAACACAGCTCAAAGCAATCCGGAAGTACGGCCGCTCGGCCCCGTCGGACCTGTCCTTGCTCACCCAGCCCACGCTGATCGCCAACGGCGACAACGATCGCATGGTGCCGTCCAGGCTCTCCGAGGACCTTCACCGCCGCATCAAAGGTTCCCAACTGATCATCTACCCAGACTCCGGCCACGGCGGTATCTTCCAGAACCACGCCACGTTCGCACCCGCCGTCGTCGAATTCCTCACCCCCTGACCAGTACGCCGGCCAAGGCACCTGGCCCGCACTTCGATACACTCATTAGTGAGTCGAGTCATTTTGATTTCGGAGGAGCCCCTTGCCTGTCACATCCAAGCCTCTCGGACGGCGCGAGCGGAACAAGCAGGAGAAGCTGGACCGGATCACCGCCGCAGCCTCTGAACTCTTCGCCCGATATGGGGTGGAGGAGGTCACCACCCAGCAGATCGCCGACAAAGCTGACATCGGCACCGGAACCCTGTTCCTCTACGCCAAAACCAAAGGCGAACTGCTCCTCCTCGTTCAGAACGCCAACTACGCCGCCGCCCTCGAACGCGGCCGGGCCGCTGCGGAAGAAACCCCCGGCGCCCTGGATGCGGTGATGTCCATCGTTAAGCCGATCGTTGAGTGCAACCGAACCCAGGTCGACAACGGACGCTTCTACCTGCGCGAAATGGTATTCGGAGACCCCAAAGAGCCACACCACAGCGCAGCCCTGGCGATCGTTGGGGAAACCGAGGAAGCCATCGCCACCGTATTCATCCGGGAAGGACTGGCTGATGCCCAGGACGCCGCGACGACAGCACGGGTTGTGTCTGCGGTCATGTTCATGACCATGGCAGCAAGTGACAACACCGGCATTGACATCGAGGCCCTGGTGCAGGAAATCAGGACCCAGATTCGGCTGTTGATACCACGCTGAAACGGGCCGGGTCCCCTGCTTCCCGCTAGAGCGCCGCCCGGATCTTCTTCAGGTGCAGCCCCCGGCAAGGGATGGCTGCTGAGACGAGGTCCTGGCTGTGCTGGTGCTGCGGATCGGCGAAGAACTTCTGGGTGTCCGTGAGTTCAACCAGACGGCCTTGGAAGAGGACGGCGACCCGCTGGCACATGTGCCGGACCACGTCCATGTCGTGGGTGATGACCACAAGGGTCATGCCGCGCTCCCGGTGGAGGCGTTTGAGCAGGTCCAGGATGGTTCGCTGGGTCAGCGCATCCAGGGCCGAGGTGGCTTCATCGCAGATGAGCACCTCGGGTTCCAGCAGCAGTGCCCTGGCAATCGTGATGCGCTGCAACTGGCCGCCGGAGCACTGGCTTGGGCGCCTGTCCAGCAGGTCAGGGTCCAGCTCGACCTCCTCCATGGCTTCCCTGAGCAGCTGGCTCCGTTCGGCAGATGCCAGTTGTTTGCGGGGTTGAAGCGGGGCTTCCAGGCTGGCGCGCAGCGTCATCCGGGGATCGAAAGAATCGTGCGGTTCCTGGAACACCAGCTGCACGGCGGTGGGGGCACTCGTTCCCCCTGCAAGCGTCCTGTCGATGCTCCCGCTGCTGATCTCTTCCAGCCCAACGATCGCCCGGGCAAGGGTGCTCTTCCCGGACCCGGATTGGCCAAGGACGCCCAGGATCTCCCCCTGCTTCACATCGAGTGAAACGGAGTCCAGCGCCGGGTGGTCAACGCCACCCCCGCCCCAGCGTCGTCCGGAGCCGAAGTTTTTGACCACGTTTTTCAATGTCAGAACGGTCCGCTCGGGTACCCGGGCATCTGAGGTGCTGGTGGGCGACAGGTTGGACGCATCACGGAGGCTGCGTGCATAGGCAGTCCGGGGACTCCCAAGCACAGCTTCGGTGGTGCCGGACTCCACGATCACTCCGGCTTCCATCACCAGCACCCGGTCAGCGAAGGCGGCCACGGAAGCAAGGTTGTGCGTGATATAGAGGATGCCCAGCCCGCGCTGGATCCGTTGCCGGTCGAGCAACTCCAGGATTTGCTGCTCCAGCACCTTGTCCAGTGCGGAGGTCGGCTCGTCAGCGAGGAGGATGTCTGGCTGACCTGCCAGGGCCATGGCTGTCATTGCCCGTTGCGCCATCCCGCCGGACAACTGGTGCGGGTACGCCCGCGCGCCCCGGGCCGGATCCTCAAAGCCGACATCGGCAAGCAATTCGTGCACCTTCGCATCGGCCGCCCTGCCTCGCAAGCCACCGTGAAGCTTCAGTGGTTCCTTCAGATGCCTGCGGATGGTTCTGTTCGGGTTGAACATCCTTTTGGGTTGCTGGAAGAGCATCCCCAGCCGACCGCCCCGGATTCGGTTAAGTTCAGTCTCCGGGGCGCGGGCCACGTCCACAGCGCCGAGCCTGATGGAGCCGGAGGCCATCTCCAGTTGCGCGGGCAGTAGCCGCAGAATGGACTTGGCAGTCATGGTTTTGCCGGAGCCCGAACCACCCACCAAGGCGACGAACTCGCCCGGTTTAACCGAAAGACTGACCCCTGACAGCACATTCCGTTCGGTACCGGCGTTGCGAACCGTCAGATCTTCGATCACGAGCTCAGGCATGCTGCCCCTCCACCACAAGAACGTCCACGGGATCCGCGGCCCGGCGGGATGCCCGCTGGCCAATAAGGGTGATGCACAGAGCCACCAGGAAGATGGCAAGACCAGGTGCGATGATGCCCCACGGAGCCCTCTCCGCGTACGGCTGGGCCGCAGCAAGCATGGATCCCCAATCAGATTGCGGCGGCTGGACGCCAAGCCCCAGGTAGGACAATGCACCCACGCTGATCAGCAGCTGCCCGAACCGAAGGGTCGCCTGCCCCAGCATCGGTGCGGCCAGGTGCGGCAGGATGTGTCGGAAAATAATGAACGACGGCGGACACCCCACCACACGCGCCGCTTCAATGAAGCCGCGTGAGGACACGTCATAGGCAAGAGTCCGGGCAAGCCGGGCAAAGGGCGTCCATCCAGTGACGGTCAGGGCCACCAACAACGACGTGAAGCCGGTACCCATCGCAGCCACAATGAAGAGCGCTACGACCATCTCCGGCAGGGCCAGCAGGACGTCGTTGGTGCGCGTAAAGAATTCATCCAGCCAACCCTTGCGGCGCGCACTAAGCACACCGATCGCCAAGCCAATGACCCCGGTCAGCACTGTTGCCAGTGCCGCCACCACCAAAGAAAAGCGACCGCCGTCGAGCAAGCGGCTTAGTGTGTCCCGGCCCAAATGGTCCGTTCCCAACCAGTGGTCGCCGCTGGGCGGCGCCAGGCGCGCAGCAAGGTTTTGCGCATCCGGCGGGAAGGGCACCAGCCAGGGGGCGGCCGCTATCGCTGCCACAATCAGGGCGAGGACGACGACGGCGGCGCGGTCGATCACTGAACTCCTACGCAAGGGCGCCACTCACCTTGGGGCTGAGAATGCGGTGGACGAAGTCAGCGAGCGTCGTGATCGCTACTGCGAGGGCCACCACAACCACTACGCCTCCCTGAGCCAACGGAATGTCACTGTTGACCACAGCGTCGTACAGGAGACGCCCCATGCCCGGGATGGCAAAATGACCTCAACAATTACCGACCCTCCCAAAAGTCCGGCGAACCAGACGGCGAAAAGTGTGGACAACGGAACCAGTCCGTTGGGAATCACATGCCGCCAGACTGTTTGCACGCGGCTCAGGCCACGGGCCCTTGCAGCCTGGATGTGTTCGGCGTCAAGGGCGTCGATCATGCCTGCACGGACAGCCGAGGTGAAGAAGCTGATGGGCCGCAATGCCAGCGTTACCGCCGGCAGGACAACGGACGATGCTGTGTTCCATCCTGCGGACGGGAACATTGACAATCTAAGCGCGAATACCAGGACCAAAAGCGGCGCCAACCAGTATTCCGGCATCGCGATGAAGGATTGGGTAACTGTGGTGATGAGCTTGTCGGTCTTGCCGCCCTGCTTCAGCGCCGCAACAATCCCCAGCGGAAGCGAGACCACCACGGCGGTCCCCAAGGCCACCAGCACGAGGCTGAGCGTGATGCCCAGCGCCGGCATGACCTGATCAACCACGGGCGTGCGGCTGATATGTGAGAGCCCCATGTCTCCGGTGAGGAAGTCTCGCAGCCAGCGCAGATACTGAACGGGAAGAGGGTCCTGGAGCCCAAGGCTTGAACTCAGTGCGTGAACGGTCGAGTCGTCCACGACGTCGCCGGCGACGCGGGACCTGATGATCTTTCGGACAGGATCGCCAGGCGTGACGTAGGGAATAAGGAAAACGGCGAAAGACGACAGCAGGACGGCGGCCACGAGGGTCGCCGTCCGCTTCGCGAGGAACGTGATCATGCGTTTTGGTTCGCTGGTCCCGGATCCTCAGGAGCCGGACTTGGCTGTATCGGCCGTCAGAACGTAGCGGGACAGGGGGTCCTGCACATAGGAAAGCACGTTGCTGCGGACGGCATCTGTCGCTTGTTCGTTGACGAGCCAAAGGTTGACGGCCTGATCGTCCAGGATCCCCCCGGCCTGGGCATACAGCTTGTAGCGTTCTTCGGTGTTGGCTGTTTGGGCCGCCTTCGCGATGAGCTGGTCGTACCCGTCGTCGCAGAAGTGGCTGAGGTTGTACGTACCCTTGCAGGTGTAATCGGCCGTCAGGAATCCGATGGGGTCCGCGATGTCGATCAGCCTGTTGCGTTGGCTGAGGATCATGTCGTAGTTGCCGGCAAGAACGTCCGGCTCGGCTGCGGCGTATTCCTTGGCCTGGATGCTCACCGGGACACCGATGTTCTTCAGGTTGTCCTGGATGACCGTAGCGACGTCCGCGAACTCTGCCCGCTCCACGATGGCGATGATTTCCAGGGGGCGGTCCGCGGAGTACCCGGCGTCCGCCAGGAGCTTCCTGGCTTCCTCCACGTTCTGCTTGGGCGAACTTGCCTCGGGTGAGGCCCACGGTTCGGAGGACGCGAAGGGACCCGCTGCGGGAAGTGCGGCACCCTCGTAGACGCTGGCGGACAGTGCTTCGAGGTCCAGGGCGGACCGAAGTGCCTTGCGGAACCCGAGGTTATTGAACGGTGCCCGACCGTTGTTCATGTAGAGCGTGGCCGTCCGGGGAGAGTCTGCCTTGAGGACAGAAACCCCGGGCGCGTTCTGCAGGGAGGACAGGGAGGCGGCAGGGATGGAGAGCGAAATATCGGCTTCCCCTGTTTGGACTTGGGCCGCGCGCGTGGCGCCGTTGGTAATGAACCGGACCTCTGCCCCGGCGAGTTTGACCTCGCCGCCCCAATAATCGGGGTTGCGGTCGAGGGTCAGGGACTGCTTGGCCTTCTCCGAGACGGGAGTGAACGGGCCGGTGCAGTGACCGAAGGGATCGACCGTCGCGCCCTGGTATGCAGCCGGTGCGAGGATGCCGGTGTTGACGCTGGCGAGGCGGAACGGGACGAGCGGACTTTCCGCCGGCGTGGTCACCCGGACGGTTCTGGCGTCCATGGCTTGGACGCTGCTCACGGTGCTGGGGCCGAACGCCCTGGCGGGCACCTTCGCTTTGAGCACGGAGTTCAAGGACGCTGCCACTGACTCGGCTGTGAGTTCGGTACCGTCCTGGAATTTGACGCCGTCGCGGATGGTGAAGTCCCACTCAAGGGGTGAGACCTGCTTCCACTCCTTGGCGAGGAACGGCATCACTTTGCCCTGGGCGGCATCATACTTGGTCAACGTTTCCAGGCAGCCGGACAGCGAGAGGATGTAAGCAGCGTCGGATTCCAATGCCCAATTGGCTACAGGGGCACGAAAGTTGTCCACCACGATGCGCTGGTTCGTGTCGGCCACCTTACCCTCAGTGCCGGGCTGGCCTCCGCTCAGGCCGCAACCTGTAAGGGTAAGGAGGGCGGCAAGCCCTGTCACGGAGAATCGGCTGAGTTTGCGCAAAGGAACCGCCTGCTGAGAACGCCCGAACGGGTGGGCTTGAGGAAAATGAAGACTATTTAGGTTAGCCTTACCTCTTTCTACCGCGAAAATGACGCGCCCGTTCCTCCGTAACAATGTGCGCAAGCCCACAGGCTGTTGTCAGAGCGTGCCGGCGTCTACGACGAAACGGTAGCGGACGTCGCTCGCCAGCACCCGCTCGAAGGCCTCGTTGATCTGTCCGGCGCGGATGACTTCCACCTCTGCTCCGAGTCCATTGGCGGCACAGAATTCCAGCATTTCCTGAGTTTGGCGGATGCCGCCCATCTTGGAGCCCGAGAGGTTGCGCCGCATTCCAATGAGGGACCAGGCGCGTTGACTCAATGGCTTCGAAGGCAGGCCTACCAAAACCATGGTGCCGCCGAGGGAAAGCAATGAAAGGTAGGCGTCAACATCGATGTCCGCAGAAACAGTGTTAATGACCAGATCCAGTTGCCCCTCGAGGTACTTGAACGTTTCGGGTTCCGATGTTGCGTAGTACTGCTGGGCGCCGAGCCGGAGCGCGTCCTCCCTCTTCTTCAGCGACTGGCTGAGGACGGTCACCTCGGCTCCCATGGCGGCGGCAATCTTGACGCCGATATGGCCAAGGCCGCCCATGCCGATGATGGCTACGCGTTTCCCCGGCCCTGCCCGCCAGTGACGCAGCGGGGAATACATGGTGATGCCCGCGCACATCAGGGGTGCCGCATCCTGAAGGGAAATGCCGTCGGGAATGTTCAGGACGTATTTCTCGTCCACAACGATGCTGGTGCTGTATCCACCGGCGGTGGGGAGCCCGTCACGTCCGAACGAGTTGTAGGTGCTGGTGGAGCCTTGCAAGCAGTACTGTTCCTCGCCCGCACGGCAATTGGCGCATTCCCTGCAGGAATCAACAAAGCAACCCACGCCAACCCGGTCTCCCACGAGGTGGCGGGTGACTCTTCGTCCGACCGCTTCCACCACGCCAGCTATCTCGTGACCGACTACCAGTGGGTACCGAACCCCTGACCACTCTCCGCGGGCAGCGTGGATGTCTGAATGGCAGATCCCGGTGTACTTGATGGAAATTCGAACGTCGTAGTCACCGGGATCCCGCCGTTCCACGGTGCCGGGCTCAAGGCCGGATGTTGGGGAAGAAGCTACATAAGCCTGGGCAATGGTGGGCATACCAGCGGCGTCTTTCAGTATCGGGTCAGGTGGAGGGAAGTCGCAGAACTCAGTGGTACGGGACGAACCCGAGCTTTTTGTCCACAATGTTCTGCAGTGGCAGGCCACGGCTGAACCGCCAGAGGTTCTCCACGAACTGCTGGCCGAGATCGTCGAGGTAGTCCTCGGTATCGCCACTCATGTGCGGAGTAAGAATGACGTTGTCCATGCTCCACAACGGATGCCCGGCAGGCAGTGGTTCGGGATGAACCACATCCAAGGCCGCCCCGGCAATGGACCCGGAGGTCAGTGCCTGTACCAAGGCATCAGTGCGGACCAGTTCGCCGCGGCCGACATTGATGAGCTGGGCGGTAGGTTTCATGGCCGCGAGCACATCGGCGTCCACCAAGCCCCTGGTGTCTTCCGTCAGCGGTGCGGCCAGCACGAGGTAGTCGAAGCCGGGAACAACCAGGGCAAGGTCTTCCGAGGAATGGATCTCATCGAAAGACGCGTCCCCGGGTCGGCTGCTGCGGCCGGCACCGCTGACACGCAGGCCCACGGCACGGAACAGGGACGCGATCTCACGCCCGATGGATCCGGTCCCAACCACCAGTACGCGCTGGCCCTGAATCTTGCGAGTGACGCGGTGCTGCCAGCGCCCGGCCTGCTGGAGCCTCAGCGAACCCTGCGAGTCCTTTGCGATGTCCAGGACGAATCCCAGCGCGAACTCGGCAATCGCGCGGCTCAGGACCCCACGCGAATTCGTGTAGACAACCCCGCTGTTGATCAGGTCATCGAAGAGGAGCTGGCTGATGCCGGCCGCCGACACATGGACCCATTTCAGCGACGAGGCCGCGGCCCAGTTCTCGCGCAGTGCCGGGGAGAATGAATGCCATTGGTACAGCACGTCCGCGCCGTCAAGCGCCTCGGCCAAACCGTCCGCCTTGGTCAGGCGGAGCTCAGCCAGCTCCTGGACTTCGTCCAGCCGGGGCGGCAGGTCCTCCCGGTACAGCACAGCGACGACCGGCCTTTTGGGTTCGGCGACCGTCATGACGACGACGCCGCTGCTGCCGCCGGCTTTCCGGAAGTCCCCGTATCCAGGGAGTCAGCGGCGTACAAGTCGTCGATGGCGGCCAGGACCGCCGCCGTGAACTCCGACGTCGACGATGGTCCCCCGACATCGCGGGTGCCAAGGCCTTCGCGCAGTACCGACTCGAACGCCAGCTGCAAGTGCCCTGCAGCCTCAGGATGGCCCAGGTGCTCAAGCATCATCGCTCCGGACCAGATCTGACCCACCGGGTTTGCCAGCCCCTTGCCTGCAATATCCGGAGCTGATCCGTGCACGGGTTCAAAAAGCGACGGGTAGTCCCCGTCCGGGTTCAGGTTGGCACTGGGGGCCACGCCAATGGAGCCGGTAACGGAGCTGCCGAGGTCAGAGAGGATGTCTCCCAGCAGGTTGGAGGCGACAATGACGTCATAGGTCCACGGCTTCAGGACCAAGTGCGCAGCAAGCGCGTCCACCAGTTCGCTGCTGAGCGTCACATCAGGGTAGAGCCGGGTGGTTTCCTCCACCACTTCGTCCCAGAAGGGCATGGTGTGGATGATGCCGTTGCTCTTGGTTGCCGAGGTCAGGTGACCGCTCCGCGAGGATGCCAGCGATGCAGCGTAGTGTGCTGCCCGCGATACGCCCAGCCGGGTGAAAATCGTTTCCTGGACCGCCGTCTCGTGCGGCAGACCGCGGTAGGTGCGGCCACCAACCTCCGAGTACTCCCCTTCGTTGTTTTCACGCACGATGAGCACATCGATCGGCGTCTTGTTGGCCAGGGGTGACTTCACGCCGTCGAGCGTTTTGACCGGACGGAGGTTGATGTACTGCTGGAATTCGCGCCGGATGGGGATCAACAGCCCCCACAGCGATTCGGCGTCCGGGACCTCAGGTGAGCCGACGGCGCCAAGGAAGATGGCGTCGTGATTCGCGAGCACTTCCAAACCGTCAACGGGCATCATCCGTCCGTGTTCGCCGTAGTAGTCCGATCCCCAGGGCAGGTAGGTGAATTCACAACGGATGGAGTGAAGCTGCGCGATCCGTTCGAGGCATTCGATGGCTGCGGGAACAACTTCCTTACCGATTCCGTCGCCGGCGATGACTGCGATTTTATGGGTAGTCATGATGCATTCCGTTCTGAGGTGGCGGTGAGCTGCTGCCATCGGGTGGCGGATCCGGCCAATTTGATGATGGTGCTTTTTGGTTCGGTCATCTCGCGTACTGCGTGCTTTACGCCTTCACGGCCCACACCGGACTTCTTGAAACCGCCAAAGGGCATGGAGTCAATCCGGACATCGCTGGTCTCGTTGATGACCACAGCCCCCACATGCAGCTTGTCGGCAATGGCCAAGGCCAAGCCGATCGACTCAGTAAACACCCCGGCCTGAAGCCCGTATTCTGAAGCATTGGCGGCGTGGATGGCGTCATTGACCTGGATGAAGGGCGCGATGCTGACGACCGGGCCAAACACTTCCTCCCTGATGACCCTGGCGTCTGCAGGTACATCGCTGAGAACAGTCGGCTGGTAAAAAGCGCCGCGGCGCTGACCGCCCACGTGCACAGTGGCGCCGGCTGCCTTGGCCTCCTCCACCCAGTCCTCCACACGACGGGCTTCCGCTTCGGTAATCAGCGGTCCGATGTCCGTAGCCCGGTCCAATTTCGCTCCGGTTCGGAGGGCACTGGTCCCGGCGACCACTTTTTCAAGGACTTCTTCGAACAGGGAGATGTGCACATAGACCCGCTGCACGGACAGGCAGTTCTGACCGGCCACGCCGAAGGCACCGGACACGATTGCCTTGGCAGCGGCCCCCGCGTCAGCGTCTGCGCAGACGATTGTGGCGTTGTTGCCGCCGAGCTCAGAAAGGATCTTCTTTGATCCCGCGGCGGCAGCAATACGATCCGCCGTCTTTGGTCCGCCGGTGAAGGAAATGAGGTCCACGTGGGGGTCGGTCACGATCGCCTCGGAGACGCCCGGCCCCGAGACGACAGCGGCGAGCCTGCCGGCCGGGACGCCCGCGTCCAGCAACAGCTGGACGAAGGCAAGTCCCGTCAGGGGCGTACGGCCGGAAGGTTTAAGCACGACGCCGTTGCCTCCGATCAGCGCCGGACCCAACTTGTGTGCCACGAGGTTCAGCGGATCATTGAACGGGGTGATGGCCGCGATGATTCCCACGGGTTTCCGGTTGTACCAGCCGATCTTGTTGGCCCCGGCCATGCTGTCTTCAAAGGCGAGTGTTTCTCCAACGAGTTCGCTGGACGCCGCAGCGGAAAGACGTAACGTCTCGATGCACCGGCGCACTTCACGCTCAGCTTCGGTGATGGTCTTGCTGCTTTCGGCTGCAATGATCTCCGCGAAACGCCCGTCCTGCTCGGCAAGCAGCGCTGCGGCCCGCTCCAAGGCCTCCCGGCGGTCCCGGAGAGCCCAATCATCTTCCTGGAGGTGACGATGAATGAAGGCAACGGCCCTGCGGACATCCTGCGGGGACGATGAACACACTTCCCCCAGCAAGAGTCCATCTTCGGGATCCCGGACCTCTACGGTCATCCCGGCTGTCTCCCAACGGCCTTCGATGAACGCGCCACCTGGCAGTGCGGCGATGCTTGCCCGCCTGTAGGCGGTCTCCTGAGCCGGTTTTGGGCGCTCTCCAGCGACTTTCGTTGATGAACTCATGGATACCTTTGTCCTGCTTACTTGATCCGGTCGATGACTTTTGCCGCTGCCCCGATGAAGGGCAGGAACCATGGCGGCCCGAAGTGGCCGGGCACTGGCGGGTTCTTCAGGTCTTCCCAGACGTTCGCTTGCTTGTCCCCGGCCATGTAGTGGGCCATCCGCTTGCCCATGTGGGCTGCCATCTGCACGCCGTGGCCGCTGTAGCAGAGCGAGTAGAAGAGACCGTCGTGAACGCCTGCGTGGACCATCTGGTCCATGGAGAGGTCAACCAGGCCGCCCCAGATGTAGTCCACCTCCACGTTCGCCAGGTACGGGAAGAGTTCCGTCATGGCCTTATGCAGAATCCCGGCACTCTTGACATCGGAGTCCGGGCTGGAGAGTGCAAAGCGTGCCCGGCCACCGAACAGCAACCTGTTGTCTGGAGTGATCCGGAAGTAGTAGGTGAGCATCTTGCTGTCGGACGCCTGGCGCCTGTTCGGAAGAATCCGGTTGACCACGTCTTCGGGCAAAGGCTCGGTGACGATGATGAAGCTGCCCACCGGGATGACTCGGCGCTGAAGCCACGGAGTGACATTGCCTGTGTAGCCGCTGGTGGCAACCAGCACCTGCTTGGCCCTGGTGATCCCCCGGGTGGTGTGGACATCGTGGACTGTCCCCGCAACCTTCTTCAGCTCGGTAACACCCGCGTTTTCGCAGATCGATGCTCCGTTGTCAGCGGCCACCTTGGCCAGCCCATGAACGAACTTCCCCACATGCAGGCCCGCACCCAGGGGATCCATCATGGCGCCCTGGTAAAAGTCCGTTCCAATTTCGCTGTGGATTTCCGACTTCGGGATGACGTTCACGTGGTGGTCAACAAGGTTGGCGAGCAGTTCCTGGGACTTCAGGAATCCGTCGTAGTGCGACTTATGGAACGCAAGCGAGAGCTTGCCGAATCGCTGAAAATCACAATCGATGCCGTTGTCGTGTACCAGCTTCTCGATGGTTTCGATGGCGTCGTTGTATTCGCGGAACATCTCTACCGCGCGCGGCGCCCCGTATCGCTTTACGGCCGTACTAAAGCCAATGGCCAAACCAGTGGTTGCCATGCCCCCGTTGCGGCCCGATGCGCCCCAGCCGACAGTGTGGCGTTCGAACACAGCAACACTGGCGCCTTGCTTGGCGAATTCAAGGGCAGCGGACAGTCCGGTAAAGCCGGCGCCGATAATCGCAACATCAACGTTCTCGGGGACCGGAGTGCGGCGGTAGTCGCCGGAGGGCTCTGCAGTATCTAGCCAGTAGGGAACAAGTTTCACGGTTTGGCCTTTCGCCTCGACGTCGGTTCAGAGACCGAGGTATGTGTTGATCTCATCCAGGGACTTGGCCGTGCGGAGGTCGTAGCCATCACCGATGGGGTCGTAGCCGCGGTCCAGCATCCAGAGGTTCCGGAAACCCATGTCGTGCATGGGATGCATGTCGTAACGGGTGTGGGAGGAGATGTGCAGGAAGTCCTCCGGCTTGGCATTCAGGGTGTCCAGCATGTATTCGAAGGCCTGGTAGCGCGGCTTATACGCCTGGGCTTGCTCGGCGGTAAGGACGGAGTGGAAGTTTGCGCCGAGCCTGGGAATGCTGATGTCCAGGAAGCTGTCGTCGGCGTTTGACAGGGCCACGAGCTGGAAGTTGTCGCCCATGAGTTTGAGTGGGGCCGGCACGTCGTCGTGGGCACCCCAGCCGCGGACCGCCTCGGCAAACGCTGCGCCTGCTCCTTCGGTGGGCCCAATGCCCCAACGCTTGCACACGCGATCAAAAGAATCCTGAAGGATCTGCTCATAGGGCTTGAAGTCCCCCAGGACCTCGTCAAACCTGTATCCGCGGAACTGCTTCTTGAACGTTGGCCACTGCTCTTCAGAGATACGTCCGTCGAGCAAGCGCCGGGTAGTGGGATCGATGTCGAAGTTGATCAGCGTGCCGTAGATATCAAAGGAGATGTACTTCGGCCGGAAGTTGCTCTCTGCCATGTCGATTCCGTTTCTTGTCGGGAGATTGAAGCGGGCGGGCCGCTGGTGAAGGTGTCGGGCGAGGCTGGATTCCGCCGCAATTGCAGGGCGGGCGGGGTGCGGGCTGCTCGACCGATGACTCGACTCTAGGGCGTTAAATTGTCAATTGTCAACAGTTTCTCACGGCAAATCAGAACGGTTCTCATCGGGCAGATTTCAGGAAAAACTTTCTGTAAATTGTTGACAATCTACTTTTGAGAGGGTTGCATTGCTGTAGATGACGGAGAGATCCGGATCACATTTCAACTTAAAGACTCCCCCTCCCCCACCGCCCGACCCCTCGAAGGGAAGCACTATGAAGATTCGCACGAAAGCTCAGACGGCCGCTGCCGGACTCGCCCTTCTGCTGGCGCTGAGCGCATGTGGCGGCACCGCCAACAGCGACTCTGCAGACAGCAGCAAGACAGCCAACACCACCGACATTTCCGAGGGCGTCCAGCCTGACGAAAAGGCCGTGAGCCTCTTGCCCGCATCCTATAAGGAGAAGGGCGAACTGACGGTGGCAATGGACCTTCATTACCCGCCGACAACCTTCCTCGCCGAAGACAACTCCACTGCGATCGGCCTGAACCCGGACATCGCCCGCTTGGTAGCCAAGAAGCTCGGCTTGAAACTGAAGTTCCAGGACACGAAGTTCGACACCATCGTTCCCGGCTTGGATGGCGGACGCTACGACTTCACCGCCACGACCATGTCCAAAACGGATGAGCGCCTTAAGGTCCTGGACATGATCGACTATTTCAAGGCCGGAAACTCAGTAGCCGTAAGCGCGGGAAATCCCCTGAAGCTCACCAACGAGACCCTTTGCGGTAAGAACATTGCCGTCACGCAGGGTTCGACCGGCCAGCTCAAGCGCCTCCCGGCCCTGAACGAGCAGACCTGCACGTCCAAGGGACAGCCGGCGATCAATGCAGTCACGCTGCCCAATGTCCAGGAAGCCTTGACCCAGCTGGCATCCAAGCGCATCGATGGCATCTTCTACGACACCACATCCCTCGCATGGGCCGGAAAGCAGCAGCCCAACGCCTTCACTCTCCTGACCCCGCAGGTTAACGTCGGCTCGAGCGACCTTACCGCCATCGGCGTCAAGAAGGGCTCGCCCCTGACCCCCGCCCTTCAGGCAGCCATCCAGTCAGTCCTGAACAGCCCTGAGTACAAGAAATCACTGGAGACCTGGGGACTTGAATCCGGCGCCATCACTGACGCCAAGTTGAACTAGCGGGTCACCGATGAGACAAGCAACTATTGAGAGAAGCAAACCGGCAATGAACGGGATGGACGCGACACTCAAACCTCGAATCCGTCGCAGGAGCACCTTTGAATACGTCGCATGGGTCCTCTGCATTGTGCTTGGCCTGGGCATCCTGGCCTCCGTAGCGACGAACCCGAATTTCAAATGGGACGTCGTGGCGAAGTACTTCACCCACGAGGCGATCCTTCGCGGGCTGATGCTCACCATCTTCCTCACCGTGGCCAGCATGGTACTGGGTACCCTCCTGGGCCTGGTCATCGCCATCATGAGGTCCTCGAAAATCAAGCCGATCGCGGCCACGGCAGGTCTCTTCATTACCTTGTTCCGCGGCACCCCTGTCCTGGTCCAACTGATTTTCTGGTTCAACATCGCAGCCCTCTACCCGAACCTGACCATCGGTATCCCGTTCACCAACATCGGCACTGCGATCGATACCAACGCCCTCATGGGCCCGATCACCGCAGCCCTGATCGGCCTGACCTTGAACGAAGCGGCCTACATGGCGGAGATTATCCGCGGCGGATTCTCTTCGGTGGGCAAAGGACAAATTGAAGCGGCCGACTCCCTGGGCATGAGCGCATCCATGAAAATGCGTAAGGTCATCATTCCCCAAGCAATGCCCTCCATCATCCCCGCTACAGGCAACCAGGTCATCGGAATGTTCAAGGAAACCTCCCTGGTCTCCGTCCTGGGTGTGGCCGAACTCCTCCAGAGCGCCCAGCTCATCTACGCCCGCACCTACGAAACCATCCCGCTGCTGATCGTCGCGAGCCTCTGGTACCTCGTCATGACCCTGCTGCTGAGCTACCCCCAATCCAAGCTCGAGCAGAAATACTCCCACACCTCCGTACGGGTCCCCCGCAAGGCCCGCAAGGTGACACTCACCGCACCGGAAGGCATCGCACGATGAACGCTGACGGCACCATCCACGCCCGCCGAATCCGCAAATCCTTCGGACCCAAAACGGTCCTTCACGATATCGACCTCGACATCGCCAGCGGTGAAATCTGCTGCATCATCGGCCCCAGCGGCTCCGGCAAGTCCACCCTCCTGCGCTGCATCAACGGCCTCGAGACCGTCGACTCCGGAGTGCTCAAAGTCAACGGCGACGACTTTGGGTACTACGAAACCGAGAACGCCTACCACGCTCTGCCACCCAGGAAACTGGCCGAACAGCGCACCCGTGTCGGCATGGTGTTCCAACAATTCAACCTCTTCCCCAACATGACAGCCCGCCAGAATGTCATGTCCGGACCGGTCCTGGTCAAAGGTGCCGACAAGAAGCAATCCGCCAAACGCGCCCAGGAGCTGCTCACCAGCGTCGGCCTTGGAGCCTTCGGCGACCGCTACCCTGCGGAACTCTCCGGCGGCCAGCAGCAACGCGTGGCCATCGCCCGCTCACTGGCGATGGATCCCGAAATCATCCTCTTCGACGAACCCACCAGCGCCCTGGACCCCGAAAAGGTCGGGGAAGTCCTCAGTGTCATGCAGGACCTCGCCAAGAAGGGCATGACCATGGTCGTTGTCACCCACGAAATGGGCTTCGCCCGCGAAGTAGCAGACACCCTGCTTTTCATGGACGAAGGTTTCGTCGTAGAACGCGGCGACGCACGCGAGATACTTACCGATCCAAAAGAACCCCGTACCCAAACCTTCCTGAAGCAGGTGCTCTAAACCATGGATGGAAAACTTGCAGTCATCGGCCTGGGCAGCATCGGAAGCATGGCCCTGTGGCAGGCCTCGCGGTTGTCCGATTCTGTAGTGGGTTTCGAAGCGCAAGCCCCTGCCCACGCGCGCAGTGCAGCCGGCGGAGACACCCGACTCTTCCGCATGATCTACCGCGGCAACCCTGCCTACTATCCCATCCTGGCTCGTTCCCGCGAACTATGGGCAGAACTTGAAGCAGAGACCGGGCAGAGCATCCTCACCCGCTGTGGTGGTCTCTCCATCGGCACCAACGACGGACCATACCTCCGCAGCCTGCTCGAGACGACACGAGAAACGGGCGCTGCCCACCACGTCCTCACCCGTGAGGAAATGGCTGCACGCTACCCCCAGCACAACCTCCGCGCCGACGACATCGCCATCCATGACCCCAACGCAGGCGCCCTGCGAACCGACCGCGCCATCACCGCGGCCATCACAGCAGCGGAAGCCAACGGCGCATCCGTCAACACCAACACTCCTATCGAGAGCATCACTGACACCGACGACGGCGTCGTTGTCACTTCCGGTGCAAACTCCTGGACTTTCGAACGGGTCATCGTCGCCTCGGGCGCCTGGTCCAAGCAGCTCATGCCGGAATATCTCAAACGCCAAACGGAAACCAGGCGGATCTTCCTCTCGTGGTTCGTCGCCCGGGACGCGGAGCAGTTCTCCCCGGAGAAATTCCCCGTCTTCATCAGGATTTCGGGTGATCGTTCCATGTACGGCGCTCCCGCAGTGGATGGTGTCACCGTCAAAGCCACTCTGGACGGTCGCGGGGCACCCACACCCGCTGCCGATTCCGTGCCCCGCGACCTCAGCACAGCGGAGATCAAGGAAACCACGGAGACGGTTTCGGAATTCTTCCCGGGTTTGATCCCAAGCATCGTGCGTTCGGATGCGTACCCGGACCTCTTCACCTCCGATTCCCACCCGCTGATGGGTTTCCTCGGCGGGTCCAGCAGGATCTACTCGGCCACTGGCTATTCGGGAGCCGGCTTCAAGATGGCCTCCGGCTACGGAGAAATCGCGGCCAGCGAAGCACTCGGTAAGCGCTGGTTCGATGATTTGGACTTCCTGCGCCCCCAGAGGTTTCAGCAGACCCAGTGAGTATCGCGCTGATCAGGACATCCGTTCGGATCGCGTATTGTTGACAATCTACAGTTCCTAAGAAAGTATGAAGCCATGGCAACACTTAGCCCGATCCTGAAGCAGGCGACCCCCGTGGTTGTCGATCACGCCGCAGGTAGCTGGATCCACGCGACCGACGGGAAAAAATACCTCGATTTCACCACCGGGATCGGCGTCACCAGCACCGGTCACTGCCATCCCGATGTTGTGGCCGCCGCCCGCGAACAGGTGGGCAGGATTGTCCACGCGCAATACACAACCGTCATGCACAAGCCCCTGTTGGAACTCACCGAGCTCCTCGGCACCGTATTGCCGCAGGGTCTGGACAGCGTCTTTTACGCAACGTCGGGCTCGGAAGCAGTGGAAGCCTCCATCCGGTTGGCCCGCATGGCCACCGGCCGGCCAAACATCATCTCCTTCCAGGGTGGTTTCCACGGCCGGACCGTCGCAGCGGCCTCCCTGACCACTGCGGGAACAAAGTTCCGCTCAGGATTCTCGCCCATCATGGGCGGCGTCCACGTAGCCCCGTTCCCGCATTGGTACCGGTACGGCTGGGACGAAGCCACCGCCGTCGAATTCGCACTGAAGGAACTGGACCACCTCCTGCTGACCATCAGCGCCCCGAGCGACACGGCCGGCTTCATCATCGAACCCGTCCTCGGCGACGGCGGCTACATTCCCACCCCTGTTGCCTTCCTCCAAGGGCTGCGCGAGCGCGCGGACAAGCACGGCATCGTGCTGATCCTTGATGAAGTCCAGGCCGGAGTCGGCCGCACCGGCAAGTTCTGGGGACACGACTGGGCGGGCATAACGCCCGACGTCGTCATCACCGCCAAGGGCCTCGCCAGCGGCTTCCCCATCTCGGCAATCGCCGCCTCCAAGGAACTCATGGGCAAGGCCTGGCCTGGCTCCCAGGGCGGAACCTACGGAGGGAACGCCGTCGCGGCAGCAGCCGGTGTCGCCACTCTCGGCGTCATCAAGCGCGAAAACCTCGTGGAAAACGCTCGTCTCCGCGGCGAGGAACTACGGGCAGGGCTGGAGGCGATCCAAGCCGGATTCAGCGGAATCGGCAACGTCCGCGGCCGGGGCCTGATGCAGGGTGTCGAATTCACAGCAGCGGACAAGACCCCCGATGCCGCTACTGCACTGGCTGTCCAACAGGCAGCCATCAAGGAAGAACTCCTGCTCCTCACCTGCGGTCCGCACGGCAACGTCATCCGCCTCATCCCAGCGTTGAACGTCAGCAGCGACGAGATCCAAGTTGCTTTGTCAAGGTTCTCGCAAGCGCTCAAGTCGGCCACCTCCTAGTCCCCCTTGATTACTGAAAGAGCCACGATGTCCCACACACTTGATCCAAGCTCACTGCAGACAGATCTCTTCATCGACGGTCACTGGCAGCCGGCCGCAAATGGCGCCACGTTTGCCGTGGAGAACCCCGCAACGAACGAAGTCATCGCCCACGTCGCCGACGGAGGCCCCGACGATGCCGCCCTGGCCATTGAGGCCGCCGGAAGGGCACAGGCAGCGTGGGGCAAATCCACTCCCCGCGAACGGGCGGACATCCTTCGCCGGGCGTTCGACCTCGTCATCGCCAATACGGAGAAATTAGCGGCAATCATGACCGCCGAGATGGGAAAGCCGCTCGCGGAGGCAAAAGGCGAGGTCGCCTATGGCGCGGAGATGCTCCGGTGGTTCTCTGAGGAAGCAGTCAGGATCGGGGGCGACAACGCCACCTCCGTGGATGGCAACACCCGCATCCTCATTACTAAAGAACCAGTAGGGCCCTCGGTCCTGGTGACTCCATGGAACTTCCCGCTTGCCATGGGTGCGCGGAAAATCGCTCCTGCCATCGCTGCCGGATGCACCATGGTGTTCAAACCGGCGGAGCTGACGCCCCTCACGTCGTTGGCGCTCGTTGAGATCTTCAAGGAAGCAGGACTTCCCGACGGCGTGCTGAACGTCGTGACGACGTCGGGCGCTTCCAGCGTGGTCCGGACCTGGACGGACAGTGGGATCGCACGCAAGATCAGCTTCACTGGTTCAACTGAGGTGGGAAAGATCCTGCTGCGGCAAGCTGCCGACAACGTGATGCGTTCCTCCATGGAGCTCGGCGGAAACGCACCCTTCATCGTGCTGGCCGACGCGGATATCGAGAAGGCCGTCGATGGAGCCATGAAGGCCAAGATGCGGAATATGGGAGAGGCCTGCACGGCCGCCAACCGCTTCTTTGTCCACCGCTCCGTCGTGGAAGAGTTTGGCGGGAAGTTCGCCAAAAAAATGTCAGAATTGCAGGTAGGCAATGGCGCTGTAGCGGGGACCGACGTCGGACCCCTTATTGAGCAGAAGGGTCTGGATAAGGTCGAAAGCCTGGTTGCAGATGCCGTATCCAAGGGCGCGCGGGTCTTGACCGGGGGAAGCCGTCCGGAAGGTCCGGGGTACTTCTACTCCCCCACCGTACTGATGGACGTGCCCACGGAGGCCGCCCTGATGTCAACGGAAATCTTCGGACCGGTAGCGGCGATCACGCCGTTTGACAGCGAAGACGAAGTCCTCCGCCTGGCCAACGATACCGAGTGGGGTCTGGTGGGGTACGTGTTCACGGAGAGTATGGAGAAAGCAATGCGGTTCTCCGCCGACCTGGAGGTGGGAATGGTTGGCCTGAACACTGGCCTGGTGTCCAATCCCGCCGCACCATTCGGCGGTGTCAAGCAGTCCGGATTGGGTCGCGAAGGCGGCAAAATTGGGATTGACGAGTTTTTGGAATACAAGTACACCGCGGCAGCGGTCTAATAGGTTCAACTTGCCGAAGCATGGAATGAGGGGATGTCAATGGCGGCACCGGAGGGAATGTTCGTGTTGGAGGGCCGGCCCACGGCGCAGCTGATTGCTGACCAATTACGTGAGCTGATTGTGCAGGGAGCTTTCACGCCTGGACAACAGGTCAACGAATCAGCGCTGGCCAGCCAGCTCAGCACGTCCAGGGGCCCGCTCAGGGAAGCGCTACAGCGGCTGTGCCAGGAGGGCATCCTGGTCAGCAAGCGCAATCGTGGCGTTTTCGTTCTGGAGCTCTCTACAGAAGACATCCGGGAAATCTACGCCGTCCGCGAGGCGGTGGAGCTGGCGGCCGCCAACACACTGCTGGACTCGGAGCCGGATCAGGTCACTGATACCTGCAGGGAACTGAAGGGCATCATCCGAGGCATGGCCAAACAGGTCGCTGCGTCTGACTGGCAAGCTATCGCGCGGCTGGATATGCAGTTCCACACGGCCTTCGTTTCAGGAACCGGCAATACGCGTTTGATCCGGATCTATGAAACCCTCGCAGCGGAATCCCGCATGTGCATTTTGAGCCTTGAGGTGGCCTACCCCCGCATCGATGCCCTGGTGCAGGAACACCAGAAGATCCTGGACCTGCTCGAGGCCCGTGACCGAAGTGGTCTTCAGGATGCCATCAAACGGCACATGCAAAAGGCCGTCGAGGACCTCACTTCCAAGCCTGAAGTAACGGAAATTACCGCTTAGGCTTTTAAACTGCTTCGCACTAAGAAGGGCCCGGTTCGCATGTGAACCGGGCCCTTCCTTTCTGCCTCTAATTGGTCGGGACGTCAGTCACGACCCACATTTTCCGCAGCGTCTCGTGAATGGTCCACGTACCCGTCCAGCCGGCCGGCGTGACGAACAATGTGCCAGGACCAATCTCAAAGCTGCTCCCGTCTTCTTCAGTGATTGTCCCTTTGCCACTGAGGATCTGGCAGATTTCGTCGTAGCCGGGACGAGTGCTCTTGAATACTCCTGGCGTGACCTCCCAGATGCCTGTCTTGTGTCCCTCCCTTGCCCACAGCCGGAACGAGACCTCGGTCTGCCCTGGTGTGCTGCTGGTTGCCTTGCTTATGTGCTCCCCGGGGTTGGCGGTTAATGCATCGTTCATCACAGTGGCCTTGACCATTGCTGCTCCTTCCGGGCCTGGGCCCGACGTCAATGGGCCCGCCATCTTTGGCAGGCCGATCTCTATTTTAGCAATTGTCAACAATTGACGATATGTTTTGCCAGAAGTGACCACAGGGCGGACGCCCCACACCAGGGCGGAGACCCATTCACCGAGGAACAAGCGAGACCTTCATCGCCGGCTGAAACCGCCCCGACCCCGGGTCTGGCCCACGACGCCGAGCAGGAGTAGCGTCGCTCTGAGCAGGTAGCAGAACAGCCAAAGGAGCCAGACATGGCTGGATGGAATGCCGATACCGCCGCCGGCCCCCTGGGCGCGGGGACCGTCACGCTGGTGGAGGGTACTTCCTTCTGCATCTCCTGCCCAGCGGCGACATTGGTCCGGATCATCCGCACGGCCTGTTCTTCCAGGACACGCGCATCCTGTCCGCCTGGAGCTTGACGGTGAACGGTCAGCCCGTGGAACCCCTGACAGCCCAAACGAAGGAACCGTACAGAGCCATCTTCGCCGGCCGCATCACCATGTCCGACGGATATGCGGACACCCCGCTGATCGTGGAACGTGTCCGCGAATTGGGCGTAGGAATGGTGGAACGCATGACCGTTTGGAATTATTCGATGAAACCCGCGGACTGCCTGATGGAAATCACGGTCGGTGCGGATTTCGCCGACGTCTTCGAAGTCAAGGAAGCGCGGGTTCTGACGCAGTGGGAGGAAAGCTGCGAAGCCGATGCCAACACACTGATCCTTCGCGCCCGCTGGCGGGACATCCGGAAGTCCGTCGTCGTACGTTCCGATGTTGCCGAAGCGAGCCGTGAAGGTTTTAGCTACAGGACCATTATCCCGGCCAGGGGCTCTTGGAGCACCGAGCTGACCGTGATGCCCGGACTTGAAGGGTCGGCGCCGTCAGCGCCGGTGGTGCATCCCGCCGTCGGCGAATTATCCCGAAGCGATCAACGCCGACAGGAATGGGTGGCCAAGATTCCCGTCCTGCATATGGGCAACCACTCAATAGAGAGGACCTTGAGGCGGAGTTACGACGATCTGGGAGCCCTCCGCATCGAGGACCCAGCCCACCCGGAGAGGGTGGTTGTGGCGGCGGGAGCCCCGTGGTTCATGACCCTGTTTGGCCGGGACTCGTTGTGGGCATCGGAAATGGCCATGCCGGTCGATCCCTCGCTGGCCTTGGGAACCTTGCAAACATTGGCTGAGAGGCAGGGTTCGGTAGTCGACCCCGTGAGCGAGGAAGAACCGGGCAAGATTTTGCATGAGGTCCGCCTGGATGTCTCCAGCAGCCTGGCCTTGGGTGGCAAGTCAATCTATTACGGCAGTGTCGATGCCACTCCGCTGTTCGTGGTGGTTCTGGGTTCGGTCAGCCGTTGGGGTTTCGCCAAGGACACCATTGCCGCGCTGCTGCCCCACGCAGACCGCGCCCTCGACTGGATCCGGGACTACGGCGACAGGGACGGCGATGGGTTCGTCGAGTATGAGCGGCTCAACGATCGCGGGCTGATCAACCAGGGCTGGAAGGACTCATGGGACGGGATCAACTTCGCGGACGGAAGGCCCGCTGAGCCGCCTATCGCGCTGTGCGAGGTCCAGGCATACGTCTACGACGCGTACATGGCCCGCGCCTGGATGGCATACGACGCCGGCGACTCACCCCTGGCGCGCGAACTCGCCGATCGTGCCTCGCAATTGAAAGCCAGGTTCAATGAGGAATTCTGGATGCCGGATCGTGGCTATTATGCGATCGCATTGGACGGAAGGAAGCGGCAGGTGGATGCCTGCGCATCCAATATGGGGCATTGCCTCTGGGTTGGCCTGGTGGACGAGGACAAGGCGCCCCTCGTAGCTGAGCGGCTTATGTCACCGGAGATGTTCAGCGGCTGGGGCGTACGGACGCTGGCAACCGATATGGGCGCCTACAACCCCGCCAGCTACCACAACGGTTCCGTCTGGCCGCACGATAACGCAGTCATCGCAGCAGGTCTGATGCGCTACGGGTTCGTGGAGGAGGCTCAACGGATTGCCACAGCTTTGCTTGATGCAGCCGACTACTCCGAGGGCCGTCTTCCCGAGCTGTTTTGCGGGTTCAGCCGGGAGCAGTACAGCGAACCAGTCCCCTACCCCACCGCCTGCTCACCCCAAGCCTGGGCAGCCACCTCGCCCATCCAACTGATCACGAGCCTGATGAGATATGACGCCCACGTGTCGCGCGGCGGCTTCTGGATGGATCCCCGGTTGCCTGCCTCCTACGGCGACCTGCACATCACCAACGCGCCCATGGCGGGCGGCCGGGTGACCATCGACATCGCCGATTCAATTCCCAGGGTGCAGGGATTGCCGGATGGCATGAAGTTCCACCGGGGACACCGGCCCTGGTTGACCGAACTCGTGGGGCAGGCGGGCTTGTGGAATGACCTCGATGCCAACAGTCGATCGCATGGCGGCCCGGGCAGGGACCCCCAAAGGAGCTAACGTTCTAGAACGCCGCGCGCAAGGATGTCGCAACGAAACGGCCGCGGCCGGCCGCCTCGCGCAGAATCCAAACAGCCGGAACTCCGCCCACGGCGGGCATCACCTGGCCCTCGGCAATGAACATCGGGGCAGCTTCATGACCTACGGACCACCACCCCGCCTGCGGGCAGTGGTGACCAGTGCTCGCCGTCTCGGACTCGTTAGGGGCTGGGGCAGCAGGGCGGCGCTTCTTCATGGCAATTCCTTCTCCGGGTAACGCCCCGTGGATGGGGCGAGGACATGAATAGAGCCTAGCAATTGTCAACAATCTACGAAAGGGTGAGGGTCTGTAATTTTTGGGTCCACCCCTGGTGCCGCTTTCCCGACCTCCTTATCTTGTTGACAATCCGGCTCGAACAAGCGTATTGTCGACAATCGACGAAGGCGTGAGCGTGTTTCGTCGACAATCGACATCACTAGAACCGGAGGAAACATGGCATTCGCAACCAACCCAAAATTCGTTACGTTCGACATGAACGGAACATTGATCAAATTCAGCATCAACGATGCGATCCGTGACGTCCTGGCTGACCGGCTTCCGGCCGACATCGCTGATCACTACCTGCGGGCCTGCAAGGCATACCGCATCGACGAATGCATGGGCGACTACAAGCCGTTCCACCAAATCATCGCCAACTCCATGGAACGGGCTTCCCGCAGGGTTGGCATCGATTACAAATCCGCCGACGCCCGCGCTGTCTACGAGACCGTCCCCGAGTGGGGCCCCTACCCGGGCGTCACCGAGGCGCTGAACAAGCTGGCTGAGGCCGTTCCGCTGGTCATCATCACCAACAGCGACACTGCGCACGCTACTCGCCTTTCCGAAAACCTGAAGGCACCGTTCGAAGCTGTTATCAGCGCCGAACAAATGGGCATGTACAAGCCTCGGCTCGGCGCATTCGAGTACATGTTCGACAAGCTCGGCGTGACGCCGCACGAGATCGTGCACGTTTCCGCGAGCCCGATGTACGACCTGCGACCCGCAGCCACCTTGGGTATCAGCAACAAGGTCTACGTCGACCGCGGCTTTGAGCACGACGAGCACTGGCTCGGCTACGAACGAATCACTGAAATCGCCGACCTGCCGGTCCTCTTTGGCCTGCAGCGTCCAGCAGCCACATGAGAAAGCCCGCATACAGATGAGCGCCACAAAGACCGGGCCGGCTATCGCCAGGCTCTTGGCCTGGATCTTCCCACCCTCGCCAACAACCCCCATTACGTGGATCACCGGGCCGTTCATTCGAGCATTCACATTTCCGGCCAGCTGCCATTCAAGAACGGCGTCCTCCTGGGGCAAGGCATTGTTGGACGGGACGTGGAGCTGGAGGCAGCGCGGGAACTCGCACGACACGCCGCACTGAACTGCCTCGCCGCCGCGGAACAAGCAGTGGGAGATCTGAACCGGGTCCGGATAATCCAGATGCTGGTCTTCGTTGCCAGTGCACCCGACTTCGGACTGCAATCGCGGGTGGCCAATGCGGCCAGCGACTTGCTCCTGGAGGTGCTGGGCAAGAACGGACGACATGCACGCACCGCTATCGGCGTCGCAGGGCTGCCGCTCAACGCACCAGTCGAGATCCAAATGGTCTGCACGGCCGTTGACGAATAAGGAGAACACCGTGAACCGGCTTCAACAAGCCTTGGACAGCTTGCAGGATCGGATCGACACCCCGGCCCCGATCGTGTTGATCGATGTCATGCAGGACAACATCGATCGCATGCAGGCCTTTGCCACTCATCGGAACCTCGACGTCAGACCGCATGTGAAAACGCACAAATGCTTGGAAATAGGCCGTCGCCAGGTAAAAACCGGCGCGGTGGGCATCACCGCAGGCAACGTGGGTGAGGCCGAAGTGTTTGCCGCGGCCGGCTTCGACGACATCTTCATCGCCTACCCGATCTGGCCTTCAGTGACGAAAGGCCTGAGGATCCGAAAGCTTGCCGCCACCACCCGGCTGCGGGTCGGCGTTGACAACTTTGCGGCAGTCGACGCTCTTGCCGACGCGATGGGCTCTGAGGCCGATCGGCTGGAAGTCGTAATCGAAGTCGACTGCGGTGCCCGTCGTTCCGGAGCACCTCCGGAGGCAGCAGGCTCCCTCGGGTCGGCCGCCCGCAAGCGAGGCCTGGTGCCGGTGGGCGTGTTCACCTACCCAGGCCACGGCAGTCTGAGTCCGGACGCCCGCAAGCGTGCCGCCATGGACCAGGAGGCCGCGCTCACCACCGCCGTGCGCAGCTTCAATGCCGTAGGGATCAGAGCCGACGTGGTCAGTGCAGGATCGACACCCACCATCGAATTTGCAAGCAACAGCATCATTACCGAAATCCGGCCTGGCGAGTACGTTTTCAACGACCTCAACAACAGTAGGCTGGGCGCCTGCACCGAGGAACAGATCGCGCTTTTTGTTGCCGGGACCGTGGTGAGCGACTGGGTATCCGATCAGGTCATACTCGACGTAGGCACCAAAGTGCTGAGCCGTGAAGGCAGTCCTGAAACCGGCTACGGCGCCGTCGCCGGCACACAGGCAGTCCTGTCCAAACTCAACGAATACCACGGCTTCCTCGCCGTGCCCCCAGGCGATTTCCATCCCGGCATCGGCGCTGTGCTTCCGATCGTCCCCAATCACGTCTGCCCGGTAGTCATCAATTTTGACGAGCTGATAGTCACCGACAGCGCTGGCGCTTTCCTGGAGCGCTGGACAGTGGATGCCCGCGGATTCCTCAGCTGAACCGCCGCCAGCGGGCCGAAGGCATACCCGTCCCAACAATCACCGACTTCACGGAGATAGACACCATGAGACTCGAAAACAAGACTGCTGTAGTAACCGGAGCAAGCAGCGGAATCGGCGAGAGAGTGAGTTCGCACTTTCACCGCGAAGGCGCCCGTCTCATCCTCACTGGCCGGAGGGAACAGCTCGATAGCGCCCTGCCCGAGGACCTGTACGTTCCCGGCGACCTCAACGACGAAGCGTTTGTCGAAAGCCTGGCCCGTCAAGCGGCAGAGTCGTTCGGCACCGTAGACGTGGTTGTCCTAAACCATGGGCTGCAGGTCAGCGGCCCCCTGATAGAGATGAGCTACGACGACGCCAAGAACGTGCTTCACAGCAACCTGCTCAGCTCGTTCCTGATGATGAAACACTTTGCGCCCTTGATGCCGGCTGCCGGAGGTTCATTCGTCTTGGTCAGCTCACGGCTGGGTATGGTCGGAAAGCCTGATGAGGTCCTGTATTCCGCAGCCAAAGGGGGCCTCATCATGCTGGCCAAGGGCGCAGCGATAGAGTGGGCTCCCCGAAACATCCGGGTCAACGTCGTAGCTCCAGGACTGACGGCAACCCCTGTCATCGAAGCATCGTTCCGCCGCAGGGAGGACCCCCTGGCCTATCGTCGGGAGCGGGAAGCACAGATCCCGCTACAACGCCTCGCTTCCCCCGAAGAGATTGCCGACGCCATCCTCTTCATGGCGTCATCGGAATCTTCTTACGTCACCGGCGCGGTTCTCCCTGTCGACGGCGGTTACACCGCCTTCTGACCACCACGTCCCCCAATGCACGACATCACACACAAAGCAGGACCAAAATGAATGCCCTTTCAGCAACCCCCCGCAACGGAGACCTCGGCTTCTGGATGGCCGGCCGCACAGACAATAGACCCACTTGCCCGCAATTCACGGGGCAGGACACTGTGGACCTGGCCATCATAGGTGGCGGTTACACAGGCCTGTGGGCGGCCTATTTTGCCAAGAAACTCGAACCCTCACTCAAGGTAGCGGTATTCGAGGCAGAGCAGGTCGGCTATGGCGCCTCCGGTCGAAACGGCGGCTGGCTCTCAGCAATGCCTCCGGGAAACCGGGCAACGTTCGCCCGCGCATCAGCAGGTGGCTTGGAAGCGAGCAGGGCTTTGCAGCAGGAGTTTGTGGCGGGCGTCGATTCCGTGCTGGACATTCTCCAGGCCGAAGGCATCAACGCGGACCAGCACAAGGGTGGTGCCCTGGTGGCTGCCCACACCAGGGCGGGGCAGGGCCGACTGGTGGCCCGCCGCGATGCCGACCTGAAATACGGCCTGACCGAAGACGAAATCCAGATGTTGGACCGCGATGACTTTCAAAGCCGTATTAATATCTCCACGGTCCACGGAGGGCTTTACTACAAACACTGCGCCCGGTTCCACCCTGCGAAGCTGGTTCACGGGCTGACACACACCCTGCAGTCCATGGGGGTCAGCATCTACGAGGACAGTCGGGTAGACAGTGTCGGGCAGGACACGCTCACCCTGGCGAACGGGCGGGTCAGCGCCGCCAAGACCTTCATCTGCACGGAAGGGTACTCGGGCCCGCTGCTTGGAACCCGAACCCTTATACCGATCAATTCCTCCATGATCGTGACTAAGCCGCTCCCGGACGAAGCCTGGCAGCACATCGGATGGAAGGGACTCCAGTGCCTCAGCGACTCAGCACACACCTTCATCTACGCCCAGCGAACAGCGGACGGCCGTATCACCATGGGAGGGCGAGGAGTCCCCTACCGCTACAGCTCCGGCACTGGAGGAAGCGGTTCAACAGCACAGTCCACCGTAAATCTGCTTGCGGAGAAGCTCCGGACATTCTTCCCGGATGTCCCCTTCGAGGTGGACCATGCCTGGTCCGGTGTTCTTGGTGTAACCCGTGACTGGAACGGCGGTGTCCACTGGGATCCAACGGCCGGCGTCGGCTCTTCAACGGGTTATGCGGGACACGGCGTCACGGCAGCCTATGTCGGTGGGCGAACCCTCGCCGAGCTGGCGTTCGAACGCGAGACTGAACGGACTTCACTTCCCTGGGTGGGCTACCGCGCGCGGAAGTGGGAACCGGAGCCCATCCGCTGGTTGGGTGTTCATGGCATGTACCGTCTCTTCGGACTGGCTGACCAATGGGAAGAGCGCCGGGATTCAACCAAAACTTCACTCTTGGCCAAATTCGGCAGCAGGCTCGCCGGACTCCATGAATAGCGCATCTGCCAACGCTCTGGCTAAACCCTCGAAGGGAAGCATCATGAAAACCGGTTCCAGACGCCGGCATGGGCCTGAAACAGGGCGCGGCGCCAATACCAGCCCGGCAAAAAACCAATCTTCAGGGAGGGCCTGACCATGGATGGAAGACTCGCAGTCATTGGACTCGGCAGTATCGGCAGTATGGCGTTGTGGCAGGCTTCCCGGATGGCCGGCCCGGTCACCGGGTTCGAGGCACAATCCCCTGCTCACGGGAGAAGCGCCGTGGGCGGTGACACCCGCTTGTTTCGAATGATCTACCTCGGGACCCCCAGCCTCTACCCGATCCTCGAACGCTCCCGTGATCTTTGGGCTGAGTTGGAAGCAGAAAGCGGGCAGCACATTCTCACACGGACCGGAGGACTATCCATAGGCACCGCCGGCGGCCCGTACATCAGCGGCCTCTTGGAAACCGCACGGCTCAACGGGGCTGCCCACGAAGTCCTCAGCCGCGAAGATCTCGCCGAACGCTATCCACAGCACAACCTCCGCGCAGACGATGTCGCCGTTTACGATCCGAATGCGGGGGTTCTGCGCACGGACCGCGCCGTCACAGCCGCCATAGGCGCAGCACGGGCCAATGGAGCTACGGTGCACATCAACACCCCTATCGACAGCATCTCCGAAACCGACGACGGCGTTGTTGTCACCTCAGGTGGGAATTCGTGGAGCTTCGAGAACGTGATTCTCGCCTCGGGCGGTTGGTCGAAACGACTCATGCCTGAGAATCTCAAGTCGCATGTTGAGACACGCCGGGTGTTCCTGTCGTGGTTCGTGGCCCGCGACGCAACCCGCTTCACCCCGGAAACGTTCCCCGTTTTTAGCCGCATGTACGACGACCGCGCCATGTACGGCGCGCCCGCCGTCGATGGGGTAACGGTCAAAGCCACCTTGGATGGGCGGGGAACAGTGGTCACCGAAGCCGACCGTTTTCCCAGGGAACTCTCGGAAGCCGAAACCACCGAGACCTTGAAGACAGTCTCGGACTTCATCCCGGGCCTGGTTCCGTCGATCGTCCGCTCAGACGCCTTTCCGGAGCTGTACACCAAGGACCGGAACCCTTTGTTGGGATGGCTCAGCGAATCGAGCCGGATCTACTGTGCGACGGGGTTCTCCGGAGGCGGTTTTAAGAACGCCACAGGGTACGGTCACATCGCCGCGCATGAAGCGCTTGGCAAACAACCAATCGAAGGCCTGGATTTCGTGCGTCCGGAGCGGTTCACCACCGGCGCCCGATGAGGGCACCCCAGCTCAGAAACCTTCCCTGAGTAGAGCCCGCCACGGACGAAATCAACACCCCCTGTATAATCGACAATCGACGAGGAGGCCCAGGGTGGATTGCAGGTTTGAGTGGCAAGAGCAGCGAACGACCACGCCTGACGGCGTCTACCGGGTGCTCCGCACCGCCATCTTGGACGGAACCGTCTCTCCCGGGGAACAGCTGCGGGAAACGCATATCGCTACGGATCTCGGCATCAGTCGTTCGCCACTGCGTGAGGCGTTGACCAAGCTTGAAGAGGAAGGCCTCGTGGTGAAAGTCCCCTTCCGTGGTTCCTTCGTTGTGGAGGTAAGCGATCGGGACGTCTCCGAGATCGCATCCATCCGCCTGCTGGTGGAGCCTTATGCCGCCGAGCTCGCTGCCCCGACACTGCGGGATGCGAAACGGCCTCTTCTCAAGCAGACCATCGAGGAACTCTACCGAGCAACCGATGCGAACGATATCCCGGCGAGCATTGATGCCCACCTTAGGTTCCACCGGCTCTTCTACGAACACTCCGGTAACGCGGCGCTTTACAGTCTGTGGAGCGGTTGGGAGAACAAGTTGCGTCTTTACTTCGCGGCGGACCATCCTACGTACAGCGATCTTCATCAAGTTGCCGTCGAACATGAAAAGCTGGCGGAGCTTGCTTTGAACGGTGACATCGAGGGCTACCGCAAGGAAACGCTCAGCCAGTTCCAGAACGCTTTAGGCGCCGAAACCGCAGACCCGGCCTGACGTCAACTCCGGAAAAGCCCGCCGGCAACGCCGGCGGGCTTTTCGCGCTACGGCGTGACCTTGAGTTCCCGGATGGTCAGTTCCCGGAACGTGGCCGCACCTTCGTGGGCGTAGAGGCGGATGCCGTCATCGCCGTCGAGCGGGAAGACCCGGTGCGAATGGACCACGCGCCCGTCGCCGACGAACATCTCTACACTTGTCCGATCCACCAGGATGCGTAGCGTGAGTCTTCCGGCGGCGGGGTCCACCGGGGTTTGGGATTCCCCGGCCGTGGGGTTGACGGTGGGACGGCGGTTGACGTAGGCGAAGGGCCCGCGCAGGTAGGCGCCTGCTGCAACGTGTCTGCCTCCTCCTGGTGCGCGGCATAGCTCGAAACCGAGATTGGCCGGTGGCGCAGCCGGATCCCACACCACCTCGCAGCTCAGATCGTACGCGTTCGAGCGGACCTTCAAGTCGTATGTACCGGCAACTGCCACATCACCCAGCCGATGTGTGCGCTTCACGTGGTTACCCAGCGCGGTCGTGGGGGTGGAGGAAAGGTAGTAGGCGCCATTTCCACGCTTGAGCCGGACGTCACGCACGATCATGTCGTCGCCGTTGTAACCGTCAGCGGCAAGGGTGGGCGTGTTGTGGGGGTAGTCCCAGAAATTAGCCCATCCGATCGCCCGCCGCAGGGTTGGGTCCTCCGCACCCGATTCTGTGTGATGCGGGTAGGTCACAGCGCCATAGAAATCGAAACCGTAATCGAGCCATTCCGGCTCGGCATGGTCGGGTGTAAAGGAACTGCCGTCGAAAGCGCCGGTCCAATACGCATACGTCGCGGGCAATCCGCGGCCCTTGCCGTTCGCGCTGGTGCCCAGGACCCAATGGGAGGTGCCGTCGTCGGCTGTCATCCGAAAGAGGTCAGGGCACTCAAGAAGCCCAAGGTCAGTGCGGACAAACTCCCCAACACGCTTCCAGGACCGCAGGTCCGGGGAGGCGTAGAAGCCGAGCTTCTGCCCCTCGGCGTTGGCCATGAACCACCGCCCACGGTCCGCGTCCCGGATCACCTTGGGATCACGGAAATCGTGCACGCCGGGGTTGGGCAGCACCGGAGCCGCGCTACCGGGCTTGAACGAACGCCCCCTGTCAGTCGAGTACCAAAGGTACTGCGCCTGGCGCCCTTCCGGCGCCTGGGTGACGAGTGCTATGACCGCCCCCGCACCGTATCCCGCAGTATTTCGCTCATCCACCACCAGGCATCCGGACCAACAGTCACCGTTGCCGTTGCTGAACTTCGGGATCGCGACACCCCGGTCCCGGAACGCTACGTGATCGGTTGTAGTGGCCCGGCGCCAGGACGTGCCGCCCCCGCCGGTGATGTAGTCGGCGTTGTACAGGTAGTAGTAGTGGTACTCCCCGTCCAGGTAGATGGGTCGTTGGGGATCGTTCTTCCAGTTGTCGCTGACGCTGAAGTGATAGTCGGGGCGCATCCGGGTTGGTCCTTTCGAGGGGCTGCCTGCCGCCGACGCGGGGCCGGACAGAGCCAGGGATCCGCCCAAAGCAACCGCACCGGCGCCTGTCAGTAGTCCGCGGCGGGAGAATGATGATGAATTCTTCATGGGTTTCACTTCCGTTCCGGCAGGAGGCTGCGGGTTTCTTCGAACACCCCGGCCATGGTCCAAGCATCAAAGGAGAGGAGCCGCACCGTACCTTCGGTGGCGGCCAGTGTTACGCGCCCGCCGCCTTGGGTCGGGTAGACGCGGGCAGTCAGCGGCTTGCCGTTGGCGAAGATTTCGACGGCGGACCGGTCCACCAGAATGCGTAGGCGAACCCAGCCGTCCGTCATGGGAAGGGGGCCGGACTTCTCCTCCACATCAACGGCCGGGTCCAGGCTGCTGCGCGTGCGGTCCAGATGCAGCATGCCGGTGGCGCCTCCGTCGGCCGAGCGGCCCAGAATGACCACCGTCTCTTCAGCGCCGTCCACGGATCCAAGCAGTCCGAGTCGCAGCTCCGCACCTGCGGAGAGCTGCAACTCCACCTCAAGGTCGAGTTGGTTACCGGAAACACCGGTATCCATGGCCGTTCCGGCCACCAGTACCTGGGCAGGCACATGGGAGTGGTTCCTGCGCAGCTTCCCGATTTCGGGCACTGGCGCGAACTCCAGGGTTCCGTCGTTGCCCAACGTGGCGACCCGCGGCAGGCTCATGACCCCCGACCACCCGGCTTCCACCATGGCTGCGTCGCTTCGCCCTTCCTGCATCCAGCCGAACATGACCCGCCGGCCGGATTCATCCTGGAAAGACTGGGGTGCGTAGAAGAAGCGGCCGCCGAAATCCAGCCGGTGCAGCGACTCGGGTTCGAAGGTGTCGCCGGCGTAACGACCCGTCCAGTACAGCGGGTGGCGGGTTTCGCCGTCGTTCCACGCGGAAAAGACCAACACATCCGTCGAGTCACCGGCATGTGGAGATCCCAACGATCCTTGTCCTGCACGGAAAAGATCAACACATTCCCACATGGTCCCTGTCCAGTCAGGGCCTTCAGGATCACCTTGGGAGGCATCCCCGATGAACAGTGGCCCGAGATAATCCCAGGTGCGCAGGTCCGAGGACTCGTAAAGAAACGCCGTGCCGCCGACGTCCCGGATCCCCGAACCAACCAGCTGCCGCCAAACGCTTCCCTCCCGCCACACGCAATGATCGCGGAAGGCCGTGATGTCCACACCGGCCGGCGGTGCGCCAATGACCGGGTTTCCGGGGTCCTTGGTCCAGTCCTGCAGGTCCGGAGTTCCTGCGGCGACGCAGGGCAACTCCTTGCCGGCGTACCGCCCGGAGTACACCAAGGTGGGCGTGCCGCCGTCGTTCACCAACACCCCTGACCAGCAGCCCTCGGCGTCCGGTCCCGCGGACGGCTCCAAAGCTACGGGTTGGTCACTCCAGGAGACCAGATCGGTGCTGGTGGCGTGGCCCCACTGGATGCGGTGGTGGAAGGCACCCTCCGGGTTGTACTGATAGAAGAGATGGTAAGTGCCGTTCCATTGGCTGACACCGTTGGGATCGTTGAGCCAACCGGCCGGCGAGACGAAGTGGAAACGCGGCCTTAGTGGATCTGCTTCGGCACGGGCCACTAATTCATCCTGCGGAACCGTGGCGAGCGGATGGGTCACTTCAGTCATGCGGAAGCCTCATCTTGAGCGGTCGACGCCGGGTGGCCGGGTTGGATTGGTTCACTCGCCAGGGCGTGGCCGCCGGCAGCGGCCCATGGACGGTACAGGTGGCAGCGCACCCAGTGACGGTTTTCGGGGTCCCCCACCCGATGGCGGACGGGTTCCTCGGCCGAGCAGGCCTGGTCCGGGTCGCCGTCGAACATGCAGTGCGTCGAGGCCATGACCGCCTGCCTCAGTTCGGCCCGGCGGACGGGATCGTACGAGCCCGCCCGTGCCGGATCCGGCACGGCCGAGACCAGCAGTTGGGTGTAGGGGTGCGCAGGGTTGGCCAACAGATCCAGGGACTCGCCCTCTTCAACGAGCTCTCCGGCGAACATGACCGCCGTCCGGTCCGCCAGGTAGCGGGCGGAGGCGAGGTCGTGGGTGATGTACAGCATGGAGATGCCTTGCTCGTCGCGGAGCTTGCGCATCAGGTTCAGCACGCCGATCCGGACGGAGACGTCCAGCATGGACGTCGGCTCGTCGGCCAGGATGACCTGCGGTTCAACGGCCAGGGCCCGGGCGATCGCAACGCGTTGGCGCTGACCTCCCGAGAGCTCGTGCGGGTACGAGTTCAGCATGTCAGCTTCCAGGCCGACGGTGGTCATAAGTTCTTCCAGGCGGTGCCGGGTCTGCTCCTCGGAACCGCCCTTGCCGTGGATCGCCAGGGAACGCCGCAGGAAATGCTCGATCCTGTGGGCCGGGTTCAAGGAGCCGAAGGGGTCTTGAAACACCATCTGCAATTGGGACCGGAAGGCCCGGGACGCTTGGAAACGATCCCGTTTGAGGACATCGACGCCGTCAATGAGGATCTCCCCCGAACTCGGCTTCTCGAGCCGCGCCACACAGCGGGCCAGGGTGCTCTTGCCGGAACCGGACTCTCCCACGAGGGCTACGATTTCGCCCTTGCCGATGGTCAGATCGATGTCGTGCAGGGCGCGGACGGAGTCCCGGGAGAACAAGCCGCCAATCGGGAACGACTTTCCCAGTCCACGGATTTCAAGGGCCGGGGTACTGGTTTTGGACGCGGCCGAGGGGGTCATCAGGGAGTGGCTCATCGTGCAGCTCCTTCGAAGTCAGTCGAATCAATCACCGAAGCGTCGGCACCAAACGGGGCCACAAAATGGCCGGGTGCTGCCTCGGTGAGGTCCGGGATGTCCCGGAACTTCACGCCGTCGGGCAGTCCCGTCAACGGAACGCGGGGACCGGTAAGGGGCGGAAACGCGCCCATCAGTGCCTGGGTGTAGGGGTGACGGGGATCGGCATATACGTCCTGGGCTTTCGCGGTTTCCACGATCCGGCCGCCGTACATGACGGCCATGCGGTGCGAGAGTTCCACCATGAGGGACATATCGTGCGTGATGAAAAGGACGGAGAAGCCAAGCTCGCGTTGCAGTTCCTTGATTTGGGCCATGATTTCCTGTTGCACCACCACGTCCAGTGCTGTGGTGGGCTCGTCGAGGATCAGCAGTGACGGCTTGAGCGCCACGGCCATGGCAATGACGGCACGCTGACGCATTCCGCCGGAGAGCTGGTGCGGGTAGGACTTCAGCCGGGCGGGATCGATCCTGACAAGCTCCAGCAGTTCACCGGCACGTCGCAACGATTCCTTCCGGGAGTAACCGGCGTGGGTGGTGAAGATGTCCACGATCTGGTCGCCGATGGTCATCACCGGATTGAGCGAATTCATGGCCGACTGGAACACCATCGCCACGTCCTGCCACCGGAAGCGCCGCAGCTCCTCGGCGCTCATGGCCAGGACGTCCTTGCCGCCGAAGGAAATGCTGCCGCCGGCGATCTTTGCGGGGTCCTTCAGGAGCCTCATGATCGAGTTGGCAATGGTGGACTTGCCGCAGCCGGACTCCCCCGCCAGACCGAACACCTCGCCGGTGCCGATGCTGAAGGAAACGCGGTCGACGGCGGTGGTGGAGCGGGTATCTCCGATGTACTTGACGGTGAGGTTCTTGACGTCGAGGACGGGTTCGTGGGAGCCGAAGGAGACTTGGGAGATGGTCATTTGGCGGTGCTCGTTTCGGCTTTCGTGGGTGTTGTTTTGGGCGTCTTGATCTTTCGCAGCCGCGGATTGGTGACTTCGTCCACGGCGTAGTTGATCAGGGCAAGGGCGAACGCGACCAGTGCGATGCACACACCGGAGGGTACGAAGACCCACCAGCTTCCGGTGAGCAGGGCACCTTCGTTACCGGCCCAGAAGAGGTTGTTGCCCCACGAGACCGTGCTGACGTCACCAAGACCCAGGAACTCCAGGCCCGCTTGGGCTCCGATGCCGTAGATGACGCAGGCCAGCAGCGTGCCCATGACGATCGAGGCCATGTTGGGCAGGATCTCGCGGAACATGATCCGTCCTGCCCGTTCGCCGGACACGACGGCCGCAGCGACGAAGTCCTTGGACCGGATTGACAGTGCCTGGGAGCGCAGGACGCGGGCCGAACCGGCCCATCCCGTGACCACAAGAACCAGGATCACAGTCCCCAGGCCCGGCGGAAGGAACGCCGCCAGGATGACCAGCAGGGGCAGTCCGGGCAGAAGCAGGAAGACGTTGGTGACCAGGGACAGGGCTTCGTCAATGAACTTGCCGAAGTACGCCGAGGCCAGACCCACGAGAATGCCGATGAAAGTGGACGCCAGACCCACCGTCAGTCCCACGAACAGGGAACTCCGTGAGCCGTGGACGGTCAGCGCCAGCACGTCCTGTCCCTTGGCGGTAGTCCCCAGCCAGTGCTCTGCATCCGGTTCCAGGGACGCCATCGCGGTGATACGTGACGGATCGCCGGGGAACAACACCGGCGCCAGGAGTGCCAACGCAATGAACACGATCATCACGGTCATGCCCAGCAAGGCTTTCTTGTTCGTGAGAAGTCCGTGGACGAAGCTGCGGTTGGGTTTGCGGGCAGCCGGAGCTTGAGTGGGCTGCTTCAGAAGTGCGGTTGTCATGATCAGTCCTCTAGTTGCTGCGCACGCGCGGGTCGAGGCGGACGTAGAGGATGTCCACCAGGAAGTTGGCTAGCAGCACGGCGGCGGTGATGGTCAGGAACAAGCCCTGCATCAGTGGATAGTCGAGGCCCTGGACGGCGTTCAGCAGTTGGTAGCCGACGCCCGGATAGGCGAAAACCACTTCAGTGAGCAGCGCACCGCCCACCACGAATCCCAGTCCCATCCCGAAGCTCGTCACCGAGGGCAGCATGGCGTTGCGTGCTGCGTAGCGAAGCATGATGCGGCCCGGGCGGAGTCCCTTGGCTTCGGCCATGGTGATGTAGTCCTCGGAATTCGTGGCGATCATGGTGTTGCGCATTCCCAGCATCCAGCCGCCGATGGAAACCAGCACGATCGTCAGCGCCGGCAACACCAGGTGAGCGCCGACGTCGCCGATGAACTCCCAAGTGAACGCGGGCTCCAAACCATCGGTGAACGCATGCCGGATCGGGAACCAACCCAGCACCACCCCGAACAGGTACAGCGCACCCATCGCGAGCCAGAAGTACGGGAACGAGCCGATGAAAACCAGCACCGGCGGGAGCGCAGAGTCGATCGCTCCGCCGCGCCGCCATGCGGCCAGGACGCCCAGCAGGTTACCCACGACGGCGGCAATCACCAGCGCGGTTCCGCCCAGTAACAGCGTCCAGCCGATCTGGGACGAAATGACTTCGGTGACCGGCGTGGGGAATCGGGAGATGGAGACCCCCATCTGGCCGGTGAAGATGTTGTGCAGGTAGTCGATGTATTGCTCCCAGATGGGCCGGTCGTCAACGCCCAGCAGCTTGCGCAGGGCCTCGATCTGCTCCGGTTGCATTCGGTCCTGGGAGCGGGCAAACATGCGGGATACGGGGTCTCCCGGCATGAAGCGCGGGAGCAGGAAATTCAGGGTGATAGATGCCCAGAAGGCGATCAGGTAGAAACCAAGGCGGCGCAGGATGAAGCGCACGGTTTCCCTCCATTCGGGAATTGCGGGGATTGCGGAAAGTGAAGAGGGCACGCCCGGCGGCAGTGGCCGGTTCAGCGGCAAGGTGGCGGCGTCGTGGCAGCGGGCAACCGCCGGGCGTGCAGTGAGAAGAGTTGCGGGGATTTACTTCCGCGGTTCCAGGGTGGTCAGGACCAGCACCGTCGTAGGTGATCGGACGGACAGCGTGGCGTACGGGTTACCCTCGGTGGGCCAGCCGGTGAAGCGGGTGTCATCGAAGGCACCCCATTCAGGGCCTGAGAACAGCGGCACCAGCGGTGCTGCGTCGTTGTACTCTTCCTGCAGCTTGTTGGCGATGTCCCTTTGCTTGGATTCATCCGTCTCCGCAACGAAGTCGGCCAACAGGGCATCGGCCTTCGTGTCGCCGAAGCGGTGGTAGTTATCGAACGTCTTCGTGCCTACCGGTTTGACCGTTGCGGTGCCCATGGAGGTGTTGAAGTACTTGTACGGGCTGGGATCGTTGGCGCTCCAAACGATGCCGGAATCGAAGTCGCCGGTCTCATAGCCCGCGACCACAGCGGCCCAGTCCGGGGACTCGACCTTGGCCGTGACGCCCACCTCGGCCAGGTTCTGCGAGATAACGTTGGCCACGGAAAGCCAGTCAGAGGATGTAGCACCTACGGAGATCTTGAATTCGAAAGGCTTGCCGTCTTTGAGGGTGCGCTTGCCGTCTGCTCCCTTGGGGTATCCCGCCTTGTCCAGAAGCTCGTTGGCCTTCTGCACATCGTGGTTGGTCCACGTGCAGTTGTCCTTCACCTGGGCGTTCTTCCAGGTCTCATAATTACCGGAGAGCCCGGTGCAGTCAGCCGGCTTGGCGTAACCGCTCATGCCGATCTTGGTGACCTGGTCACGGTCCACGGCCATGCTCAGTGCTTTGCGGACGTCGACATCGTTAAACGGCGCCTTGGTGGTGTTGAGCTGCCAGTTGATCATGGCACCGGTGGCAGGGAACCAGTATTGGCGGTGTTCCTTGTCCTTTGAAACAAAGGTCTTTTCGATGTTGGGAATGTACTGCGGAGCCCAGTCCACGTCCCCGTTCGCTGCGGCGAGGTTGGCGCCGTCGTTTCCTGCGAAAGCGAGCATCTTGATGCCGGCGATCTTCTGCTTTTCAGGCTGCCAGTAATTGGGGTTCTTCTTCAGCACGAAGGACTGGGCCTGGAAAGTATCAACCTCGGTGTACGGCCCGGTACCTACCGGCTTGGCATTCGCATCCTTCTCCGGGTCCGGCAAAGCGGACCAGATGTGCTTGGGCAGGATGCTGAGTTGGCCGACGTCGTAGAGGGCCGGCGACCATGGCTTGTTGAAGTTGAAAGTGACCTTGTTGCCCTCGGCGGTGACGGTGTCCAGGTACTCAAAGCCGCCCTTGATCTTCTTCTGGAGTTCGAAGGTGTAGGCAACGTCATCAGCCACGAAGGGCTGCCCGTCGGACCATTTCACACCGTCACGGAGCGTGAAGGTGACCGATTTGCCGTCCTCGGCTGCTTTCCACTCCGTGGCCAGCCACGGCACCGTGTCCCCCTTGGCCGGGTTGAAAATGAGGAGGGATTCATAGATGGACTGCTGGACCATCGGGTTCACCGTGGGAGCGAACGGGTTGAAATTCTGCACGAATGTGCCCATGTCCTCCCGCGGGATGGTGAGGAACGCGCCGGCGTTCGCTCCGGCGTCGGAGGTGCCTGTTTTAGAGACGTTTGCCGTGCAGCCGGTGAGCAGCATCGCGCCCACTGCAAGGCTCGCCGCCGTGATCCGGGCAGCCCGGAAGTATCGGGGTTGTGTCATGATGGTTATCTCTTTCCTATCTTCATCGTCCAAGGTGAAGGGGTGGGTAAGGGTTGCTCTTCGGCATTGATTTCGCGGTCAGACCGAAGAGCGTTCTAGCAGCGGACAGTCGACCAATTGCTGGTCGGCAAGGATCGGCTGTCCTGCTGTAAGAGCGGCAAGCGTTTGGACGCCCAGGGCGCCCATTTTTTCGAACGGCAACGCAACCGTGGTCAATTTGGGCCGCAGGTAGGCCGCAATGAGTTCCTGGTTGTCGAAGCCGATCACGGCGATGTCCCCGGGGATGGTCAGGCCCCGTTCCTTAATGGCGTCATAAGCGCCCATCGCCATGCGGTCATTGAGGCAGAACAGCGCCGTCGGTCTCTCTTGTGGCGGGTAGCGGTCCAGGATGTGGCACGCGGCGTCGTAACCGCCGTCGGCCGTTGCATACCCGGACACCACCAGTTCGGGGTCCAGCTCCAGTCCGGCGACGGCGAGTGCTTCGCGGGCACCCTCCAAACGCCCTACTGCCGCAGGAATGGCCGGGTCCAGGTTGATGACACCGATCCGGGTATGGCCGGCTTGGAGCAAGCGTTCGACGGCCACCCGCCCCCCCGCCCGCTCATCCGGGACGATCGAGGGCAGCTTCCCGTCCGCGTCGAAGCAGTTGATCAGGACTGTGGGGACTTCGTTGGCACTTTCGGGGACGTGAACGCCCCGGTGAAAGGTGGCTGCGTAGAGGAGTCCTTCCACCCGTTGTTCCAACAGCTTCTCCGTGGCAGCATCTTCCAGGCCCTCGTTGGGTCCCACGGCATCGGCCTGGTCGGAGGGCGCGATGAGCAGGAACCGGCGGTCAAGCCAGGCTTGGTCCTGGGCTCCTTTGATGATGTCGACGGCGAACGGAGCCGTGACGATCTCCGTCACGATCCCGTACCAGTCACTACGGCGGGATGCCAGCGCACGGGCGCCGGCGTTCGGGCGGTAGCCCAATTCCTGCACGGCGTCGTTGATCCTGGCGCGGGTTTCTTCGGAGATGCTTGCGTTCTCCCGGTTGCTGAGCACGAACGAAACAGCTGTCCGGGAAACGCCGGCGTGCTTGGCTACGTCTTTCATGGTGACTCCCCGCTGCTTCACAGCCACGGGGGTGTCTGGGTTGGTGCTTTTCGCCATCGAATGCTCCGGTGTTCTTCGCTGATCCAGGTCTGCGCCAAACGTTGTTGTTCGGCCGGCCCGGGGTGGAAAGCAGCGTTGGTAACGCGCGTTACTTTCCGGACATGTGACTCAGGTTACCCGCGTTACTTGAACTCTGTCAACACTCTTTCTTCAGCGTAGGGTCGCGCCCTGTATCCCCCGGATTCGCGGCGTGAACCTGACGCGCGCAGCCGTAAAGGCACGACGGCGGGGCGCCGCCCCTGCCGCCGTCGTCCACTGTTCCCGGACTACTTCGAGAGTGCCTCCTCCAACCAGGACCTCAACACCGGCGCGGGAGCCGCGCCGGCCTGCCTCGCCACGATTTTGCCGTCAACGATGACCATCAACGTCGGCACCGCCTGGATGGCGAACCTGGCAGAGAGCTGCGGCGAGTGATCCACATCGACCTTCACGAGTTTGATGCGACCGGCGCGTTCGTGTGCCAGTTGGTCGAGCACGGGGCTCACCATCCGGCAGGGTCCGCACCACACAGCCCAAAAGTCCACCAACACCGGAACGCTGGACCGTTCGGCGATCGCGCTGAAGTCGTCGTCGCCCGCTTCAACCACCCAAGGCAGGTCCTTGTGGCAGCTCCCGCAGCGCGGCCGGCCGTCGGCGGCGGCCGGAACGCGGTTCGACTTGCCGCAGTGAGGACATTTGATGATGGCTTTGTTCATGTGATTGAGGCCTCCGTGAGCTCCGTAGTGCTGTATTCAACCACGAGTTCGCCTCCGGACACGGTCACACTGACCACTCCGCCCTCGGCGATGCTGCCTCGCAACAGGGCCCGACCCACCTGTGTTTCGACGACATGGGAAATGTAGCGGCGCAGCGGCCGGGCTCCGTAGACCGGATCGAAGCCCCGCTCAGCAATAAGAAGGCGTGCCTCTTCGGCCAGGTGAAGCTCGATTTGCTGCTCGGCCAGGCGCTGCCGCAGCTGCTGGAACAGCAAATCAACGATTCGTTCGATTTGTGCCAGTCCCAAGGGTGCGAACAAGACTGTATCGTCGACGCGGTTAAGGAACTCGGGTCGGAAATGTGCCCTGAGTTCACCCATCACCATGCTGCGCGCCTCCTCGGTGATAGTCCCGCCTTCGGCCGAGCCTTCCAAAAGATACTGGGAACCGATATTGGAGGTCATGATGATGACAGTGTTGCGGAAATCGACAGTCCGGCCCTGTGAGTCCGTAATCCGTCCGTCGTCGAGGACCTGCAGCAGCGTGTTGAAGATGTCCGGATGGGCCTTTTCCACCTCGTCGAACAGCACCACCGAATAGGGCTTCCGGCGCACCGCTTCCGTGAGTTGCCCTCCTTCGTCATAGCCAATGTAGCCAGGCGGCGCCCCCAGCAGACGGCTCACGGTGTGGCGCTCCTGATATTCGCTCATGTCCAGCCGGATCATTGCGCTCTCGCTGTCGAATAGCGAGGCAGCCAATGCCTTGGCAAGCTCGGTCTTTCCGACGCCCGTGGGGCCCAGAAAGATGAAGGAGCCGATGGGTCGGCGGGGATCCCGAATGCCGGAGCGGGCCCGGATGATGGCATCCGACACCGCGTTGATTGCTTCTTCTTGTCCGACGACACGGGCACGCAGGATTTCATCCAGGTGCAGGACCTTTTCGCGTTCGCCCTGCTTCAGCCGGGCCACCGGAATTCCGGTCCAGGCCGCCACGATGTCAGCGATCTCATCCTCGGTCACCACCTCGCGGAGCAAGCGCTTCTCGCCCTGTTTCGCAGTCAGTCGTTCTTCTTCGGCGGCCAGCCGCCGTTCGAGGTCGGCAAGCCGGCCGTAGCGTAGCTCTGCCGCCAGGTTGAGGTCGTAGTTGCGCTCGGCTTCCTCAGCCTCCAGACGCGCCCGCTCAAGGTCAGTACGAATTCCCTGCAGTTTGTGAATCGCTTGGCGCTCGGCTTCCCATTGGGCCCTCTTGGCGTCTGCTTCGCCGCGCAGGTCCGCCAATTCACGCCTCAGTTCCGTGAGCCGCGTCTTACTGGCCGGATCGGTTTCCTTGGCAAGTGCCGCTTCTTCGATTTCGAGCCTCGTGACCTTCCGGGTCAGCTCATCCAGCTCGGCCGGCATCGAATCAATTTCCGTCCTGAGCCTGGCGCACGCTTCATCCACGAGGTCAATGGCCTTGTCTGGAAGAAAGCGGTCGGTGATGTACCGGTGCGAAAGGGTGGCCGCAGCCACCAGGGCACTATCCTGGATCCGTACTCCGTGGAATACCTCGAGCCGCTCCCGCAGACCTCGAAGGATGGAAATGGCGTCCTCGACGTCAGGCTCCTCAACGGTGACCGGCTGGAAGCGGCGCTCCAATGCGGCGTCAGACTCGATGTGTTTGCGGTACTCGTCGAGCGTGGTGGCGCCGATCATGTGCAGCTCCCCGCGTGCCAGCATGGGCTTGAGCATGTTGCCGGCGTCCATCGATCCCTCGGAGGCGCCTGCCCCGACGACGGTGTGCAGTTCGTCCACGAAAAGCAGGATCCTTCCTTCTGCCGCAAGCACCTCGGCGAGCACCGCCTTCAACCGCTCCTCGAATTCGCCACGGTACTTGGCACCGGCCACGAGGGCGCTCAGGTCCAGCGAGAAGATGGTCTTGTTCTTCAGGCCTTCCGGCACATCCTGCCGGACGATCCGCTGGGCCAGTCCTTCCACAATGGCGGTTTTGCCGACTCCAGGCTCGCCAATAAGCACCGGGTTATTTTTGGTCTTGCGTGAAAGTATCTGGACCACCCGCCGGATTTCCGCGTCGCGGCCGATGACGGGATCCAGCTTTCCGGTACGCGCGTCCGTCACCAGATCGCGGCCGTATTTCTCCAGCGCTTCGTAGGTTTGTTCCGGCGTGGCCGAGGTAACGCGCTGGTTTCCCCTGACCTGGGTCAGGACGGACAAGAATGCCTCGCGGGTGATGCCGTGGTCCGCCAGCACCCTGCCGGCCGCCGTGGCCCGGCCTTCCTCCGCGAGCGCGACCAGCAGGTGTTCCACCGAGACGTATTCGTCCTTGAGCCGTTTGGCTTCACGTTCAGCAGCATCAAGGAGTGTGCCAAGCCTGCGGCTGACGTATACCTGGCCGGGTGCTGCGCCAGGCCCTGTGACTTTCGGCTTCTTTTGCAGCTCGGCCTCAACCGCCCTGTTCAGCTCCTCAACCTCAACCTGCATGCCTGCCAGAAGTCGCGGGACCAGTCCCCCCTCCTGTTCCAGCAGGGCCGCAAGCAGGTGCTCCCCGTCGGTCTCGGTATGCCCGTGTTGCTGGGCGATCCGCTGTGCCCCTGCCAAGGCCTCCTGCGACTTCCGGGTAAAGCTCTCCATGTTCATGGCTCAGCAGTCCTTTCCACATACGGGATTTCAACCAAACGTCGTTCCAACGTCTCTACCCTCGCCAGCAAATCCAGTACCAGCGGGATTGCCGCATAGTTGAGCGACAGCTCTGAATGCAGCCGCAGGACGCGCGCGATCATTTCCGGAGCCCCCGGACTGAACCAGGGGCCGCCCGGGCCGTCGCCTCCCAGAGGTCGAACCAGATCCAGCTCCACGAACCTCATGACGACGTCGGAGTGGACACCGCTGCTGCGGGCCACCCCTTCGAGGCTCAGGCGCCACGGATAGGCGAGTGGATATTCCCGGCTCATAGCAGCCCCTCCCTCGGGTGGAAATCGGACACGGCTGCAAGCTGCTCATAGAGCTTGCGCACCTCACTACTCAACCGCGGGGGCACCATGACCCGGATTTCGGCGTAGAGATTCCCCGGCTGGCCTTTCGGATCGGGCAAACCCTGCCCGCGAAGCCGAAGTCTGCGTCCGCTGGAAGACCCTTCGGGTACGGTGATGGTCACAGGCCCGCCAGGCGCGTTGACCCTGATCCTGGCCCCGAGCGCCGCTTCCGACGGCGTAACGGGAAGGTCGAAATGGATGTCCCGGCCTTTGAGGCGGTATCTCGCGTCCGGCTGAATGCTTACGGTCAGGAAGAGATCCCCCGGCCGGCCCCCTTCGCGGCCACCGGCGCCCTCCCCCGCGAGTCGGATGCGCTGGCCGTCCACCACGCCGGGCGGCACGTCGACGTCGTAATTCCGCGTCTCGCCACCTGGCGCGGCCAGGCGAACCGTGCGCCGTCCGCCGTGGATTGCTTCTTCGAGCGTCAACCGAAGCCCGGCCTCGTGGTCTGAGCCCGGCGCCGGACCCGCCCCCTGCTGACGGAACCAGCCACTAAGCAGGTCCTCCCAATCGACGTCCCCTCCCATGTCGACATGGGCGCCGCCGTACGGGCCGCGTCCCGGGCGTGGGCCCGGGCGCGGACCACCGGAACCCCGCCCCGTGCCGCCGCCCTCCGAATCAGCACCGCGACCGGCATACTGCCGGTAGTCCGCGCCGAACCGGTCATAGCGCGCCCTGGTTTCGGGATCCGACAAAGTATCGTAGGCCTCGCCGATCTCCTTGAACTTGTCCGCGGCATCCGGCTCCCGGTTGACGTCCGGATGGTACTTTCTTGCCAGTTTGCGGTAAGCCCGCTGGATTGCCTCCGGCTTCGCCGCGCGAGAGACGCCCAGCACTGAGTAGTGATCCTTAGCCACGGTCAGCGTTCACCGCCCGGCTCACGACGACGGCGGCTGGCCTGAGGACGGTATCCGTCCCGCCGTAGCCCGGGCGAAGGACGGTGATCACTGTCCCGGGAGGAACCTCGTCCGTCTCCGATACGCTCACCACCTCGTGAATCCGAGGGTCAAAGGGGACGTTCACGCCGTCGATCCGCGGGTACCCGAGGCGGGCCAGGATATCGATGGCCTGAGAACGGATAGCGGCCAGGCCATCGACAAGGGGGTCCCCGGCAGAGGGGGCATGAGCCAGGGCGAGTTCCAGATTGTCCAAGACAGGCAGCCACAGCAGTGAGACCGCCGAGCGCTCCTGTGACCTTAGCTGTGAGGCTTCCCGGGCAGCGCGTTTTCGAATATTGTCCGCGTCAGCCAGCGCGCGGCGCCAAAGATCCTCCATTTTGGCCAGCGCTTCCGCCGACACCCCAGGCATGGTTTCCGTTTCGCCGGCCGCGGCGGCCTCTGTTCCATCAATTCCTGGATCGGCGTGCCCAGCCGGCCCTGCGTGGTCGCTCATGGCCGTACCTAGCCACGATCGAATTCTGCATCGACAATGTCATCGTCATCCACACTGTCAGAAGTCCCGGGCTGAGACACGGGTCCCGCGCCCGGCCCTGCACTGGCCGCTGACGCTGCCGAGGCACTCAAGGCCGACTGCAGCTGCTGGAGCTCGGAAATCAGTTCCCTCGCCGCGCCAACGTCCGCCTGGTTGCTGACGGCCTCCCGCGCCTGACCAACCAGTAGTTCAGCCCGGGCCTTGTCGTGCACCGGGACAGCATCACCAAGTTCATTGACGGCCCGCTCAACCCGATACGCCACCGCGTCGAGTTCATTCAGGGTGTCAATGCGCTCCCGATTCTGCACATCCTCGCTCCTGTGGGACTCGGCCTCGGCAATCATTCGTTCGACTTCCTTGGCGTCGAGGTTGGAACCTTCACTGATCGTGATCCCTTGTTCCTTGCCGGTGTCTTTATCGCGGGCTGTGACGTTGAGAATGCCGTTTGCGTCGACGTCGAACGTGACCTCAACCTGCGGTTCGCCGCGAGGCGCCGGCCGGATATCGGTTAGCTGGAATCGACCCAAAACCCGATTATCCGCAGCCAGTTCCCGCTCCCCCTGCAGGACCACGACGTCCACAGCGGGCTGGTTGTCTTCGGCGGTGGAGAACACTTCGCTTCGCCGTGCGGGGATGGTCGTGTTGCGCTCGATGATCTTTGTCATGACACCGCCGCGGGTCTCGACTCCCAGGGACAGCGGCACAACATCCAACAGCAAGACATCCGAGACTTCGCCCTTAAGAACTCCGGCCTGGATCGCCGCACCGATGGCCACGACTTCGTCCGGATTGACGCTCATGTTCGGATCTTTTCCACCGGTCAGGCGCCGGACCACATTTTGTACCGCTGGAATACGGGTGGAGCCGCCCACCAAAATCACTTCATCGATGTCGTTGGCGGTAACCTTGGCATCCGTCATCGCCTGTTTGACCGGATCCATGGTCCGTTCCACCAGGTCATGGGTAATGTCTTCAAAAACAGAACGCCGAACAGTGGTGGTCAGATGCTTGGGCCCCGCCGCGTCCGCAGTGACGAAGGGGAGGCTGACCTGCGTCTGGGTCACAGAACTCAGCTCGACCTTCGCTTTCTCGGCCGCTTCGAACAGGCGTTGCAAGGCCTGCGCATCCGCACGCAGGTCAATGCCCTCCTGCTTCTGGAAGTCATCAGCCAAGTAGTCAACAAGGCGACGGTCGAAATCGTCCCCGCCAAGGTGCGTGTCGCCCGCCGTCGAACGGACCTCCACAACGCCGTCGCCGACGTCCAGCAGGCTAACGTCAAAGGTTCCTCCGCCCAGGTCGAAAACCAGAACCGTCTCATGCTGACGTTTGTCGATGCCATAGGCCAGGGCGGCCGCGGTAGGTTCATTAATAATCCGCAGGACTTCCAACCCCGCGATTCTGCCAGCGTCCTTGGTGGCGGTGCGCTGTGCATCGTTGAAGTACGCAGGAACGGTAATAACTGCTTCCGTTATCTTCTCGCCCAGTTGCTTCGCGGCGTCGTCCACCAGCTTACGCAGAACCAGCGCACTCACTTCCTCCGGTGCCACCTTCTTACCCTGCACCTGAAAACGCGCCACACCGTTGTCGTCCGCCACGACGTCGAAACTCACTGCCTTGGCCTCATCAGTGATCTCATCATTGTGACGGCCGATAAATCGCTTGGCCGACGTGATGGTTGCCTTGGGGTTGAGGATCGCCTGCCGGCGGGCCAGTTGCCCCACAAGCCGTTCCCCGCTGTCGGTGTAAGCCACAACTGACGGGGTTGTCCGCGCCCCTTCCGCGTTGGGAATGACGCGTGCCTCCCCACCTTCCCAGACAGCAATCACCGAGTTGGTTGTTCCGAGATCAATTCCTACTGCCTTGCCCATGACTGACTCCGGTCCTGGAGAACGCGACCGGCCCTGCGGCGACGTCCGCCCGAGGTTGCACCGCAAGACGAACGCCGGTGCCGCTGAGCTAAAAACTCAAGGGTGTCCATGACTTTCTCATGCAGTCTTATGAGGTTGAGTCTGCCCCCTGGACGGGAGCGCCGCATGGCCCTGTGAGGTCAGAAATACTCCAGCGATCAACCTGTCATGCGGAGAGTCCACGGGCGTGAAGTCGAGGGCGCTGTAATCGTTGAGGAGCGTCCACCTCATAGCCGGAGCACGTGAGGGCCGCGAGCGCGTGAACCACTTGACAGGCAGCTGAGCCGGGTCTAGTACTGGGCTATATCAGGTGCACCCCGCTCGCCGGGCCGGATGGTAGCCACATCATTGGTCCGTGCTGACATAACATCAATGTTCGCTGTCACGGCCGGGTCGGCTCCATGGATGAACCAACATAGGAGCCCGAATGAGTACACTGATTCCCGACCCGCACCTCGCGCAGATTCATCCGGTCACAGTGCGCACACCGCAAGGCTGCGAGGAATGTCTAATACTGGGTACTCCCTGGGTTCACTTGCGACTATGTCTGTCCTGCGGCCATGTGGGTTGCTGTGATTCCTCACCCATGCGCCATGCCCGGGCCCACGCCACCGAGTTACATCCAATCGTTCTTTCCTTGGAGCCCGGCGAAAACTGGCGTTGGTGCTATCCCCATGAGGCGTTCGTCTAAGAAATCGACGGACGCCCTCAGCTGATGCAGCCTTTTACAGACTCTTCGCCGGCCGAAACACCGGATGTCTCCGGCGCCTATCCGCGTCTGAGCAAAGCCGAGATCGAATTGCTGGAGCGCGTAGGGACAATCAGGGCAACAACCGCGGGAGAAGTCCTCACGCACGAGGGCGACACCGGCGGATGTTTCTTCGTCATTCTGCAGGGCACGGTGCTGGTCGTGGAAGGGCTGCCTGACGTTCGCAGCGAACAACCCGCGGAGCTGGGGCCGGACACCCGAATCCTCGAAGTCCACGGTCCGGGGCGGTTCCTCGGTGAATTGGGCCTGGTCGAGGGGCAACCGGCTTTTGTCAGCAGCGTGTCAGCCGAAGGTTCCAAGGTGCTCCAAATCAGCGGGGATGATCTGCGCCGTGTCGTTCTGACTGACGCCGCGGTGGGCGAGACCATCCTGCGTGCGTATCTTCAGCGCCGAATCCTGCTGATCGGCGCTGGCGCGGGGATCCGGATTGTGGGCTCCCGCTTCAGCCGGGACACACTTCGCCTCCTCGAGTTTTCAGCATCCAATCGCTTGCCTCACCGGCTGGTTGATCTGGAGCACGACCCCCAGGCACAGGCCATCGTGGACAGGGCCGATATCCTCGCAGCTGACCTTCCCGCCGTGGTGCTGAATGCTTCGCAAATTCTCAGGAACCCCTCAAATGCGGACCTGGCACTCGCCACGGGCCTGCGAGCTGTCAAAGAACATTCGACCATCTACGATCTCATGGTGCTCGGGGCTGGTCCGGCCGGCCTGGCGGCCGCCGTCTACGCAGCGTCCGACGGATTGTCCGTTGTCCTCAAAGAGGGCGTCGGGCTGGGCGGGCAGGCCGGTACATCGCCGCGGATCGAAAACTTTCTCGGTTTCCCCGCCGGCATCTCCGGCGGAGAGCTCACGGAAAGGGCGATCCTTCAGGCCCGCAAGTTCGGGGTCCAGATCAATGTCGCTTGCTGGGCACGCACCATTGAGTTGAGGGATGGCGGGTTCCGCGCGGATTTTAACGGCAGCGGCCCTGCCTTCTCGCGGGCAACGCTACTGGCGACCGGGGTCCGGTACCGCAGGCTACCAATCCCTGGGCTGGAGGAGCTGGAAGGAAACAGCGTCTTCTACGCGGCAACTGTCCACGAAGCCAGGCTCTGCGGATCGCAGCCAGTGACCGTCGTCGGCGGGGGAAACTCCGCCGGGCAGGCCGCGCTTTTCCTGGCCGGCACCGGAGCAGCAGTACTACTGGTAGTGCGCGGGGCGGACCTCCGCGCGGATATGTCGCGGTACCTCGCCGAACGCATCGAAGAGCAACCCGCCATAACGGTACTGTTGGGGGCCACCATCGTGGGCGTCAGTGGTTCAGGCGCGCTTGAACGGATCGTCGTCGACCTGCGGGCTACGGGTGAACAACGTATCTTCGACTCCCGCTACCTCTTCATTTTCATCGGGGCCACGCCGCACACAGAATGGCTGCAGGGTACGCTCGCGCTGGATGACCATGGCTTCATTCTTACCGGAGCTGACCTCGGGGAGTTCCCTCCTGAGTTCAGCCATCCGGGACGCAGAAGACTGCCTCTGGAAACCAGCGTCCCGGGGATGTTCGCGGTGGGGGACGTTCGACACGGATCGGTGAAACGCGTAACAGCTGCTGCCGGCGAAGGCTCGACAGCCGTCGCAATGATCCATGAGCACCTGCGCAGCCTCCGGTTCGGGCCGTCGTCGGACGCTGAACCACTAACCGCAGATCGCACATAGACCACAACAGCTTAACAACGGCGGGCTACGGGCGTAGGTTGGGTTCAAGGATGCCGATTTCAAGCCTGCCGTATGGGGAAGTGAATGAAAGACGGCATGTTGGCCAAATACGGCGTTGGGTAACGCGTGGAGGCTCATCTGCAGGAAGGCGTACCGAATGCCCCAAGATAGTCGATTCATTGTTCCCCGTGATGGAGGCATGCGGCCTGGCCGGGTCGTGATCACTTAGAGCAACAGTTCTGCCCGGTCTTGTATCCAGCAAGCCTCCATTGGACGAAGCGAGGATTCACATGATCGACCAACGTGCGGCAGAGGAATTCCTCAACACGGCCACGCAGGCGGTATCCGAATTTTCGTTTTGTGAGATCCAGGACCGGTACCTTGCGGTGAATGGCCAGTTGAACCCCGTCCTGGCACGCGCGGCATCACCGCAGGATCAGGACGTCCGACGCCTCAACGGCAAGAGCTCGGTGCTCCCGGGCGCCAGGCCTGGCTGGCTCTATGCGCTGTTCACAACCAGCGGCGGCGAACTGAATGGGTGCCTGGTCCTGTCCGCCGACAACCCGCCGGACATCCCCCAGCTGACACAGCTCCGGGCAGTTGCAGGGGTCGTGGAAGCAGCTCGCACCCCAGAACTTCCCCAGGACACTCCCGGTCAACCACACCGCAGTGACGGCGTGGACCAGCGACTCCGGTCCCTGTCGGCGCGAATCCTTGAGCTGGAAGAACACGACAGTATCCGGGAGGCTTTGGACCAGGGCGCAACCGGCGACCTCGGGACAAATGAAACCAGGGAGGGGCTGCTGGCCAAGGTCCTTTCACGGCTGACAGGCCGGCCCATCTACATCGAGGATGCCTTCGGGAATGTCAGTGCGGAGGCTGGCATCGGCTCGACTCCCCCGTACCCGAAGCTGCCCGCAGCGGCCAGATTACGCACGGCCCAACTTTGGATTTCCTCGGGGTTGCCAGTCAGCGAACAGCGAAGGCTCGTCGCCCTCGCCCTCTCGCACGGAGAGGTGCTGGGAGCTGTCTGCATGTTGGAAACCGACCTCCCGGTCACGGCCGCCAATGTCTTCGCGTTGAAGTACGCAACGCGGCTCTTGGAAGCAGAGTTGTCGCACCGCCGCGCTCTTGCCTTGCTGGAGCTGAAGCTGGGGCGGGACCTCGTGGACGAACTCGTATCCGGAATGGCCGCCGCAACAGCGGTCGTCCGTACCGCGGCGCTGGGATATGACATCAGTGGTCCGCAGCACGTCGTGGTGGCGGTGTGGGAGCCGCCAAGAACTGATGACACGGTGGTAGACGCTATGCGACGGACGTTTCAGAAACTCCGCTCCTCCGCACTTGTATCAGGGCGTTCGGACATGGCTGTTGCGGTGGTACGTGGAGATCCGTTGGGTGCCGAAGTGTATTCCGTCCTTGCCAAAACCCTGCGAAGTGCCACCGGCTCCGTGGGCATCGGTGGTCCCAGCCTGGATGTCGACCAAATTCCGCGTTCCTTCTCGGAAGCCTTGCACGCACTGCACATTCGAACCACTTCAAGTGATTGCTATGGGGCCACCCGCTTTGATGAACTCGGGATCTACCGGATCCTGGACACCGCTGGGAGCGAACCGGACCTGGTCGGTTATCTCGACGAGTGGCTGGGTGACCTTCAGCGTTCGGACGAGAGCCGAGGGTCGGACCTGGTCCAAACTTTGGCCCAATACCTTGACCACGGCGGCAACTACGACAAGACGGCCGAAAGCCTGGCCATCCATCGAAGCACTCTGCGCTATCGTTTGAATTCCATCCGGCAGATCACCGGCTTCGATCTTGCCCATCCCGAGACCCGCCTGAATCTGCACGTAGCAACGCGGGCTTGGCGCCTTCGTCCGCACGGTGCCTTGTTCCACCTCCATAGCGGTGCCTAAGTCAGGCCGGGGCCGCAGTGAGCGCGCCACTGGTTGACCATGCGGGGATGCGTCCCGGGAACCGGCTTCACTCGTTATGAACGTTGAACAACAGGAGGCAAGCGCGTGCCGGAACATACTTTCGATATGAACCCTACTAATGCCCGTACTCTAGGCGTGCTCGCCGAACCCGAGGTCACCGCCGAATTTGCCGATCGCAACGGGCGCGAAGTACGCGATCTGCTCAACCTCGCCGATGAGCGGCACGTCTGGTCAGTGGTGATTGAGTACCAGGATTTTACTGCCGGCAACGGGTTGGAGCCCATGTTGGGTTCCTTGGCGAAACATAGGAACCTCCGCGCATGGGACGTTATGGTTTGCCTCACCGACCTTCCAATACGGATGGATGGCCGGACTGTGGTCGCGGAGGTTGCGCTAGGCGAGCAGATCTCCCTTGTCTCCGTGCCCGCTCTCGGTGCCGTCAACATCGACCGCCGGGTCCGCACCGCCGTCGCGGATCTCAGCTGGGCGATGCACCGTCCTTTCGATCCCGAGGATGAAGCGGTGGAATTCGGTCCACTCTCGTTGCACAAATCTAGGCATATCGAGACCACCGTTCCCGACCAAGGGCCCATTGGGTTCCGCTACGTCTCAGCAACCCGTCTCGGCCGGGGACGACTACTGGCGGGCATGCTGCGGGCGAACCGTCCATGGCGGCTCGTCTTCGGCCTGAGAAGCGCGATGGCCGCCGCCATTGCCACCGGCGCTTTCGCCCTTGTCACGAACACTATCTGGCAGCTCGCAGACCTGCTCGGGGCGACGAGACTGACGTTGTTGATGGCACTTTCCATCAGTTCGATGGTGTTCTGGATTATCGTCCAGCACGATCTGTGGGAAAGCGCCAAACGCGACGATTCCCTCGAACGATACAAGGCTTCCTTATACAACATCTCTACGGTGTGGTCCCTGGTGATCGGCGTCGTGATCAGCTACTTCCTACTGTTCGTGGCTGTGCTGCTGGCCGCGGCGTTCACCATCGATAACACCCTGTTGGCGGTAACCCTGCAACACCCAGTGACCGTTTGGGACTTCGCCGAAGTCGCGTGGATGACCACTTCGGCGGCTCTTATCGGTGGGGCGTTGGGCTCGGGATTCGAGTCAAAGGACGACATTCTTCGGGCCGCGTACGGTCAGCGGGAACGTCACCGTCGCCAGTCAGTCGCCGACGGCGAATAACCCTCCCTATCGGCCACAGGTAGAATTTGCTGTCGGCCAACCACTCCAACATCATGATCACGAACCGCCCCAGGGACGCGGGGAGTCCGTCGCGTCTGGGACAGTCAGGTTCTTTGTTCTTTCCCTGCCGGTCAAAGACAGAGCGCACGGTTTTGGAAGGCGTGGAAGTGCTTGACGCTGAACTCGCAGGCGACGTACGCGCTCAAACGCTGACATTCAAGAACATCGTCAGGCTCGAACGGGGCGACATTCAGCGGCTTCTGCGAGGCGTCAGTCCCGCGATCCTAGGTATCGCCCTCAAAGGCGCTCCGGGCGTGGTCCTCGAAACGGTCCGCAACAATATCTCTGATCAAAATCTCTGATCGAAATAGGGAATTCCGGCCTTTCAAATGGTCGCCGCCGGCCCCGTCCGGGCGTCACAAGTGGAAGAGGCACAGGCCCGGATCATTCGTTCCCTCCGCGAAGAAACCGCAGCTCGAACCATGGTCATCCGGCGCGCTGAGGATGACGATCTCGTCGACGGATCTGCTCCGCCCAGCACCATGCCCCGGACGACACAGAAGAACAGTCACTCCACCGGCAAACGTCACCCAGGAAATTACGACGGCGGCGGGCTGGCCCGCATGGGCAACCCACCGCCGTCGAACTTAATAGCGTTCTAAGGAAATGCTACGAAGCTGACCCTGCCGCCGGGAACCGTTCCCACGCCCGGTGTGCAGAAAGCAGTTCCCGGACCACCGGAATCACCGTATCCGGACCTTCACCACTGGTGATCCCGGGGGCATCTTGAAGGATGCCGGCAGCGTCCAGAACAGCAGCACCCGGACCCCAGGCACCAATGGCTTTGCCATGACGGAAAGCTTCAGAAACCATGAGAACCACGCGCGGATCAAGGGTCACACCCGGTTCACCAGCCTTGGCATCGCGGCCCGGAATGGCATCGGCTGCTGGAATGCCTCCACCAGCCACAACAATTGCGTCGAATTCGGTGGAGCGCGCGGTGAGGTAGCTCCTTTGGACTGTCACCGAGGGACCATGCTCCGGCTCAAGCACGCCACCGGACGGCGCAATGACCAGGGGGACCATGCCTGCCGCATAAACCGCCTCGCGTGCCGCGGCCACCAAGGACAGGTCGCTTTCACTGTCCGCGATGATGCCCACGACGCGACCCGCAACAGGCCACTTCCCACCAATCTGGGACACGGCAGGGCTGGGCTCCGCGTCCGGTGTGTCAACGGTGGCCGCCGGAGCGGGCATCCCGAGGCCCTTGGCGACGGCAGCGCAAAGTCCGGCGTCAATATTGGCCAGCGCCATGAGTTGCCGTTCCCGGATCGCTTCTTCATAGCACTTGCCAAGCTCAAATGTGTAGGCCTGGATCACGTGGTCCTGCTCCACCGGAGTCAAACTGCGGAAGAACAGCCTGGCCTGGCTGAAGTGGTCATCGAACGACGCCGGGTTTCTCCGTTCCTTGATTCCTGCCGCGATTTCCTCAGGGACATCCACAAAGGCTCCAACGTCCTGCCCGGCCATAAAGGGGCAGCCACCATCAAGGGAATTCGGATGGTAAGGGGCCACTCCCCCGTGCACGGCAGTCTGGTGCATACCGTCCCGCAGCATGTCATTGACCGGGGCGTGGGGACGATTGATGGGAATTTGGGCGAAATTCGGTCCACCGAGCCGCGAAATCTGCGTGTCCAGGTAGGAGAACAGCCGAACCTGCAGCAGCGGATCATTAGTGACATCGATGCCTGGGACGAGATGTCCCGGGTGGAAGGCTACCTGCTCGGTCTCGGCAAAGTAGTTGGTCGGGTTGGCGTTCAGCGTCATCAGCCCGATCGGCTGAACGGGAGCCAGTTCCTCAGGGATGAACTTGGTGGGATCCAGGAGGTCGATACCTTCGAACATTTGATCTTCAGTGTCCGGGAACGTCTGGATGCCAAGCTCCCACTCCGGGTAAGCACCTGATTCGATCGCATCGGCCAGATCACGACGGTGGAAATCGGGATCCATGCCGTTGATAATCTGGGCCTCCTCCCACACCAAAGAGTGAACACCCAGCTTCGGCTTCCAGTGGAATTTCACCAGTGTGGTCTTACCTGCAGCATCCACCAACCGGAATGTATGGACGCCGAACCCTTCCATTGTTCGGTAGGAACGGGGAATTCCGCGGTCGGACATATTCCACATCGTGTGGGCTTGCGCCTCGGTGTGCAACGAAACGAAATCCCAGAACGTGTCGTGTGCACTCTGGGCTTGCGGGATTTCCCTGTCCGGATGCGGTTTCCCCGCGTGGATGATGTCCGGGAACTTGATGCCGTCCTGGATGAAGAAGACAGGAATGTTATTCCCTACCAGGTCGTAGGTACCCTCATCCGTGTAGAACTTGGTGGAGAAACCACGCGTGTCACGGACCGCATCAGCGGACCCCCTGGATCCCAGAACAGTGGAAAACCTCACGAACACGGGCGTTTCCACATCGGGCGCAAGGAACCCTGCTTTGGTGATTTTCGAAGCCGTGCCGTAAGAGCGGAACGTTCCGTGCGCCCCGGCTCCCCGGGCGTGAACCACACGCTCGGGAATTCTCTCGTGATCAAAGTGGGTGATCTTCTCACGCAGGTGATGGTCCTGCAGCAAAATCGGGCCCCGCGGTCCGGCCTTCAGGGAATGGTCTGTATCGCCGAGCCTTAGACCCTGGGCCGTTGTCAGGTACTGGCCGGACTGGGCACGCGAGTTTGCGGGGGCGCCGGTGGGGCTTCCTGTAGGTGACACGGCCTCCGGGCCCTGCTGATCAGGCTTTGGCGACAACGGCTCACGGGCCGCTGTCGGCTCATCCAGAGCCGGTCTCTCAATCGATGGAGCTCCTGGAATCTTGATGTTGTCCTCAACTGGCACTGCGCGTTCTCCTCGATGTTGATCGGCAAATCGATTACTGCACTCAACCAAAAAAGGTAAGCCTCCTTAGTACCCTAGAGGCCGGAGATCATGCTTGCAACGTCAGGTGAGCCAAAGAGAGCGGCCGGAACTGGATAACAGCAACGGATTAGAGACCACGGAGAAAAGCAGGCCTGTGGTCTAACCCGTGACTGGTGAGCCCGTAGAAGATGGGCAGAACCACGAAGATCACTGATGCGACGAGCGGATGAACGAGGACACCTGCCGCTCCGGCACCGAGGTACAGCACGACACCGGCAAGGGCGCGCGGGCGCTCGCGTACGAAGTAGGAATCCTCCACCTCTTCCTCGGTGAGCTCGGGATGCCTCGCCAAGTGCGAGAAGAAGACCAGCCATGACAGGCACAGCAGGGCCCCGACGATCGCGTACAGCGCGACCGCAACCCGCTCGTCGGCCAGATTGCCTGTCTTGGCTGTATCGATGATCACGGCTGTCGGCCAAGGCAAGAGTGCGAGGGTGGCGAGGATGCCCAGGTTGGCCCACTGCAGGCCGATGTCCATCTGCCGGATACGGGAGAAGGCAGATTTGTGGTTGAGCCAGATAACGGCCAAATAGCTGTAGGAGGCCGCGTAGGCCAGGTATGTCGGCCATTGACCGAGCAATCCGGCCAGCAGTTCCCCGGGTTCGGTCTCCGGTGGCGTGAGCTCAAGTACCAGTAGCGTGATAACGATCGCGATGACGGCGTCGCTGAACGCCTCGGCACGTCTTGTGTCCGAACGTGTCATTGCCCGCTGCCAAGCCTGTGCATGACGTTGGAGCTCTTTATCCGCTTTCGCCGGGCAATTTGTAAGCGAGCACGTCGACATTCTGAATGTTCGGTTCCGCGCTGAACAGCTCAGCTCCCTGAGCGGCCAGGGCTTGCCCTACACCCCCGGAGAGGTGGGTCTGGCGGGCGTCGTCATCGGGAAACACGTCGAAGACGCCGAAAGTCGATTCGTCGAACTGGAGGGCAAACCAGGCACGCGTACCTTGTTCCTGTTCAACGACCGAACGCGCGCTGCGGAGGAACTCGGCAACATCCTTTTCCTTGCCGGGCTTCGCCGTCAAAATCACAGATAACGCGACGGAAATCATGCTTCCTCCCCCACCGCGATCTGACGGATTCCATAATGCACGACAGTTTTCATGCGGAGCCTCCCTGGAACGGTACTGCGGCGAAGATGATGCGGACCGAACTGGCCTCGTGGCACCTCCTCAACCCTCAGAGGGAGCGGCGCGACGCACTGCCCAGTCTCCCAGTGATCTCTGGCCACCACAAGAGATGATCCATTCTGAAAATCTGGACCCGCCTTGGGTTCGCCGCTTGTCCACGCGCTCCTAAGGTGCGATGGTCAACTCGCTGATTGCGTCATTTTGCTTATTGAGCACAAACCGGTACTTGAGTTCGACGATTCCCCCGGGGAATGTCCCTTCAAGGCGGTTGACGACAGTTATGGTCCGGCCATCACTGTTGGCCCCAAGAAACGTGGTCGTGTATTCAAATTCGGATACGACCCGGTCCAGCCATCGCACGATTTCGGAAGTGCCGCGGTACCGGCGGCCGTCGTCGACAACCAAGGCATCGTCGTCGAACGTGTCTATGGCAGCTTTCCGCTCAATTCCCTGGGATCGATCCAGGTAAGTAGTGATGGGTGAGGGAAGGTCTGAGAGCAGGATTTCTTTTGTCATGAAGGTTTACTCCGTGGGTTCGGTGACGTGGGTGGCGCCTCGTGGCGGGATGTGCCCCCGCCGCTCAGGCCGGATTTAGTAACTTCTAATTTAGCAGCAACTAAGTGCTAGAATAGCAGTAACCAGGGAGGTGTCCGCAATGGGTGGCAAGATCCGACTCGAAGACAGGGAGTGCCCGCTCTCGACAGCATTGGGCTATGTGGGCGAGTGGTGGACGATGCTCATTCTGCATGACTGCTTCGACGGCTACAGCCGTTTCGATCAGTTCCAAGAGAACATCGGCTTGTCATCCAGCATGCTGACCAGCCGACTTCGTGTGCTCGTGGAACAAGGACTGCTTGAAAAGCGGCCCTACCAGTCGAATCCGCCCCGGCACGAGTACATCCTGACCGAAAAGGGGCGCTCCCTCCGACCGGTGCTGGTCGCGATGGCCGCATGGAGCAACTCCCGCCTTGACCCATCCGAACGCGCCATGATCCTTGTCGATAGCGAGACCGGCATGGAAGTCGAGCCCGTCCTGGTAGACCGCACGAGCGGTCGTCGCGTGGACGATCAGGCGCATGCCTTCACGGCCGGGCCAGCGGCAAGTCCTGCCATGCGGGCCCGGTATTCGGCCAGAGCGAACGATGGCTCGCACTAGCCGACCGAGTGCCGGACCCCGTCGCTGCGGGTCCGTCCCGCCATCCGCTGATGAGGGCCTGTTGGCGTCGGGGTCATTAGGGTGGAAGTAAACCCGCAGTAAGGACCACATGCACACCGTCACCAGCAGCCCCGCCGTAGATCGCCACTATGACTTGGTCATCATTGGCACCGGCTCCGGGAACTCCATACCCGGGCCCGGTTTCGAAGACCAGTCGATCGCGATCATCGAGGAAGCATCGTTCGGAGGCACCTGCCTGAACGCCGGATGCATCCCAACAAAAATGTTCGTGCACACAGCGGACACCGCACTCGAGACCCGCGAGTCAGCACGGCTGGGCCTTAACGCCTCCGCCAACTCCGTGGACTGGCCCGGCATCGTCCGCCGCATTTTCGAGGACCGCGTAGACCCCATCTCCGTCGCTGGCGAGGAATACCGGCGCAGCCAGCGGAGCCCGAACACGGACGTCTACGACCAACACGCCGTTTTCACCGGAGAACGCACCTTGCGCACCGGCCAAGGGGCCCACCAGAGGACCATCTCCGGTGACCGGATCGTCATCGCTGCAGGCTCCCGGCCCGTCGTCCCCGACGTCATCTCCGCCTCAGGCGTTCACTACTACACCAGCGAAGACATCATGCGGCTTCCGCAGTTGCCTAAATCCTTGGTCATCATCGGCGGTGGCTACATCGCCATGGAGTTCGCCCACATCTTTGATGCCCTCGGCACGGATGTCACGATCATTGCCCGCTCCACCCTCCTGCGGAACCTCGACGACGACCTGCACGACCCGTTCAACGACCTCGCCGCAGAGCGTTTCGATGTCCGGGCCGGCCGGACTACCGTCAGCGCCGAACAGAATGACCGCGGCATCACCATACGGCTCGACGACGGCTCAACCGCCACCGGGGAGGTACTTCTGGTAGCGACCGGACGTACCCCCAACGGAGACCTGATGGACCTGTCCGCCGCCGGGATAGAGACCATAGGCGGCGGGCGCATCAAAGTAGATGAGTATGGCCGGTCGACCTCCGCCGCAGGTGTATGGGCGCTCGGCGACGTCTCCTCCCCCTACATGCTCAAACACGTCGCCAACGCCGAAATGCGCGCCGTGCGCCACAACCTGCTGAACCCGGGAAACCTGCAGAAAATGCCGCACGACAACGTCCCTGCCGCTACCTTCACACACCCCCAGATCGCCACCGTCGGAATGACCGAGTCCCAGGCCCGCGAAAAGGGCCACAACGTGACAGTCAAAATCCAGGCCTACGGCGACGTCGCGTACGGCTGGGCAATGGAAGACACCACCGGCATCTGCAAACTCATCGCCGACAAGGACACCGGCAAACTCCTGGGCGCCCACTACATGGGCCCCCAGGCTTCAACGCTGATCCAGCAAATGATCACCGTCCTGGCCTTCGACCTCGACGTCCGCGAGTTTGCCGCGAAGCAGTACTGGATCCACCCCGCACTACCGGAGGTCACCGAAAACGCCCTGCTCGGCCTGACGTTCGACCAGACGTAGACGCACGCGCGGCTCTCCCTCGATGCGCCGGGCGGCCGGGATGCGGTTTCCCCACTTCCGGGGACACAACGGGGTAGCACCGACCGAACAACGTGCCGTGCACGCATTGTGGGGGCATGAAACGCAGAGGTGTCCATCTGCTGTGGCTGTTACTGCCGGCGGCTGCTATGACAAACAGTTGCGGAGCAGCCTGCGATACCGCAATGCGGTTCAGCATCCTCGATGTTGACCTCTCGTCAGTGCCCGGTCATGACCCTCTCGAATTTATCGTCGAGGGCCTTGACCGGGCCAACCAGGATGCCTGTACGGCAAACAACTCGGGCAAACGCTTCGACGCGGGAACGGAAAGTTCCGTTCCCCTGTGGCTCGGCGTCAAATCGGTTCGCATCACCGTATTTGTCCGAGGGACCACGCAAATTGCCGCCATGGACTCACTGGACCCTATTCCCTGGGATCCACCCATAAAACAGGGGCCAGGTGGCCCGACTCCTTCGCACGCGAACTGGAAACCGGTACCCCGGACTCCTCTTGCCGGCGACCAGCTCCCGTTCGCTCTCAGCACCGGACTGCCCTGACTCGGCCGCGTACAGACGCCTTCGAGTGCAATACCGGATCGCGAACCAACAAGGCTCGCCGCCGAAGATCCGGGCGATACCATTCATCAAACGTCCTGCGGGTTTCGAAGTCGGCAGCCTCGGGGGTAGCAACTGCAATTGTCCCAGGCGCACCTCAGTGAATCAGATCCGGCCGTATGCGCCAGGCATCAGGATTGAAGCCCGCTGACGCCGAGGGATCGCGTAGCACGCGGACGCAAGCAGTGTCCTCAAACGGTGGACACGGTTGTTGGCGTTGCGTGCTTCTGACTTCAAAGGTGATGGCCACGGCGTTCGGCGCTTTCCAACCTGCTCTGCTTGGGCCCGTGGGTCTGGCGCCTTGAACTGGACAAAGGACGCCCTGCTACAACTTGAAGGAAGGTTCCTCCTCGGACCTGACCCGTACGGCCAACTCACGCCTCTTCAGGGTTGCGTTGCTCGTTGTCGGTCGAAGCGGAGATGAATCTCTCTACGGCCGTTTCGGGCCGGAGCCGGTCCTCGGGGCTGATGTCTCCTGCGAAGGCGAGCCATTGATAGAAGCGATCGCCACGGTTAATGAGTTCCTTATAGAGGCGCAGCCGCAGGTCTTTAACGGTTTCCTTGTAGACGGGCACGTCGATGGCATTGTTGAGTTCGTCCGGGTCGGTTTCAAGGTCGTAGAACTCATCGATGCCCTCGGGGTTCGCGATGTACTTGTACCGTACGTCCCGGATCATCCGCTGCGCGTATGGGAAATGGTGGCCGTGGAATTCACACACCATCTCGGTCCGCCAGTCTTCCGGCAGGCCGCCGTCGGTGGCTGGCATCAGGGAACGACCCCGGATGCCGCCGGAGTCACCGTCTGCAATGTCAATGAACGTAGCGGTGAAGTCCTGCAGGGAGATGAACTTGTTCTCGCGGTGGACCGTCTGGCCGGGGGCGGCAAGGATGGCAGGAATCCGGTAAATGTCCTCGTACATGGCCGGTCCCTTGTCGTTCATCCGGTGCGCGCCGGTGAACTCTCCGTGGTCCGCAGTGAACATGGTGACGGTGGAATCAGCCAGTCCAAGTTCCTCAACGGCGGCCATGATCCGGCCCACCTCATGGTCGATCATGGACACGTAGCCCCAGTAGACCGCAGTGAGCTTCTTCCATTCCTCCGTACTGAACGATTCCGTGGACCAGTATTCGGCGTAGGTCTGCTGCACCATGGGTTTGCCATTAAAAGTCTCCGCGAAGGAACCGGGCAACTCGATGCCCGCCGGATCCACCAGGTCGTACCAATGCCGGGGTATCAGGTAGGGCAGATGGGGGCCGAAGATGTGGCAGGACAGGAAGAACGGCTCGACGGCGGTGCTTCCGTCGCGCGCCACGGCGAACTCGCGCAGCTTTTCAATGGTCTGGTCCGCGAGCCATGCTTCAAAGGTCGCCTCGGTGGGTTGATCCGTGACACCGGCGATCAAGTGGCCCTGCGTGCCGTCCCGCTGAGTGGTGTAGACGGGGTCAACGATCCGGAATCCGGGGAAGCCTTTCTCTTCAAGCCAGGAGACATACCCGGGGTGGTCGAAGGTGTTCAGGGCACCGGCCAGATGCTCTCCTTCGAAGCCGTAGTAGTCAGGTCCGCGGTGTCGGCCCACATGCCATTTGCCCACGTGCCCCAGCCTGTATCCCTGTTTGATCAGCTGGTCGGCGAAGGTGGGTGTGCCGTCCGGTAGTTCTTCCCGGTGGCCCGAGTTCCACTCGTAGTTGGACAGCAGCCCGTGTTCGAAGGGGTGCTGCCCGGTCAGCAGGGATGCTCGGGCAGGCGTGCAGATTGCGGTCGGGGTGTAGGCACGTTCGAACACGGTGCCGCGGGCTGCCAAGGCATCCAGGTTCGGCGTGTGGCCGCTGGTGTTTCCGTAGCAGCCCAGCGTGTCGATGCGTTGCTGATCGGTCATGAGGAAGAGGATGTTGTTTCCAACATCGGGCTTGTTTCCAGTCACCGGGGCTAGACCTTCTTTGCGTTGGCGTAAAGGGCGCTGTCATAGAACTTGTCGGGGCTGGTCACCGCTGTGAGTTTCTTGTCAGTGACGAACTGTTCCTGTAGTCCGGTGAGCCACTTGCCCACCGTGCCGTCCGTGCTGAGTTTTTCCAGTTCGGCGCTGATGAAGGTCTTGGCAATTCCGGCCTGTGGTTTGAGGACCTCCTCGCCAAGTTTGAGGAACCCGGCTGTGGCGGTGATGGTGGCTGCCTGATTGTCCTGGCGGTAGTCGTTGGATGCCTTGACCACGCCAATAAACCGAGTGGCGAGCTCCTTGTCCTTTTGGGCCCGTCCAGGCTGAGCCACGTAGGTGCTGGGGAAAGTCAGTTCGGAGACGTAGTCCTCGTTCTTGGCGAGCTCTACCATCTCCGGAATCCGGGCCTTGATGGTGTCTATCAACGGATACCACAGAGCTGCGCCGTCGATCTGCTTTGAAGCAAACGCCGACACCGCGGTGGAGGGATCCATGGGCACGATGTTGAAGTCGCTCCGCTGCAGGCCGTCTTTCTTCAGTGCGAGGCTGAGCAACTGATCCCCTGACGTGCCGGCTGGGACACCGATCTTCTTGCCTTTGAGATCAGCGAGAGATGTGACACCGGGCTGGGCGATGATGCGGTCCGCGTTGGAGACAGAGTTGATGGCCCAAATTTCGGCCTTGCCTGAGGCAGGAAGCCACAGTGCGCCGGAACCAATGTAGGCGACGTCTACGTTGTTGGTGCCCAAGGCCTGGATGGCGAGCGGGCCGTTGGTGAACGGCACAAACTCCGGCTTGAGGCCGGCCTTGGCCCAGAAGCCTTGCTTGTCCGCCACGGCAAGGAGGGCAGCACCGTTGTAGTCGGCGATGTAGCCCACCTTGATGGGCAGTGGTGACGGCGCCCCGGATGGCGCCGGGGTGGCGGCCTGGCCGGAGCAGGCGCCCAGGACGGCGACGGCGCCGAGGCCGAGCCCGGCGGTGAGCAGGTTTCTGCGGTTGAAGTCTTTCATGGGTGCCTCCAGTGGAATACGTGAATAAAAGTGTTGGTGGTGCTGAGGTTCAGTTGTCGTCAGCTTGACCTGGCTGGTTGTAGACCGCGTCCCATACCTGGGCGCGGAGGTCGGCGTATTCGCGGGTGAGGCGCAGGTTGTTGTCCCGCGGGTAGGGAAGGTTCACGTCGATCGCCTTGTAGATACGTCCCGGACGGGCGGCCATGACGATCACCCGTGACGCGAGGTAGACGGCCTCGTCGACGTCGTGGGTGACGAACAATACGGTGCGGCGTTCCCTTCCCCAGGTTTCAAGAAGCTGTTCCTGCATGTGGACGCGGGTCAGGGCATCGAGTGCGCCGAAAGGCTCATCCATGAGGAGGATTTCGGGGTTTACGGCGTAGGCGCGGGCGATGGCGCAACGCTGCTTCATACCGCCCGAGAGTTCCTTGGGCAGGGCATCTGCGAAGCGACTCAGACCCACCAGGTCCAGGTAGTGGTCAACGACCCTGCGGCGTTCGGCAGCCGGCTTCTTCTGCAATTCCAGACCGAACTCGACGTTCTTGCGGACAGTGAGCCAGGGGAAAAGCGCGTATTGCTGAAATATGACGCCGGTGCGTGGACTGGGTCCGTCCACTGGTGTTTCGTCCACCACCACCTGGCCACTGGTGGGTTGCAGCAGTCCGGCGGCCGCATTGAGCAGCGTGGACTTACCGCAGCCGGAGGGGCCTACTACCGTGACGAATTCGCCATCGGCGATATTCAGGGAGACGTCCTCGACGGCGGTGAAGCTGGTTTTGCCGACGACGAATTCCTGGTGGATGTTTTCAAAGCGGATCATGGTTTTGGTCTGGGTAGTCATGTTCACTTCCTAGCGGCGTTCTTGCCAGCGGGTCAGCCGGGCCTCGAGCAGGAGCAACGCCCGGTCCATGATGAGGCCCAGGGTGCCGATGCAGATGAGCTGGACGAAAATGGTGGGAAGGTCGTAATACAGCTGGGCTTGCTGCATGCGAAAACCGAGGCCGCTCTGTGCTGCGATAAGTTCCGCCGCCACTACGGTGGCCCAGGATGCGCCGAGGCCGATCCTCATGCCGACCAGAATGAACGGGCTTGAGGCTGGCACGACCACCCGGCGGAACACCACGAAGCTGGAGGCGCCAAGGACGCGGGCCGCGTTGATCAGAGTCTTGTCTACGGTCACCACGCCCTGGAACGTAGCCACGACGCAGGACAGGAACGATGCCAGGAAGATGACGAAGATCTTAGGGGTCTCGTCGATGCCCATAATCACGATCGCCAGCGGGATGATCGCCAGCGGCGGCACGGTGCGGAAGAACTGTACGTAGGGTTCCGCTGCGGCACGGATCAACGGATACCACCCCATGAGGAAACCTACGGGAATGGCCAGAATGGTGCCCAGCACAAAACCGGTGAGAACACGGGCCAGGCTGGCCCCCAGGTCCGAGGGCAGCACACCGGTGCTGACCAACTCCACGGCCTTGTCCAGGACTGCCCGCGGTCCGGGAATGACCACCGCCCCGGTGGCAGAGGCAAGTGCCCAGAGGCCAATGCCACAGACGACGGACAGAACGCTGATGAGCTGCAGGGACGTGCGCCCGATGCGGCTTTCCCGGCTTGCGGCCGGTTGTCGCGCCGACTTTGTTGGCTTTCCCGGCGAAGAAGGGGAGGTGCCCGAACGCTTACTACCAGGGACTGCCGGCCCCTCTTTGATGTTGCCTGTTGCGGCGAACTGCGATGTCATGCGGATCACTCTAATGTGTGATTTGACTAACGACAATGCCTTTTACATAAATCGTGATGCTTTCGCTTCCTGAAGTGTTCTCCAGGTGCCTGCGGCGGATATGATGCTCCTATGCCCGAGCTAACAGAAGCAGGATCAACCGAGCGGCAGATCGTCGAGATTCTCCTGGCGGAAGGTCCGGCCACCCGGCTGGCGCTGCAGCAGCGCCTGGGGATCTCCCGCCCCACCCTCTCCGGCGCCGTGACGCGTTTGATGGGCCGCGGCTTGCTTGAGGAGACCGGCATGGCCGCCTACGGGGAAGGCCGAAATGGAAGGCCACAGGCACTTTTGGCTCCCAGGAGGAGTGCGGGAGCCGCTTTGGGCATCGAGCTCGGACGCGCCCGTGTGGCAGTCACGGTGACAACCGTGGATGGCACGATCCACGCCCAAAAGCTCACCACCGTCGATAGCGGGCTATCCATCCAGAAACGACTGGGAGTGGCGCTGCATTCGTTGCGCACACTCATCTCTGCCGGTGTCCTGAACCCCTCGTCGGTCCTGGGCACCGGGATTGGCATAGCAGGACGTCATCTTCCGTCCACCCTGGACGGAAGCGGGGGAACCACCGACCCGGAGGGAGTCAGCTTCGAAAAGCTCCGAAAGCTCATCCCCGCACCCGTTCTCTGGGACAACAACACGCAGCTCGCGGCCGTCAGACACTTGGGAGAACTAACCTCCGGGGTCGGGCGCGCGGGCCTGCTGTACGTGGTTTTGTCCACGGGAATAAGTGCCGGCATTGTTGACGGCGCATCGACGTTCCGGGGCGGCCATGGCACGGCGGGCGAGTTGGGGCATATGTGCGTGGACCCCGCGGGGCCGAGTTGCTGGTGCGGCTCGCGTGGGTGCCTTGAAGCTTGCATCGGCCTGGATGTTGTTATCGAACGTGCGCGTGCGGCGGGGCTTCGCGTCGACGACATATCCGGGCTGGCGGTCTTGGCGAACGACGGCGATGCTGCCGCCCGGCACCTTGTCACCGAGGTTGGCCGCACCTTGGGAATCGCCCTCAGCGGAGCCTCCATGCTGATCGACCCGCGACGCATCATCCTCAGCGGGAAACTTGCCAGCCTGGGCCCGCGACTGCTCGATGCTGCCGAGCGGGAAGTCAATGCGCGGCGCGATGCCGTCATGCTTCCTCGCCCGGAGTTGATCCTGCACGAGGGATCCGAATTCGACGCCAGTCACGGCGCTGCCCTCAGCGCGCTGCATCGTTGGGGCGCGAACTTCATGTTCAAGACGCAGAGCCCAGATCACTAATGAGTTATTCATTTACTTAAGTCAATTTTCGATCCAACCTAAGCAAGCTCACGCGCAACAGTCTCATCTGCCCGCTGACGGCCCCCACGACCGAACAGGCCACCCGGCAGCCAGGCCCAACCCGGCAGAGACCCGTGTCAACAATTGTCAACGCTTAAAAGCAAAAACCCCTCTGACGAGTGGGTATGCCGTGCCCGAAGGTGGGACTCGAAGGCGATTCAGGGCTTTGGAAACACTGGGAAATGGCGAAAACATGCGGAATCCGGGGCATTCCGGCGGAAGAACGGGGCAATCCGTGGTGGAAAGGGTGGACATTGTCCCCACTGCTCATTTACCTCCGATTAGCCCGGGTCTGGTAGCAGGGCACGGCAACTTCGTATGTCTTGCATCAAACGAAGCCGTCCCCGTCGCACTGCGCACGGCCCGACCGCGACGAGGTGGCGCCCCTTAGCGTTTCGACTAAGAGACGCCACCGGTCAACCTGCGGGAATCAGGCTTCCAGCGTCACCGTCGTGGCGCCGGGAACCCGCGCAGCCTGGAGTTCCAGCAGTTCGGCCCGGAGTGAGGTATCCAGAGCCGCATCCAGAACGGTGAGTGCCAGGACGGTGGCGCCGTCGAGAATGGCTTCGTCCGCCTCCGGTGAGATGGCGGCGGCGGTGAAGTCCGGGTGGTGCGGGACCGCGGTGCTGTTGCGGACCACCACCATGCCGTGCACGGACGGGACTACCTGGGAAACGTTGCCCATGTCGGAGGAACCGCCCCCGAAGATGGGCGTCGTGTCCACGGGCCTTCCGACGGTTTCCATGTTGGCGTCCCATGCTTCGCCCAGCCCGACGTGGGTATTGAGCGGGGCGTAGGGGTGCTCGGTCTGCCGGTGGGTCCAGGTGCAGCCGGTGGCGATGGCCGCACCTTCGAAGCACGCGAGGACGCGCCGCTTGAGGTCCCGCCAAACATCAACGTCTCCCGCGCGGACTTCCACCTGAACCGTGGAGTCGCCGGCGATGACGTTGGTGGCACCGCCGCCGTGCGAGATGAACGCGTTGGTGTTTGCGTTCTCCGGCAGGTGCTGCCGCAGGACGGCCATGTTCATCAGCGCCAGGCTCGCCGCCGCGCCTGCGTTGATGGCCTTGTCCGGGGCTCCGGCTGCGTGGGCTTCGCTGCCTTTGAACTGCACTTCGAAGCGCTCGACGGCGGCCATACCAATGGCCGCCGCACTCCGCTCAGCGCCCGTCATGCCATGCACCATAAGGGAGAACGCTGCGTCCTCCCACGCTCCGGCCTGAAGCAGCGAGACTTTTCCGCCGCCGTGTTCCTCCGCGGGAGTGCCGAGGAGTTTGATCCGCAGTCCGGCGGCGTCGGCCACGGGCTTAAGGGCCAGCGCAGCGCCGACGCCGGCTGCGGCGATCATGTTGTGCCCGCACGCATGGCCGACTTCGGGGAGGGCATCGTATTCGGCACAGATGACCACGGTCAGTTCGCCGGTGCCGTAGACGGCCTCGATCGCCGTCGGAACATCATAGGCGCGTTCGGTCACCTCGAAGCCGCCGTCGCGGAGGACAGCGGCCACGGCCGCTGCTGAGTCGTGTTCCTCCCAGGAGATCTCTGCCAGTGCATGGACCTTGTGGCTAAGTTCAAGGATGGAAGGCCCGACGGCGGCAGCGGACTCGCGTACGGTGTCGCGCAAAGTGTCCTGGGAGGTGGTGTCGATGGAAACGGTCATTGTTGATCCTTCGTGTCGAGGTGGATTAGTTGGCAGGTTCGAGGACGTCGTCGGCATTCGATGACGATGTGGTTGATTCGACCGGTGTGGCCCGGGCAGGCCGGATGAACAGAACGGCCACGGCGAAGATGACGCAGACTCCGGCGCAGATCCACCAAACGGCGTGGAAGGACAGTTCGGTGGCCGCCCGCGTTCCGGCGGCTGTTGGTGTGGTGAGTGCTGCCATCAGCAGCGCGAAAAGAGCACCGGCGACTCCTCCGGCGGCGGTGCGGGCTGTGTTGTACAACCCCGAAGCGATCCCCACTGAATCGGCTGCTGCCCGCTGGACCACCAAAGTGGGGAGCGTGCCGCTGACCAGCCCCGCGCCGAGTCCGGCCATGACGAGCCACACCGCGAAGGTCACCAGGGTACCCGGCGCCAGAATCATGAGGACGTACGCGATGGCGCTGAGCCCTCCCCCAAGGGCAACACTCCGTGGGCCGCCGATCAGCCGGGATGCCCGGTCGCTGAGCGAGGCACCCAGGAAGGCCGCAAGAGCCATGATGCTGAGCATTGTTCCCGCGGCAGAGGCAGCAGCGCCGAAGCCGAATCCAAGCGTGGCCGGATCGGAGCGCAGGTAGACGGAGATGGGTGCTTGGGCGCCGAACAGTTGCGCGCCGTAAAGGAAGGCGACGACAATCGGAAGGCCAATGCCGCCACGAAGGAGCATGGTGAGGTCCACCAGGGGGTGTTCTGTCCTGCGGGCTGAAACCACCCAGCCGGCCAGGAGGGCGATGCCGACCGCCATCGCGAGGGCCGTGGTCAGCGGCGGCCACGTTGAGAGATTCGAAGCGCCTCCCAGGAGAGCAGCCAAGCCACCGCCAAGCAGTGCAGCACCGAGATAATCCACCCGCCCTTCGCTCCGCAGCGGGCTTTCCTTGACGAAGAACGCGATGCCAGGAACGCACAGGGCCATGAAGATCGCCGGCATCAGCAGAGTGATGGAAAGGCTCTCAGTCGCGTCGAGGACAATTCCGGCCAGGAGACCGCCGATGGTTGCGCCGAGGGTCAACGCCGCCACAAGCCTGCCGATGCTTCGCCCGGAGCGTTCAGAGTCGCGTTGATGGACGATGGCGAATTCCAAGGGGAGGAAAACGGCCAGCGGGGCTTGGATAGCACGTCCCAGAAGGAACAGTTCATAGTTTGGGGCGAAGGCAACCAAGACGGAAGCCGCGGCAACGATAGCCGTGGAGATCATGAGTATCCGCTTGTGGCCGTGGATGTCACCCAGCTTGGACAGCAAAGGGACCACCAGCACTGTCGCCAGCAAGTAGGCGGCGCTGATCCAATTCAGCGATGCTGCCGAGACTCCATGGTGTTCACCAATGGAAGAGAAGAGAGGATTCAGCCAGCCCTGAAGTATGCCACTGCCAAGCTCCATGACCACCAGGAAACCGACGGCTCCTGCCGCCGTAGTGGATTTCTGCGCCGTTGTACGCATGTGCGCTCCGATGTGATGAGAAGTGAACGGGATCACAACATCATGGAAGTGCCGTGTTTCCAATTGATGAAATTGCAGCTTTCCGTGGCTATTCTGTCGTCTATGCCGGAAAACATGCTTGATCCACTCGAGGAGCGCCTCATCCATGCTCTTCAGATCGAAGGTCGGGCGCCGTGGAGTGAACTGGCCCCCATGATCGGAGTCGACGCCGTAACCCTCGCCAGGCGCTGGGACTCGCTGCGGGAACGCGGGCTCGCGTGGGTCACCGGCATCTTCCCCGACGGAGCATCGGCCCTGGTGGACATCACCTGCAAGCCCCAGCAAACGGGCGACGTGGCCCGCCAATTGGCGCAGATCCCGGAAGTGATGACCCTCGACCACACCTCCGGCGGACGGGATCTGTTGGCCACGGTCCTCGCCGACACCCCGCTCTCCATCTGGGACACAGTCACCAACCGCATCGGCGGCTTGGAAGGCGTCAGGAACACCCAGACGCATCTCGTTACCGAAGTAGTCATGGAGGCCTCCGATTGGAGGCTCCGCGCACTCACACCGCAGGAGGCAGCCAGGGTCCCCCGCCCCCGCCCACCACGGGCACGGGCGCCGCGGACCGTGCACCCTGACGTCGAAGCAGCGCTCCGCCATTGCCTGGCCGAAGATGGGCGGCGCCCCGTCAGCCGCATTGCCGCAGAACATGGACTCAGCGAACAGCGCGTCGCGGATGGGCTGGCCCGCATGCGCGCCGATGGCATGCTGCGGATACGCACGGACGTCGCACGCACGGTCACGGGTTGGCCTGTCTATGCCTGGTACTTCATGCGGACCGCCGCCAAGCACGTTCAGCAGATGAAGGGGCTCATGGCTAAGATTCCTGAAGCCCGAACGGCGCTGGCCGTCGCAAGCCAGTACAACTTGGTGGTGGCGGTCTGGCTGAAGGAAATGTCCGATGTCATGCGCTTCGAGGCTGCCATGGAAGCTGCCGTGCCGAGCGCCCGCATCGTTGACCGCAGCGTGGTGTTCAGGATGAGCAAGCACCTCGGCCGGCTCATCGATGAACAAGGGGCCGCGACGCTGGGATTCGTCCACCCGTCGTCGGAAAGTAGCTGAGACCGCAGTTCTGAGGTTAAGTGGTCCTAAACCCTGGGAGGTCCCGTGCTCGATATCCGACGCCTGCAAATCCTCAAGACCCTTGAGGTTGAGGGAACCATGACGGCCGTTGCCGCCAAGCTCCATATGACAACGTCGGCGGTCAGCCAGCAGTTGGCCGTGCTTGAACGGGAGGCCGGGCTGGCGCTCCTGATCCGTGCCGGCCGGAAAGTGCGGCTGACGGAAGCCGGAGTCATGCTGGTGAAGCATTTTGGCCGGATAGCTGCTGAAGTTGAGGCGGCCGAGGCGAACTTAAAGAAGCTCCAGACAGATGTCCGTGGACACCTCGCCATCAGCGCTTTCCCCAGCTTTTGCAGCACGGTGCTCCCCGCCGCCGTTATGTCCCTTCAGGCCAGCTACCCGCGACTCGTCATCACCGTGTCCGACCTCGAACCATTCGAAAGTGTGGCCCAGTTGAGGGAAGGGCACATCGACGTCGCAGTGGTGGATGACCTGCACGACATCCAGGATGAGGGGCTCGTGAAGACTATTCTGGCCCGCGATGAAATCATCCTCTGCCTCCCCCAGGACCGGGAGGCACCGGACGCTGCGACGCTGGCCGACTACGCCGATGAACGGTGGATCCTGGACCAGGAAGGCAGCGTTTTTGAGCAATTCGTCCTGCAAACCTGCCGCGACGCTGGATTCGAGCCGAACGTCATAGCCCACTGTCGAAACCTGATGGCCACCCTGGGATTGGTCCGTGGTGGCCTCGGGGTCGCTCTGATGAGTGAACTGAACCTCGGCCGGGAAACGGACGACCTGGTGGTGCGTCGCGTAGATCCAAGCTGCGGCCGCAACATCATTGTCTTGCACCGGGCGGCCAGCCGGGAATCGCCGGCCGTAGCGGCCGTCGTCGACGAACTGCGGAAAGCGACTGACGCCCGCCCCAAAGCGTGACGCGCGCGGGAGTCCAGGCGAATTGTTAAGTTCTGCTTGACGTTCTGTTCAAAAGTTTCCGATAGACGCTGACCGCATTCGCACCCAAGCTGGTAGCAGACCCCACACCAAATCTGCACCGGAGGTATGCCATGGCTTTAAGTGCCCTTGACCTTTTCTCAATCGGAATCGGCCCCTCGTCGTCCCACACCGTGGGGCCGATGCGCGCCGCCCGCGCGTTCGTCGAAGTACTGGAGAGGGAAGGAAAGTTCGACGCCGTTGATCGCCTTCATGCTGGACTGTTCGGTTCGCTGGGGGCTACCGGACGCGGGCACGGCTCGGATAAGGCGGTCATCCTGGGATTCATGGGCGAGTCGCCGGAAACCGTTGACACAACGACGGCAGACACTGTGGTCAACGAAGCCACTGAGGCCGGGAAGATATTGCTTGCAGGGCGCCGAATGATCACCTTCAACAGAAGCAAGGACGTGGTGCTCCATCTGCGCAAGTCATTGCCTGCGCATCCAAACGGCATGCGGTTCCAAGCCTTCGACAATCAGGGGAGAATGCTGAGCGAACGCGTCTACTACTCAGTGGGCGGCGGCTTCGTCGTTGACGAGCATGACGTTGGGAACTCGCATCCCGAGACGACACAACTCCCCTACCCGTTCTCCGACGCCGAGGAACTGTTGGCCCACTGCAAGCGTGAAGGCCTTTCCATCAGCGACGTCATGCTCGCCAACGAAAGCGCTTGGCGCAGCGAGGAGGAAACCCGCGCGCAGTTGATGCACATCTGGGAAACCATGAAAGAGTGCGTGTCACGCGGCTGTAGCCGAACGGAAGAACACCTGCCCGGGAACCTGATGGTCCGCCGTCGTGCGCCGCGGCTGCTGGCGGACTTGCAAGCGAAAGACGACACCAGCGATCCCTTGCGTGCAGTGGACTGGGTGAACCTGTTTGCCCTGGCGGTGAACGAAGAGAACGCCACGGGTGGACGCGTCGTCACCGCCCCCACCAACGGCGCTGCCGGAATCATTCCAGCGGTGCTGCACTACTACATGATGTTCACACCCGGAGCCAACGAAGAAGCAGTAATCCGATTCCTCCTCACCGCAGCTGCCATAGGTGTCCTGTTTAAGCAGAACGCCTCCATCTCCGGCGCCGAAGTCGGCTGCCAAGGGGAAGTCGGCTCAGCCTGTTCCATGGCAGCGGGCGCACTGTGCGAAATTCTGGGCGGCACACCCCAGCAGGTGGAGAACGCCGCCGAGATTGGTATCGAGCACAACCTCGGGCTGACCTGCGACCCCGTTGGTGGCCTGGTCCAGATCCCGTGCATCGAACGCAACGCCATGGCCAGCAACAAAGCCATCAACGCTGCGCGGATCAGCCTGCGCGGAGACGGCGTCCACCACGTCTCGCTTGACACAGCCATCAAGACGATGCGCGAGACAGGAGCAGACATGAAAAGCAAGTACAAAGAAACGTCCCGCGGCGGCCTCGCTGTTAACGTGATCGCTTGCTAAGGCCCGCAGCGGCCTCCCCTGATTGATCGACAGCAGGCGGAGGATCCTGGGTCAGAGCCCTGATGCCCACCACGGGTGACAGCATTTCCGGCTGGAACTTCTCCACGTCAGACCAGCACGCCCAGTCCAGCACGCCAAGCCACGGGCTGTTCACTCTGCGGTGCTCAACCCGTGCTTGTGGGCTCCGAAAGGTTCCGGCTTTCAAAGGTCGACACCCAAGGCTGACTCAGGGATTTAGTCCGTTCCGGATCTATATCGAATCTTTCCTTGACAGAGCCATCCCGCGGCCCTAAATTTAGTGCAACCGATCTCAGCAACCGATCTCAGTCCTACTTCTGAAAATGCAACCGATCTCAAAGGAGAGATTCGATGAACCAATCGGCTTCTCCCTACCGTCGAAGTCCCGCATTTAGCACGCGTCGCTTGAGCACGGCATGCTCCCACATCAGCACACCCATTCACAGGAGAAATTCATGATCAAAAAGCGATGGGGCTTGGCGCTCGTAACAGCCGTTGTGGCCGGCCTTGCCCTCAGCGGCTGTTCACCCTCAGCTACGGAACCCAAAGGTCCCGTGACTCTGAACTACTGGGACTTCCTCGATCCCAGCCAGGCTAATCCGCGTTCAAAGGCACTGAAGGAAAACATTGCCAAGTTTGAGGCGGCCAACCCGGACATCAAGATCAACCTCTCCGTCGTTTCGTTGGGCGACATGTTGAACAGACTCCCTCAGGCCGCGGCAGCAGGTCAGGCCCCTGATGTCTTCAAGATGTTCACTCCCGTCGTTCCCCAGATGGCATCTGCCGGCGTCTACTCCCCTCTGCCGGACGCCGCCTCGAAGGTAACTGATTGGCTGCGTCCTACAGACACTCTTGCGGGGCCCGACGGCAAGCCTGTTGCAGTGCCGTACGAATACCGAACCTGTGCCCTGTACTACAACCAAAAGATCCTTAGCCAGATCGGCGCGGCCGTCCCGACCACATACAACGAGGTTGTCGAAGTCGCCAAGAAGGCTGCCGCCGCTGGCTTTACCGGGTTCGGGACGGGCTTCTCGGACACAGATAACTCAGCCATCATCAGTACCTTCTTTAACTGCTTCATGTCCCAGGTGGATCAGGAAATCTGGAACAAGGATGGTCAAGCTGATTTCGCGACGGACAAAGGCAACGAGTTTGGTGACTTCCTGGCCAAGCTCAGGGACGCAAAGGCTCTTGGTAGCAACGTCGTATCCGACACGTACGGCACGGTAGCTGACGGCATGGCGAGCGGCACTGTCGCGATGGCGGTCCTGGGCACAGAACGAGCGGTTTCCTTCGGCTCGCAGAACAAGGACCTCAAGTGGACGGCCCTGCCGAAGGCGAGTACCGGCGACACGACAGGTACCACCATTGGATGGACCTTGGGGATCGGAAACGGCAGTAAAAACACCGAGGCTGCCTGGAAGTTTATCGAGTACATGACCGGGCCGGAAGCCGGTGCGCTGATGGCAACCGGCGGTGAGGTACCCACCCGTGCCGCCACCTACCAGCAACCGTTCTTCTCCACTCCAGAGGCAAAAACGGTCAACGACATCGCGGCCTACGTCAAGACCAACAGTGAACCACGCACGTATTCCAATACATGGACCGCGCTTGCCACTGGCCTCTCCCAAGCCGGGCAGAAGCTGACTCTCAACGGCTCATCAGGCAACGACTTTATTCGTTCCGCCCAGGACGCGGCCAACAAGAAGTAGCCGCCCGAAATAGGGGGAGCCTGGGAAACCAGGCTCCCCCTGGAAGGGACAGATAATGTCAACCAAAAGCCCCATCCGCAGCCCACGCAAGACCCCAACGTCGCCCTTAGGCACCCAGACCCGCCGCCGAGTCCGTAGGGATCGAATGGTATGGCTCTACGTCCTCCCGGTCAGCGCCGTCTTCCTCTTTGTATTTGTGGGGCCGCTCATCTACACAGCGTGGACGGCCCTGCACGAGACGTCGTATTACCAGATTGGCAAATTCTCGGGTCTGAATTCCTTTGCCCGATTGTTCTCAGACTCCGACCTGCCGAGCCGCATATGGACAACCTTGGTGTTCTCGCTCGGGGCCTTGGTAATCGCTTTGCCGGCAGGGCTGCTATCTGCAATCGTGCTCAACAACCTTCACCGCTTCAAGCGTTCGGTCCGGAGCCTCTTCCTCCTTCCCTGGCTGATGTCCCAGGCCACTGCAGGAACAATCTGGCTGTGGTTCCTCAACCCCAACTACGGCCCAGCATCAGCGATCACCAAGTCCCTCGGGTTCGGTCCCACGGACGTATTCTCAACACCGACCAGTGCGCTGGTTGCAGTAACACTGATGACAGCCTGGTGGTCCTACCCGCAAGCGATGCTCCTCTTCCTGGGCGCCCTTCAAACGATTCCTGAGGAGCTCCGCGAAAGCCTCAAAGTGGACGGCGGCGGTATTTGGCACCAGTTCGTGAACATCACGCTGCCCTACTTGCGCAACACCATCGTCTCCGTCGTGGTCGTCCTTCTCATGCTCTATGTGCAGATGGTCACCATCATCCTCGTCACCACAAGAGGAGGCCCCATCGGTTCTACAGAAACCCTGTCCATGCGGGTCTATAACCAGATGTTCGACAAGTTTGATCTCTCCGGAGCATCAGCAACGGCAATCCTGCTCTTCGCCGTCAACATTGTCCTGACCCTCGTCGCCATTCGCTTCCGACGGAAGGAAAGCCTGTGAGCATCACAACCCCGCGCCGCCAGCGGCGCTTGGGCAGTTTCATCCGGGCAGTCCCTGCCTGGGCGTACATCATCCTCTCCGCAACGGTCGTACTCCCGCCGGTCGCATGGATTGTGTCCACGTCACTGAAGACCGGTTCAGGCACACTGGAATTCCCGCCAAAATGGATACCGGCCCCATTCTCATCCGAGGGCTATGTCGGCCTTCTGACCTCGACCAACATCCGATTCTTCGTAAATTCCCTCATCTATGCCGGCGGCTCTATCGTCCTGGCTCTGGCCATCTGTATCCCTGCGGCGTATGTGGCCACAAGGTATCGGAGCCGCCGCATGGAAACTCTGATGACAGGGATTCTGGTCCTGTCCATGGTCCCGGCCATCGTAGTCTTTATCGCGCTGTACTCGATGTTCGTCAAGACCGCATTAATCAACACTTACCCCATGATGATCATCGTCTACACGGCAATCATCTGCGGACAAACCATCCTGTTCTTACGTAATTTCATCGAGAATATTCCTGTGGAAATCGAGGAAGCGGCCGCCATCGATGGCTGCTCCCGGATGCAGATCCTGTGGCGCATCATCCTCCCTCTCATCCGTCCTGGTATCGCTGCCGTCGCCATCTTCATCTTCGTGTTCGTTTGGAACGACTTCCTTGTCGGAACTGTCCTCGCCACCACTGAAGACATGAAGACCGTGCAGAACGGCATAGTGCGATACATAACCACCGGCTTCGGTAGCTTCTGGGGACTCTTCGCCGCCTTCATCGTGGTTGCCTTCATCCCTGTTCTCTCAATCTTCCTGGCATTCCAGCGCTGGTTTGTGGCCGGCATGACCTCCGGTGGTGTCAAGGGGTAAGTCGACGCACCAACCAGCCGCACTCTCCCGCAACACACAAAAAGCAGGCCCTGTGACCGTCGCCGACGGCTCACGGGGCCTGCTTTTGCACAACATTGAGCGGAGCTCTTGCACCCCCGAAGCAGTCGGGGGTGGCGGGGCCGGCGCGTCATTCAGCCGGCGGGCGCCTTACGTGTCCTGGCTTGGGCGCCAGTCCGGCGGCTGAATCAGCTCCACACGATTTCCGTCAGGATCGAGGAGGTAAACCAACCACCCGCCGGCAATGGGGCCCGAGGTCGGGGCAACGGGTTCAGACACCGCGCTGTAACCCAGCGCTGTCATCCTGGCGTAAACCTCTCGAACGTCAATGTCTGTAAAGGCCAGGTGAGCTGTGCCCGGTTGCGCCCGTGATGGATCAACTGCTGGCAGTAGCGGCTCGGCATGTGCTAGTTCCAGCCGGAAGGATCCGTCGCTGGTAGCGAGAAGCATGGCTCTAACGGTCACGTCAGGACGGCCGTAAAGTTCTCCGATATATGGTCCCGACGTCCAGGCATCCAAACGCGCCAGTCCGAGGCCATCCACATAGAATCGCTCGCTCCGCTCCATATCTGTGACGTGCAGGGCAGTGTGGTGATGTCGCATTATGTGTCTCCTTCGTAGGTCAGGGACTCGTCTCTGACTGCTCAATGACCTTCCTGGATGAGGGCAGCCCTATGGCGTTGATGTTGCTCCGGGTGAGTCAAGGGCACACAGCCACGGGCCGCCAATGGACAAGCTCTGTCGGGTGTCTCAGGTTCCTATTCCCAGATGTGCCCCGCCGGCCACGTCCAAGGACACCCCCGTGATGTAGCGGTTGTCGGGATCTGAAAGGAACAGGATGGCCCGGGCTACTTCATCGGGTTCAGCGAACCGGCGCATCGGCAGCTGCGCTGCCCTCTTCGCTCGGTTGGCTGCAGCGTCCGGACCGGAATCCCGGGCAAATTGTGCCCACATGGGTGTGTTCACCGGTCCTGGTGCGATCGCGTTTACAGAGATTCCATTGGGTCCGAGCAGTTCGGCAAAGGACCACATGATGTGGAGGACGGCGAGCTTGCTCGCGTTGTAGGGCAGGTAGTTGAGGCGTGATTCTTTGGCCGCAACTGAGGACAGGACCACGATGGAGCCGGCCGTGCCGGTCGCAAGCATGGATTTTGCGGTCTCCCGGACCATGGTGAAAGTCGCGGTGGCGTTGATCCTCAGGATGGAGTCGAACTCTTCGGTGGTTGTTTCCATGATGTCCGGGGTGGGACCGAGCACTCCTGCTGCATGGATGAGGACATCAACACGGCCGTGTTGGGCTTGGATGTCCTGTATGACCGTAGCGCATTGTTGTTCCGAGGTGATGTCGAGGGGGTAAAACGCCTCCAAGGACTGGTCCTCTTTGGGGGAACGATCGGCGCCGATGACCTTGGCTCCGGCGGCTATGAGTGCGGTGACCGCGGCGTCGCCGATTCCTCCGCTTGATCCCGTTACCAGGACCACTTGGTCTTTGAGGCTCATCGGTTCTCTCCGTTCCGGGTGCAGCTCGAGCGCAGTGCTCGTGCGGTCGGAGTGTGAGGTGCTGGTTTCATGTTCATTTTCCTTACTCGATAATGCTCGGTTCGGCGGGTCGACCTTTGATCGGTTCGATTGGTGCTTAGGGGGCTGGCACCTCCGGAGCGCCGGAGGCCGAGGCCGCCTGAACGGCGTCGGCGATTTCCGTGGCGCGGAGCGCCTGGGCAAACGTAACGGCAGGCGCGTCACCCCTGCAGAACCTCACGGCTGCTGCTGCCTGGCGCAGGAAGAGGTCCGAGGGCTCGAAGTTTTTCTCCTGTTGTCCGCCGTCACGGTTCCACACGTGAAGGGAATCGTTCGACCACAACATACGGCCGCCAGTGGCCAGAACATCCACGGTGAGGCTCCAATCCCCCTGGTTGAGCCCTTGGGGTTCCTGCCAGGGAGACCAGTAAGTCTGCAGAGTGAACACCACGCCAGACGGGAATTCGAGCGTGGAAACGACGTGTTCCGGTACCGGAGACCCGTACAGGCTGCTGCTGACGCTTGTGGCAAGGACTTTTGGGTCACCCTCGAACCACGAAGAGACCAGTTCGATGGCATGAATCCCGTTTACCACCGCAACGCCGCCCTCACCCGGATCAGCGCGCCATGAGTCGATGGTCTCCTTGTGGGCGACCGATCGAACGTTGACAGCGATCACGTCGTTGTCTCGGATCCACTCGGAGAGGAGTTCGACGGCGGGATGCTGATGGAGTGTATAGCCCACCATGAGTCGTTCGTTCACTCCTATAGCGGCGGACACGACGGCGGCACCTGCTGTATCTGCCGCCACGGGCTTTTCCGTCAGCACCCGGAATCCCCTGTTCAGCAAATCTGCACAGATTTCCGGTTGCAGAGTGGTGGGTAGCGCTACCACGACCAAGTCCAGTTGATCAGAATGAAGGTCCTGGATGCCGGGCACCACCCGCGCGCCCAGCTCGTCAGCCAATGAAACCGCCCGTTCGTCCTTCTCCACAAGGTGGGTGACGTTGGCGCCCACCTGGGCGAAAGCCCGGGCATGACGGGATCCTGCCCACCCGGCCGCGCCCACCACGGCGACGCGCGGGGGCTGTGTCGCCGTCGTCATGATGTCGGACGCGCAAAGATCAGGCCCAGGGCCATAAGCGGTGCTCATGTAATCTCTCCTTTGAGTTGGTTCGAAAATTAATGAATCGGTTGCTTGGAACGGCGGCACCAGACTGTGGTGTCTTCAAGCATGCGTGGTTTGTTGACCATGATGGCCCCTGCCACAAGCACCAGGAGCCAGACACCGAGCATGCCGAACGAGGGCAGCCAACCATCCCCGGGAGTGTGCAGGAGCGCGAAAAGGAACGGGCCGACGCTTGCGAGGGCATAGCCGGTTCCTTGGGAAAACGCAGACAGACTTCCTGAACCGGACTGCGTTCGTGTTCGCTTATTGATCATGATGAATGCAAAGGAATAGGCGCCCTGGCCCAGCCCGGCAATGACGACCCACAAGGCTGCCGAAGCTGGCGGCGCCATCATGATTCCGCCGTAGCCTAAGGCGAAAGCTACGACAAACAGGACGGCAACAGGTAGTGGCCGGGACATCCTCACAACAACCATGGGCACAATCAAAGCGACCGGCAGAGCAAGAATTGAATAGAGCGCCAGCATGGATCCGGCAGTTTCCTGGCTCAGTCCTCTGTCAACGAGGACAGCCGGGAGCCAAGTGAGCGCCGCAAAAGTATTGCTGGAACAACCAGCAAAAACCAATGCTGTGCCCCAGCCGATAGCTGATCGCCACGGTCTGACTCCATTCGCAGAAGGCAACTGCCTGCCCTCCGCTGCATGGTCCCCCGAGCGGGCAACGGTCCTTCTGGCCACAAGAAGAATCAGCCACGGGACCGCAGCCAAGGCGCTGAGGGCAGCCCAAATACCGATGGAGAAACGCCAGCCATAAAGAGCATCCAAAGGAATGGCGAATTGGGCGGCCACTGCCGTGCTGACACCCAGGAGTGTGACGTGGATCGCTGCGAGAAGACCGATTCTGTCTGGGAAGTACTTCGCCAGGAGAGGTGGAGCCACGACATTGACCAGACCAATCCCGAGCATGGCGACACAGGTGAACACCAGGAATGCCAGGACATTCCATCCCACTGCGCGGCCTAGCTGACCCAATGTTGTTAGCAGGATCGCAATCATTAGGAGGTGCTCCAGCTGGAGGCGCCGCAGGAGCGGAAGGGCAGCGAAGCCCACCACTGCGAAGCTGGCGGTCGGCAGCATTCCGAGAATTCCTGTGGTCAGGGCGTCAAAGGGAAGGTCCGTGCCAATTCGGCCCAAGAGCGGAGACGCCGCCGAAACCGCTTCGCGAGCGCTAAAGGCAACCAGCAGGATGCCGGCAAGGGCGGTGAAACGTCCACGAAGTGGCCGCTTCCCGGCTCCGACGACTTCCGATGCATCCCTACGAGCACGAAGGAGAGCGATGGTGACACCTCCTTACGTGAGTAAAGATTCAGCTTGCGTTGACTGCGTGGCTCGCCCATTCGCGCCCCGTTTGCTCCTCTGTGGGCAGGCCGGCCGCGGCGAGGATCTGGTCCAGCAGGCGCTGGGTGCGTACTGCTTCGCGGCCTGAAGTCAGCGGCTGGGCCCTGTCGGCCACCCGGTCCAGGAAATGGTGAACGGCGGCTGAGAATCCGAGGGTGTCTGTCGCAGTAGCCCAGCCATACGCTTCGGCGCTGAGTTCCCGTGAGGTAGTGACGCCGTTGATGGTGGTGGAAACTGTTTCGGGCGCCCTGACTTCGACGGTCTTCCCGTCACCGTAGGCGTCCAGTTTCTCGTTCCATGCTCCCGCTGTTCGGGCTGCCATCAGGACACCGGTGTTACCGGTGCTGAAGCGGATGGTCGCTGCGATTCCGTCTTCTTCCCAAGGATCTTCACCAGCAGCGTGGGCGGCCACGTGCTCAGGTTCGCCCCCGCAGTACCAGCGCAGGAGATCGACCATGTGGATGGCGTTCTCGAACGTTGCACGATATTCGGATCCAGGGCGGTTCTTTTGGGCAACGCAGAAGGTGGCGCCTTTGTCGCCAAAAGCCTCCCGGCCGGCCGTGTAGACGGGTGCATAGCGCCGGTTGAAGTCAACCATGAGTATCCGTCCCCGCTCGTCGGCGAGGTCTGCCAAATGCTCTGCCTCAGCTGTCGCTGGGGCAAGCGGTTTCTCGCAGAACACGTCCACGTCGCGGTTGAGGCAAAGCTCGACGGCGTGGGCGTGCTCGGAGCGCGGGGTCAGCACGAACACTGCATCCAGTTCCTGCGCGGCCAGCATCTCCTCCACTGTCTTGTAGGCGGCGTTGAAGCCCCAGCGCCGCACCAGGCCGCTGGGATCTTCGCGCCGGGAAACCAAGGCGGCCAGCTCGACGTCGTCCCGTTGGACGAGGGTGGGCAGTTGCGCGATGGTGGCGATGTTGCCGGCGCCGATAACTCCGACACGGAGGCGATTGGTGTTCATCAGGCGTTCCTTACTTCGGCCAAATCAGTGAGCATTGAGCGCAGGACTGCGGCGGATTCCCGGAATCCATCCTCGGGGGTGGGGAGATCTTGCGGGTGCCAGCGGTATTCGAGTTCGATGCTCAGTACATCGTCGTAGCCGTGCTTCAGCAGAGCGGCGAGAATCGGTGACCACGGTACAACGCCGCTTCCGACCACACGTGACCGGACTGCACGCTCTGAGGCGTTGACCCTGGCCGTCTCCGAAGCTCGGAAGGTCGCCGTCGGGTCGGTGAAGACAAGGTCTTTGACGTGGACGTGGCCGATCACGTCACCTTGGACGGCGAAGGCTTCTTCGTAGCTTTCGTCGTGCGTGAAGGTCAGGTTGGCCTGGTCGTAGAGCACGCGGACGGAGGGCTGGGCAATTTCCCGGACGAGTGCCGCGGTGTCCGCTGCGGTCTGGGTCATCGTGCCGAAGTGGTTCTCTACGCAAAGGCGGACGCCGGCTTGATGGGCTTCGGGCGCGAGGGTCTCCAAGGCTTTGCGCAACTGCCCCCACCGCGTAGCGTGGTCGGTGTCTCCGGGGTGCCAGGAGCCGGCGTAGACGCGGACCCTGTCAGCCCCGAGCAGTTGTGCGGTATCTATGGCTCCACGAAATTCGTCGACGGCTTTGCGCCATTCGGCATCGTCCAGTGAGTTGATGGCGGTGGTGTACGGCGTTAGTCCCACGATGGGGATGCCTTCGCCTTCGGACGCTTTGAGTGCCTCCGCCGCGGAGTGCCGGTCCCCTAGGGGCAAGCCGGACTTGTAGTCGTCCTGGTAGATGACTTCTGCCGCATCGAGCCCTGCGGCCCGGAAGAGACTAAGTGCTTGGGGAACCGTGTGGTTCGGGGTGCCTAGTGTGTGACCCGCTAGCCGCATTGTTCTATGTCCTTTCTGAAGTGTGTGGAGCTGCTGCCCAGTCCGTGGGACCGACCAGTCGGGGAGGGGCCGGGACGCGGGATCGATCCACGATTTCCATCAGCAGGCCCCAGGGGGTTACGAAATAGGTCCAACGATTGCCGGCTACGCGCGGGCTATCGCCGGCAACTTCCTTGCGCTCACCGAGCACACGTACTCCAGGCGTTTCCTGCAGCACGGCAATGGCTTCATCGACGTCATCCACAACGAAGCACAGGTGGTGCCCTCCGGCGTCGCAATGCCTCGGTGGCGTCTCGCGCCGCTCGGCACTGCTCCACTCGAAAAGCTCGATATTGAGATTCGGTGGCAGCCGCAACATGGCGAGCGTGAGCTTGGCATCTGCCGGGACTTCAAAGTTCGTGGGCATGAACTCTTCGTCCGGCCCGCGTTCGGAGCGGTATAACTCTTCAGCTCCAAGAACGTCGACGAAGAAGCGAATGCCTTCTTCAAGGTTGGGAACCGTCAAACCGACGTGGTCCGTGTGCTGGAGCCCCGGCAGAGGCCGAAGTTTCTGCTCCTGCGCCCCGCTCATTTACGGAGCTCCAAGGTGGAGCCGCGGACCAGAAGTTCGGGTTCGAGGACGATATGGTCCACGGAACCGTCAACATTTTGCTTTTCAGCCAATTCGATGGCGATGTGTCCCATGTCAGCGATCGGCTGCCGCACGGTTGTCAGTGGTGGGTTGAAGCGGGCACCTAGAGCGAGCCCATCAAACCCGATGACCGACACGTCTTCCGGTACCCGAAGGCCACTTCGGCCGAGCGCCGAAATCACCGCGAAAGCCACCATGTCGTTGGCTGCAATGATCGCTGTGGGTGGATTGTCCATAGCCAGGAAATGCTCCGCACCGCGCGTGCCCGCATCGAGGTCTGACCCGCTGTCGAGCACCACAGGTGTGCTGCCGCTTTGGGCGGTGAGCTCCAGATAGGCGTCCATCCGGTCCTGGGCCGTGTGTGTCCCGGCGATACCGGATACGTATCCGATCGAGGTATGCCCCAGGGAATGCAGATGATCCAACGCCAGCATGATTCCCTTGCGGCTGTCGACGGTAACCGTTGGAACGGAGTCGTCGCCTTCCACGCGGTCAATCACCACAACCTTGTGGCCGAAGGCGAAACGCTTCAGCGCCTCGGTGTCCACCTTTGTGGAGGGTGCCACAATCCCGAACGGGGCATACATCGCCTGCATGGCCGTGAAGTATCCATCAGATTTGGCAGGGTCGCCGTTGGTGACGCAGAGCATGAGCTGGTAGCCGCGCTCGTCAGCTGCTTGTGTCATCGTTTTGGCAAGTTCCGCGAAGAACGGGTTCGTAATGTCCGGGACGATCAGAGGAATGATGTTGCTGGTCTTGCGACGAAGCGCCTGTGCCAGCGGACTCATGGTGTAGCCAAGTCCCTCGGCGACCCGAAGGATATGCTCGCGCGTTTCACTCTTCACAGCCTCAGGGCGTGAGAACGCCCGGGAGACGGTTGACCGGTGAACCCCGGCGGCTTTAGCGACGACGTCGATACTCAAGTCAGGCATGTTCTCTTCCTCCGTGCTGATCGTCATAGGCCCGCCAAATGGGGCGCATGACATCTTCGAGCTGGGCCAGCGTTGTCAGGCCCTGGAATCCATCTTCCAGCGTCCTGGCGACACTTCGGACAAACGGATCGTAGAGTGGGTCGCTGTCGACATTAATCTTGTCCACTTCCGTGGTGCCGTCCGTCGACGTGAAAGTAGCTGTGCCGTCGGAATCAACGGCGGCAAATCCCGATTCGCCGACCGATGTGAAGCTGCAGTAACGCTTCAGCGGCGAGCCCGGGAATGCGTAGCCGACTTCCACGATGGTTTCGCGGCCCTCGGGCGTAGTGAGGATAAGGCTCGCGTGATCCTCAATATCTTGGCCGTGAAGAACCGATGAGAGCCGGGATTGCACCTGCAGCTCTGATTCGCCGGTGCCCCGTAGAAACAGGTCAACAAAATGAGGGGCCAGGTTGGCCAGGCAGCCTCCCCCAGCCTTGGAAGGATCGAGCATCCAGGGATTGGCATTGTGGAGGTACCGGGATGGCGGACCAGCAATGAACGAGGACCGTTGATAACTTGGCCGGCCTGCCTTGGCGAGCCATTGGTCCGTCGGGCCGCCACGCTGCACCAAGGGCACCGTGGCCGGTACGCCAGCTGCTTCGGCGGCCTGACGCACGGTGGCCAGCTCGCCAAGGGAGGTGCCCAATGGCTTTTCCACGACGAACGGAATATTCCGCTCGATCAGGGCCATGCACTTTTCTGCCATACCCTCGTGGGGACCAAACACATAGGCGAGTCCGACGTCGGGCAAATCCACCAGTTTCTGCCAGTCAGCTTCAACCGGCGCTCCCCAGCCGTCTGCCAGTTTCTGCACCTGCACACGGGAGACATCATCGTCGCCTACTGCGATCATGTCGTGTTCTTCGGCCATGGCCTGTGCGCAGAGTGGAACATGCCAATGGGATGCACCAAGAATAATTGTTCGTACTTTAGTCAACCGCAATACCCCCTTGTATGAGATCGGTTGCTGAGATCGGTTGCAATAACACTATGGATGGTGGGAGAGTTTGTCAACGAAACATCAATAGAGCCGGGTTTGGCTGGAGCAAAAGAGCCACCCGGCCAGAGAGAGGCCATCATGAATAAGAAACTTCGTACCCTGCAGACCATCGACGAGTCCGGGGCTGTCCTTATTGTGCGGCTTGAGAGCGCCGAGGTTGCCGAGAAGGTCGCGGAGGCTGCCATCGAGGGTGGCTTCCGGGCATTGGAGATCACCCTGTCGATTCCCGGGGCCGTCGAGGTGATCCGGCGCCTGGCCGCAAAGCATGGACCAAGCGGAGTGGCGGTTGGTGCGGGAACGGTTCTTGACGAGCACTCCGCGTACGAATGCATCCGCGCTGGCGCCGAGTTCCTCGTCAGCCCCCAGTTGAACCCTGCGATGATCCGGACCGCGAACCGCTATCAGGTGCCAACCATCAGCGGAGCCTTCACACCCACGGAATTCGTTGAGTCCGCCGAGGCAGGAGCTGACATCCTCAAGCTCTTCCCCACCGAGGCCGGCGGGGTGGCCTACGCAAAGGCAGTGCTCGCACCTCTGGCGCACCTGCCGATCATGCCTGCAGGTGGCGTCACACTGGAAAATGTTGGCGAGTGGTTCGCCGCAGGCGTGGCGGGCGTCGGCGTGGGCAGTTACGTTACCAAGGCATGGCAGCCTGACGGGGACTTCACCCGCGTCACCGAGGCAGCCCGGGCCTTCCTCGCAGCAGTAGCAGAGGCACGCGGATAATGTCTCCCCAGGTCTTCATCGTCATTGGACCAGCCGGCTCAGGGAAAACAACCATCGCGCAACAAACGGCTGAGAAGCATCAAGCGGCTTACCTGGACAAGGACCGGGTGAGCGGCCGCTTCGTCGAATTCGCACTGACCGCCACGGGGCATGACCCAACCGACCGCGAGTCAAACGACTACTATCGCGCCAATCTGCTGCCCCTTGAGTACGAGACCCTCATGGATGTGGCAGGAGTAAACCTGCGCCTCGGCCGCTCCGTAGTCCTCGATGCCCCCTTCGGGGCCTATTTTGACGATCCGGGCTACCTGACCCGTGCGGTAAATGACTTCCACTGGCCCTCTCCCGAGATCACCGTGATACGAGTCCGGGTACCCCAAGACGTCCTGCGTTCGCGACTCATCAAGCGTGCTTTGGAGCGCGATAACTGGAAGCTCGCACACTGGGATGACTACTGGGCCACTTACGGCCGCCTCGAATGCACCTGGTCAGGTGTGCAGTTTCAGGACTTCGACAACGAGGCACCGCTTTCCCTCGATTGATGCAGCCTAGCGACGGGCCGTGAGTGGCGTTGGCATGGGACGAAACGTCGCTATTGTGCATTGACAAAGATCACATTCCATCCGTATTGTTGAATGCAACCGATCTCAGCAACCGATCTCATTCGGAGCCTGGACGTTTGTGAAAGCTTTCTTCGCTTATTGGCAAGCAGCGCCGCCCGCCCCGCACCGGCCGCCTCCCCTGGCATTTCGTCAACCGGTCGGACGCACTAACAGGCGGCCCGGCCCCGCACACCAGGTGCCCAGATCCAGCACTATAACCACAGCGCTAAACGTGAAAACATGGAGAGTTCAATGAAGACCTCAAAAGAAGCAGTCGGCAGTCCCGACACTTCGGGGCGTCCCGAAACGTCCAAACATCCGCGCCGCACCCTGAACCTGATTGCAGGCACGATCGGCCACTTCGTTGAGTGGTACGACTGGTACATCTACGGCCTGCTCGCAGCGGTATTCTCGTCGCAGATATTCCCCAGCGACTCCCCGTTCGCCTCCCTGATCGCCGCACTCCTGACGTACGCCGTCGGGTTTGTTGTACGGCCTCTTAGCGGCATCATCATCTCGCCACTGGCTGATCGTTTTGGACGGCGGCTCATCCTGACTCTATCCGTGTCCGGGATGGCGCTCGGCTCACTCATCATCGGCCTCACACCATCATTTGCGAGCATCGGCTATGCGGCACCCGTCCTCTTCCTGGTTGCCCGCGTCATCCAGGGCATTTCAGCCGGCAGCGAGGGCCAAAGTGCCATCGCGTTCATGGTCGAACACGCTCCAGCGAACAGGCGAGGCTTGTTCGGTTCCTTCACAAACATGGCTAGCGGCCTTGCAACCCTGGCAGCTACGGGCGCCGCAGCGATGGTGACGTCATCGTTCTCCACCGCCGATCTCGCCGCATGGGGATGGCGCATCCCCTTCGTTGTGGGCGGCTTCCTCGGCATCGTCGGCCTGATCCTGAGGGCCCGGGCTGAAGAAACCCCCGAATTCGAGGCAGAAGCCCTTGTCGACCAGAAGTCCGCTGCGGCGCGCCTGATGGATCTGCTTCGCGAGCACCCGAAGGCCCTGCTTCAGGCAGCAGCACTCTCCGCACCAGCCGTGGCCTACTACACCTGGGCCACCTTCCTTCCCACGTACGCCAAACTCACCAGCGGCCGGGACCTCTCCTCCACACTCGCCGGAAGTGTTATAGGGCTGGCCCTGCTGGTGGTTATCGTGCCGACATGCGGCGCACTCTCTGATCGACTCGGCCGGCGCAAAATCTTCCCAATCATCGGCGCCATCGGCATGATCGTTCTCTTCTACCCCTTGCTCCTGCTCCTCAACCAGCCGGGATTCTGGGTATACGTCCTGGTATCGGCCTCCGGGTGGGTAGTTCTCGGCATCTGGCAGTCGGTCTATCCGACCATCCAGGCCGAATTGTTCCCGGCCTCCGTCCGGGTATCAGGCATCGGTTTCGCGCATCAGATCGTGATTGCCGTCTTTGGTGGAACCGCACCTCTGATCGCTGCCGCATTTGTCGGAGCCGGGCAGCCGATGCTCGTCGCTGTCTACATGATCGTCGTCGTCGCATTGTGCCTCGTCGTCTACTTCACGCTGCCGGAGACCGGCAACCGCGGTGACCGTTCCACTGTGGCACTGGCAGACCCTGAGGTACTCGAAGGCGAAAAGTTGGTTTCGGGCACGACCTCGATGGTCGACGTCTCCCGGCACTCCAAATAGACGGTCGGTTCGGAGCTGCGGCAGTTCGGCCGCAGCTCCGCGGCAGCTCAGAATTTATAGTGCGTTATGAAGGGAAGCTTCTTTCTCCATGGCGCGGAACTGAGAGGACTTCTCCTACGTGAACAGCATGATTATCAATACGTTTTCATATCTTTGGTCAGCGACGGCGATCGATGCGATAGCCGAGCTTGTCGACAACGGCTACAAAACGTTCGAGGTTCCAGTCAGTTCTCCGCATTGCTGGCCGGATGAGTTAGCAACCTCCGAACGCACGGCCATCCAAGACAGGCTCAGCCGGTACGGTGCGGAAATACGGTCCTTGAACGCTGGCGGATATGACATCAACCTGGCCAGCCCCGGGGCCAGCATGCGCCGCAAAAGTATTGATCACATCAAGTCGGTAATTGACTTGGCGGCCGCTTGGGACGTCGCTGAGGTCGTGATCTCCCCCGGCACCCGCCGTCCTATGATCTCGCCCTCGCTCGAAAGCGTCCACGGATGGATGTATGAAAGCCTGGAAAGTCTCATCCCGGTGGCCAAGCAGGCTGGCACACGATTGCTCTTCGAAAACACCCCCTACTGCTTCACTCCCACAATCCAGGACTTGGCAGGTGTCGTCAGCACGATCAACGACGATTCTGTCAAGATCGTCTACGACGTCGCCAACGCCGCCTTCATCGGAGAAGATCCCGTCGCCAGTCTGCGGGAGCATCACCAGGCCATCGGACTGGTGCACATTTCCGACACCGGCGTGGACACTTGGGGTCACGACCCCATCGGCACGGGAGTCATTGACTGGGCTGGGCTGGGCGACGCCGTCAAGGACACATGCGGCGTCGGGAATGTCGTTCTGGAGATCATCCGTGAGGACAATCCAGTCCACGAATTTGCGAAAGCGATGCAGGACCTCAAAAACCACGGATGGGAACTGGAGAGTTAACTCCTTCCGCCGGAAACCGGGCTCCACCAAGAATTTATTCGAGCACGGAAGAAACGAGCATTGTTGAAATCTAATTTATCAATGCGAAAAAACCTGAAAGAGGAGTTTGTGTAATGAGGGCTTTGGTCAGTGGCGGAAGCAGTGGAATCGGCGCTGCAGCATCCCTGAGACTCGCGGAGGCAGCCCTTGCGCGCGGGGAGCAGCCAATGATTGCAGTCTGCGGACACGAATCAAACAGCAGCCAAGAGCAGGTTGTTCGTTCAATCCAGGCTGTGGGAGGCACCGCCATCGCACTGGCAGGTGATCTCGGCGACCCCAACGTGCCGAGCCAGCTGGTCAAAGCTGCCGTTGCAGAATTCGGTGGCCTGGACGCGTTAGTAGCCAATGCCGGAATCGCCAACCCCGGACCCATATGCGACGTCTCCCTTGAAGACTGGGACGCAATGTTCTCCGTCAACCTGCGCGGCCCATGGCTTCTCGCCAAAGCAAGCTACCAGCACTTGAAGGACAGCCACGGCGCCGCCTGCTTCACCTCGTCAATGTCCGGTCAACAACCACACGCGGGATCCGGCGCCTACAGCCCAAGCAAGGCCGCGCTGACAATGTTGGCCCAGACACTGGCATTGGAATGGGCACCCGACGGCATCCGCGTCAACGTAGTCTCCCCCGGCATGACCCATACCCGGATGACCGAAAAAATGTATGAAGATCCCAAAATCAAGAAGGCACGGGAGGAAATTATCCCGCTCGCAAGAATAGGAGATCCGATGGACATCGCCAACGTGATCGAATTTCTCGTAAGCCCACTATCCGGCTACGTCACCGGTCAGGATATCTGCGTCGATGGCGGCTTCTCCAAGTCCATTCTTAGCCATATCCCCGGACGACCCAGCTCGAAATAGCAGGCCTGAAGGCGGTCATGGGCCCGCAGTGGCTACCTGCGGCCCATGACCTTCAGACGGCCGAATCGTCTCCAGAACAAACACGGCAGGCAATGAGGCGCCGAAACTTACCCCGCCCCCGCTGGTGACTGACAGTGGCCCGTGGGATACCGGCGTTCGCGAGGTGGCCGGCGGCGGAGCTTATTGATGGCCGTTTGAACTTCAGTTAGCAATACACGAGGAGGCACCTTGTATATGGCAAAAAGCATATTGGACGGCACGGAATGGACCGCAACGGAATTTGCCGGGCTTCTTCCGGAAGAGCAGAATGCCACCCGTCAGGAATTGGCATGCCTTTCTTGTGACGGACGGGCCGTGTTCCGAGCGGGACAGCAGCGTCAGCCGTCGTTCGCAGCCCGGCACCGGCAGGACTGCCGATTGGTTTCCAGGCCTTGGAGCGCCTTTAGATTCCTTGCAGAAGCAGGACGAGGTACCTAGCGTGCCGAACGCGTGGTTCCACAGATTGATCACCACACTTCGCCGGCTGTTTCGAGCACTGATGGCGTGTCACGGACACCATGACGAGTTTGAGCCTGGGCTCGAGCAAACCCTTAGTGCGTCCGCCCTCCGCAGGGGCATTCACTCGCGGTTTTTCACTGTCCATGCAGCTAGCTGCTGCTGACCTTGCATAGGCGCTTATCACATGTGTGCATATCGCCTCTAGACGACCCCCTATGGTTCTAAGTCAAGCCATGAGTGTCTGGAGTTGGCGGAAATCTGGCGGGCGATGAAGCGTTTGGCGCTCATGAGCGTTGTTAACCGTCGCCGCAGGTGCAGGCCGAGACTGTGGTTTTTGTGCAGGAGGCGACCAGCCCCTGCCCGTCCTCCTCCTTCCACCACGTCCCCGCTCCTGTCTCTGATGGGGCACCGGCGCCTACGCCCCGCGCGGGGACAGCAAAGAGTCCGTCAACCCCGGGATTTAGCACAGCAGCACAGGCTCAGACTCAGCCGCGAGGAGTCCAAGGAGCGGGCTGATGTCCGCTGCATCGTCCAGGTCCAGCACCAACGATGCGATGGCTGAGGCTGCGTCGTGGGTAAGCCGGGTGGAGGCAAGGGCGGTGAATTTGTTGATGGTTTCCTTGTCGCTGAGCCTGTTGGTCGAAGCTCCTTTAGCGCGGACCGCTTGGATCTCGATTGTGTCGGAGTCTGTTCGTACAGACAGCCGTGGCTCAGCGGCTCCGCCTTGTTGCTGGGGGTCGACTTCCAGGTGGATGCGCTCCATGAGGTCCAGGATTTGGGGGTTGGTGCGGCTGTGTAGTGCGATCTGGTCCAGCCCTACCTGACCGTGCACGAGGGCCGCGGCAAGGGAGAACTGCATGCTCAGTTGGGTGGAGATCAAGGAGCCTACGTCGGCGTTGCCGCACATATCGGCGATCAGTGAGCTGGTGTGCACAGTGACGCTTTGGACAGACTCTGCGGTGATGGCGTGGCTTGAGCGTAGGTCCAGGATTGCGTCAATGGCCGAATGCGTGCTTCGGCAGGTGGCATGGGGTTTGATGGAGGCTTTTTCAATTTGCCATTCCCGACCGAGGGTTTCGTACAGAGCGGTCTCGTCGATGTCCCCTGGTTGGCCGTAGAGACGAAGAAAACTTCCCCAGGGTGCGGAGAACAGGTCCTTGGGTCCGGTGAACCCTGCCCTGGCCAGAAGTGCGCTATTCAAGCCGGCTTCGGCTGCACGGCCGACGTGCATTCGTTTAGACATAGCCCCGTCACCGATGAAAGACCAGGTCCCGCCGGTGAAGGACCCTGCCAGGCCGATCGCTGATGCGAGCTGCTCGGCATCCAAACCGAGGACTACGCCCGCGGCCACGGCCGCGCCGAACGTTCCGCACACACCGGTCGAATGCCAGCCGGCGTTGTTGACGGAGTCATAGCCGCCCAAGGCGTCTTGGACACGGCGAGCGATTTCGTATCCGCTGACGACGGCGCGAAGGAACCGGGCGCCGTCAACCGGCACGGTCTCCTCGCAGGTGCCCGCCTCCCCCGCACGCAGTGCCACTGAGGCGAGAGCGGCGGGTAGGACGACAGCGCCGGAGTGGTCGCAGCCGCCGGAATCGTCCAGTTCGAAGGCATGGGCGGCGACACCGTTGACGAATGCTGCTCCCAGTGGGGGCAGCTGCCCCGGGGCGCCCCACAGTGATACTCCTGTCCCCTGGCCTGGAATTCCGTAGGCGGTTCCAAGAGCTGCCCGGCTGATGTCTGCTTCGCGGGAGGCTGCCCCTGCAATCCCGGCGCCGAGGGTGTCCAGGATGTGGATCCTTGCCCGGTGCCGGACTTCATCGGGGATTTCTTCGGGCGTCAACCCGGTAATGAACGCAGTAAAGCGTTCGGAGGCTGTGGGGTGCTCGGTCATACGGGGTTACCTTCGCGGGTCAGTGCATGGAATATTTCGGCCGGATGGTCCGGAGTGTTCGGTGAAGCTGTTTGCCGCCACCACTGGGCTACTTCGCTGCCGGTGGCGTGCCAGATGTCCTCGTGGGAGTGGACGTGGTCCATGAAGGCCCGGAGCATGCCGATCCGTCCGGGGGTGGCGATGATCTCCGGATGGAGGGTGAGCACGAAGCAGAGTCCTTCGGCCCGGTAGGCGTCGAATTCGAGAATCCAGTTGCGCAGCACCTCCCTGCTGGAGGCGATGCGGGGGCTGCCCTTGGGGATGGGTGGGTCCAGGTTGAACACGAAGTAGGGGTAGTCGTCCAGTTCGTGATGGCGGGGAACTTCCACCAGTTCGGATGCAGCGCCGGCGTGGAAGTGGGGCAGGTCGTCGCCATGCCAGGACGAGGACCAAGTAAACCCCCTGCCGAGCAATTCCTCCGGCAGCCTGGCAGCGTAGGATCCGCGTCCGGCACGGAAACCTACGGGCCGAACCCCCAGCCGCTCCTCGAAGACGTTCTGGGCGCGTCCGATGCTGTCCAGTTGTTCAGCCAGGGATTGGGCGCCCATGTCCTCCAGCGCCCAGCCCATGTTGCCCAGTTCATGCCCTGCCCGGAGGACAGACTCGACCTGCCCCTGGTAGGTGACGAGGTTCGCCCCAGGAATGAACCAAGTGGCTTTGGTGCCTGTGCGGGCCAGTTCCGTCAGCAGCCGGTCCACGCCGCGGGTTCCCCCGTATTGGCCCACGGACAGGCTTTTGGCGCGGTCGACGGCGTCCGGCGCCGCTGCGAGGACCGAGAGTTCCGCTTCAAACCCGACCGTGACGACGAATGCGGCTTTCTTGTTGTCCGGCCAGCGCCCTGCGTGTGTCTGTTGAGTGGTGGTCACGGCGCGGACTCCTTGTTCGGCTCCTGGGCTTGTGGTCCTGGCTGGTGCCACCATGCGGCGACGTCGCGGCAGGTGCTAAACCACACGGCATCGGCGTCTTTCATGTGGCCGATCCACCGGTCCAGTAAGGCTGCCCGACCGGGTTTTCCCACTACTTTGGGGTGGAAGATCGTGGACAAGCACAGCCCTTCGGCGTGATAGCCGTCGAATTCCCGTGTCCAGTTGTCCAAGGTGAGTTCGTAGCTGGCAATCCGGTCTCCGCCCGAGGGCCAGTCCGGGTTGGTGGTGTAGGCCAGCGAGGCGTAGTCGTCCATGTCCGACCGTGCCGGGATCTCCACTAGCTTTCCGCCGGGATGAAAGTAGGGACGGTCGTCCCCGCGCATCGAACTTGAGTACTCGAATCCCATGTCCGCCAGCAGGGCCGGTGTCTCAGGGCGCCAGTCCCCCGAGGGCGTCCGGAAGCCGGTGGCCCTGGTGCCCAGATCATCATGGAAGATACTCTGACTCGTCTCGATGACCTGCCGTTGCTGCTCCAGGGTGAGGTCCCAGTACTTTTCGTGCTTGTAACCATGGTGCGCCATTTCATGGCCTTGCTCGATGATGCGCCGGCACTGCTCCGGCCAGGTCTCCACGACCCACGCGGGGGTGAAGAACGTCGCGGGGGTTCCATGGTTTTTCAGTATCCCGAGGATCCTGTCGAGAGCGCGCCATGGCCCGTAGGCGCCTTGGCTGAAGTATTCGGGCTTGTCCCAGATGCTGCCTTTGAGCATGGCATCACCCGTGGGGCCGTCCAAGTCGAAGGCCAGGGCGACGGCGCTGCGTTTGCCTTCCGGCCACACCGCCGCCCCTGCCTTCACTGCTGCGGGATGGTTCACTTGGTTCCGTTGATCTCAGGGGTCATGGCTCCGTAACCTACGCCCCACTTGTCGAGGATCTTCTGGTAGTCGCCGCTGTCGATGATCTTGGTGAAGGCGTCCTTGATGGCGTTTGCCAGTTGGGTTTCACCCTTCATGACCAGAATCCCGAAGGGCTTGGCCGGCAGCGGGTCCAGCACGGCGGCGTACTTCCCGGGTTCGGTCTTTTCGAAGTAGGCCAGGTTCTCGCCCCCTTGGGCCGCCAGGTCAACACGCCCCTGGTCGATCTGGAGTCGGGCGGCCGCGCCGGAGTCGGTGGGCAGGATGCCCAGTTCCGGAAGTCCCTTGTCAGTGCACACGGTCTTGCTGAGTGTCTTGACCTGCTCGAAGTAGTCGGTCTTGCCGCTCACGGCCAGCTTCTTACCGCAAATGTCGCTCTGCTTGGTGAATTCCCCGACGCGGGAACCGGCCGTGTAGAGGCTGCCCTTGGACTTGAAGTAGTCCACGAAATCAGCGGTTTTCTGCCGTTCCACGGTGTCAGAGATGCCGGACATGACCATGTCCACCCGCCCGGTCTGGACGGAGTTGATCAGCTGGTCGAAGGGGGATTCGACAACTTCGATCTGGACGCCGAGGACTTCGCCAAGTTTCTGCTGCAGGTCGATGTCGACGCCGGCGAGCTTCTTGTCACTGTCCCGGAACTCCATCGGCGGGAAGTCCGGGGACAGGCCGATCCGGAGCTTTCCGGCGTCTTTGATGGCTTGGGGCAGCCCGGCCGTGGTTGCTCCGGGGTCACTGGTGGTTTCGGTGCCGCCCACGCAGGCCGTAAGACCGAAGGCTGCTACTGCGGTGATCGCCGCGACGCGTGCGGCATTTTTGAAGTGCTTCATGATTACTCCAACTTGTTGGGGTTGTCGGGTCTAAAAAACGCGGGACAGGAAGGCTTTGGTGCGGTCATGCTGGGGGTTGCCGAGGACCTCTGCCGGCGGCCCGAGCTCGACGATCTCGCCACCGTGCATGAACGCGACACGGTCAGCTACTTCCTTGGCGAAGCCGATCTCATGGGTCACGACGATCATGGTCAGACCTGATTTGGCGAGGTCTTTCATGACGTCCAGCACCTCGCCAACCAGTTCGGGGTCCAGAGCCGAGGTGGGCTCGTCGAAGAGGATCAATTCGGGTTTCATCGCCAGTGCCCGGGCGATGGCGACACGCTGTTGCTGGCCGCCGGAGAGTTGCCGGGGGTAGGAGTGTTCGCGGCCTTCCAGGCCCACCCTGGCCAGGAGTTCGGAGGCATGGCGCTTGGCTTCTGCCGGTTTGACCCTGTTGACCAGGACGGGTCCTTCGATGATGTTCTCCAGGACGGTCATGTGGGGGAAGAGGTTGAACCGCTGGAAAACCATTCCGATGGACCGGCGCTGTTTGGCAGCTTCCTTGTCGGAAAGTTCGTAGAGCCGGTCGCCGTCCTGCCGGTAGCCAACCACCTTGTCCCCTACCCAGATGCGGCCGTTGGAGAGTGTTTCGAGGTGGTTGATGCAGCGCAGGAAGGTGCTTTTCCCCGACCCGGAGGCTCCCAGGAGGCAGACGACTTCGCCGCTGTTCACTTCAAGGTTGATGCCTTTGAGGACTTCGATGAGGCCGAAGCTCTTGTGGACGTTTTCGGCGCGGACCAGAACATTGGTGGTCATGACAGTGCTTTCCTGTTGGTGCCGAAGATGCTCTTCAACCGTTGGAAGGGCGTCAGGGGCAGTTGTCGGCTGGAGGATCCCTTGGCGAAGTACCGTTCGAGGTAGAACTGGCCGATGCTGAGGACAGAGACCGCGCCGAGATACCAGACGGCACAGACGATGAGCAGTTCCATGATCCTGTTGTTGACGTAGTAGATGTGTTGGGCTTCGGAGAGGATTTCGCTCACGCCGATCGCGGATGCGAGAGAGGTGGTTTTCAGCATGCCGATCACTTCGTTGCCGACCGGCGGGATGATGACGCGCATCGCTTGGGGCAACACGATCCTGCGCATGGCCTGCAGCCGTGTCATGCCCACGGCTTGGGCCGCTTCGGTCTGACCTTCGTCGACGGAGAGGATGCCGCCGCGGACGACCTCGGAGGTGTAGGCGCCCTGGTTCAGACCGAGGCCGATGGATGCAGCGACGAAGGGTGTCAGCACGTCGATCATGCGTCCCGAGTAGAGACCAGGGATGCCGATCACCGGGAAGATGAGGGCCAGGTTGAACCACATCAGCAGTTGCAAGTAGACCGGAGTTCCCCGGAAAACCCAGATGTAGAGCCAGGCCACCCCGGAGACGACGGGGTTCTTGGACAGGCGCATTACAGCGCTGACAACGCCCAGGATCAGCCCGAGTGCCATCGCGACTGCGGTCAAAAGCAACGCGACACCGATGCCCTGGATCAGGACGGGGACCGTAAGGTATTCCTGGACTGTGGGCCAGTCAATTTTGGCGCGGGAGAAAGAGACGCCCAGCCATACGAGAAGAAGGACCACGGCGGCTGCACCGACCCACCGCCCTATGTGCCGCCGGGGGACGATTTTCAAGTCGACCGATGCAGCGCCGGTGACGTTCGGCTCTGTTTGAGTGTTCATGGCTTTTTCCTGATCGTGGAGGGTATCTGCTGCGCCGCGTGAATCTGCGCTTGTTGGGCCCATGGTTCAGCCCGCGTGGTGTGACCTGACCCGCAGGCCGTTGTAGTCTGCTGCCCAGCTCTTGATTTGGTCCAGCTTTGCCCGGAGCCGGATCAGCTGCTCGGCTACGCGTGTTGGTGAGGTGCCGCCGAACCCGGAGTGGGCTTCGAGGGCGGCTTCGAGGGTGAGGACTTCCCGGATGTCAGGGGTCAGTCGTCGATCGACCGACGCCAGTTGCTCGTCGCTGAGGTCGTCGTAGTCCAGGCCACGGGATTCGCAGAAGCGAACCAAGGCTCCGGAGATGTCGTGGGCTTCGCTGAAGGGGATGCCTTGGCGGGCCAGCCAGTCGGCGACTTCGGTGGCCAGGGTGTAGCCGGCTGTCGCCTGACGGCGGACTTCCTCGATGTTCACGCTGAAGGTTCGGACCAGGCCGCTGAGCGCGGGAAGGGCGACTTCGAGCGTATCGACGGCGTCCAGGACAGCGTTTTTGTCTTCGGCCAGGTCCCTGTTGTAGGCCAGGGGCAGGGACTTGACCGCAGCCATCAACCCCATCAGGTCACCGAGGACACGTCCTGCCTTGCCTCGTGCCAGCTCGGCGATGTCAGGGTTCTTCTTCTGCGGCATGATCGAGCTGCCGGTGCAGTAGGCATCATCCATCGTGATCCAGCGGAACTGCTGCGAGGCCCAGGAAATGATCTCCTCGCACAAGCGGGAGATGTCGATAAGGGTCAGGGAACAGACGAAGAGGAATTCAATGGCAGCGTCGCGGCTGCCGACGGCGTCGATCGAGTTCTCCGCGCTGGTCTCGTAGCCTTGGTCCCTCGCTGCGAGTTCCGGGTTGAGCGCGAACGTCGACCCTGCCAGGGCAGCAGCGCCCAGCGGTGATACCGCTGCCCTGCGGTCCCAATCCTGGAAGCGTTCAAGGTCCCGGATCAACGGCTGCGCGTGAGCCAGGATCTGATGGCCAAAGACCACCGGCTGTGCAGACTGAAGGTGCGTGAACCCGGGAACGGGCGTGTGCAGGTGCTGGTCGGCCTGGCTCGCCAATGCCTGGGTCAGCTCGATGAGGAGTTCACTGACGGTGCGGACTTTGTCCCGCATGTAGAGGCGAAGGTCGTTCGCGGCTTGGTCGTTGCGTGAGCGGCCGGCACGGATTTTTCCGCCGGTGGCGCCCATGCGTTCGATGAGGAGGCGCTCCAGGAAGGTGTGGACGTCTTCGTCCGATTCCTGGGGTGCGACGCGGTCTTCCTCGATGTCGCGGGCGAGGGCATCGATGGTGTCCAGGAAGATGACCAGCTCGGCGTCGTCGATGAGGCCGGAGCGGTTCAGTTCCCTCACGTGTGCCCGGGACCCGTGCAGGTCGTAGGGTGCCATTCGGAAGTAACGGGGATCGGAGCGCGAGAAGCGGCTCAGTTCCGGGCTGGACGTTCCGGCGAACCGGCCGCCCCACAACTTGGTCTGTTCTTTCATTCGTACTGCTCCTAGCTGGGAAGTCTGCGCTTGTTAGGTGATCCATGTCACTCACGCAACGAAAGTATTTCTGGGGTAAACACTAATAGTCAATAGTTTCTTAGTCGTTACGGGCAGATTACGCTTCGTGGGACACCGGTATCTCAGATAATTGCTTAAGGGTAAGAGACACCGGTATCTTGGGCAATTGTTTTTGGAAGATGACGCCCATGCCCGGCCCGCCGTGACCGTCGTGACGCATGCACCTGCCCTACGAAACAGGGCCCGCAGCCGGATGGCTGCGGGCCCTGACGAACAGGAGCGACGGCTATGCGCTGTGGCCGACTCGGGCCCCTGCGAGGTCTGCGACGGAGGCGCGTTGGATGAAGGTTGCCGGCAACAAGTGGTCCCTTGTCTCCGGGCCGGAGCCATCAATGCGTCCCAGCAGGACTTCGGCTGCCTTCATGCCCATCTCGTAGGCGGGATTGGAGATCGCGGTGACTTCGGGATGGCTGACGGTCATCCATTCGGTGTCATCCAGACACAGCAACGAGATATCGTCTGGCACACTCATCCCCGCGGCGTGAATGGCCTGGAATGCCGGGAGGGCGATCCGGCTGTAGGAGGCGATAATGGCGCTGGGCCTGTCCCGGCGGCCCATCAGCGCGGCCACGATTTCCTGGGTCCGCTGCGGCGACATGGCCCCTGAAATGAACTCATAACCCACTCCTGCACCCAGTGCCGATTCCCGCACGGCACGGACCCTGTCTGCAATGGTCGAAATGGGCAGCGGATGCCCCGCTTCAAGTTCCTCGGGTGTCTTGGTAGTGGCCGAGAGGAACGCGATGCTTTCATGCCCTTTGCCGATCAGATACTCCATCACGGTTTTGGCGTCCGTGTAGCAGTCAGTTCCGACCCAGTCGGTGTCCACATTGTCCGGGCGCCGGTCAAAGAGCACCAGGGGCCGACCCATGCCCACGACGTCCAACAGGTGCCCCGAATCGCTCCGGCTCGTTGATGCCACGATCAAACCGTCCACCCGCTTGTCCAGAAACACCTGGACTGCCGCACGCTCCGCCTCGACGTTCTCATCCGTATTGGCCAGGATGACATCGAAACCCGCGGCCTTCGCTGTATCCGTCATTCCGCGCACAGCCCGGGCGAAATGGGGATTCTCGATATCGCTGACCACTACGCCGATGGTGTGGGAGCGGCCCGAGCTGACGCTCCTGGCCAGCGCGTTGCCGCGATAGCCCAACGCTTCCGCCGCCGCGGACACCATTGACTGGAGCTCCGGACTGACCGAACCATACTTGCCAAGAGCCCGCGCGGCAGTGGAACGCGAAACCCCCGCCAAGCGGGCCACGTCCATCAAAGTAGCGGTGCCGTACCGTCGTAATTCCATTACTAGAACTTACAACAGAATCCCGACAAATATGGCCAATCTAACGCGCCCATTGACACCGGTTTCCTGGGTGAATGAGCATTCAGCTCGAGACTCCCTCGTTCCCGACGTGTTCCACACCCCCGAGAAACGTGGACCTACCGTGGGCCGGCCCGCGTTGGCCAGCAACTCATTCTTGAAGCTGAACTACTAGTGCTGGGGACAACGGCGGCAAGGTACGGATTGCCAAGCGCCGAAAACCGTGTCCTACCGCTCTCCATTTGGGCCTTCCAAGGCGAATGCACCATCAATACCCCGGCGATCCTCGCCGCCGTCGTACTATCCGCACTCCCCCTCGTCTTCGTCTACATCGTGGGACGACGCCAACTTGTGGCCGGTCTCACCGCCGGATTCAGCAAGTAACCCACAGCTACGCAGCGGGGCGCACCGCAAGGTGCACCCCGCAGTCCCCTTGTTGATTGAAGATTCGAACACTTGGGTGCGCCTGGCTCCCGCCGAATCTGTCTTTAAGGGGCACCATGGATCGCTTGATTTTGCAGTGCGCTTCGATGACACGGCCGAGACCCATTTGATGGCACTCGGCCGATCGTGGCCGCCGAACTCTCACCTCGAAATGACCCTGCACATGCAGAGCGCTTCCGGATCCGCGTCATGTCGCTACTGCCACTCACACGTATGAGCAGATGTAGGCCCAAGGAGGGAAGAGCCAATGGCCGCAAGTAGGCACCATAAAGACGATTTAAGTGTGGACAATGTCCACACCCCTTTGGCCTGACAAAGCAGCCACCATCCACGACTCATCGCTCCAGGAACGAACCAAAGTCAGGATCTTTAGTGCAAGTTTCCAAAGTCATGTCGTGCGTAGCGTCCCTACCCATGAAGAGGTGTAGGCCAACCACGACCTACCCGACGAACCAGGAAAGGAGCACATAACCCCAGCTCACAGCGAACGGAGGGCAACCAGCCACGGCCCTGAACCCGCTCCCCCACAACCGAACAGGCGACCCGCGGCGCCAGGCACACCCCGCGGCCAGTGTCAGAGGGACCTGACCACCCAGAATGTACACACGTTAAAGCAAAACCCCCTCTGACGAGGGGGTCTGCCGTGCCCGAGGTGGGACTCGAACGGGATTCCTGGTACTGGTAACACTGGAAAGTGGCGGAAACATGCGGAATCCGGGCCAGTCCGGTGGCTGTACGAGGCAGTCCGAGGTGGACAGTGTGGACATTGTCCACACTTCCTTTTCGCTCGATGGACCACCGACAACGAGAACCCGATCTTCCCCTCCGCACTCATACCCCGCGGCTGCAGTGGGCCGCTGCGGCCTTGCGTATTGTCCGCTCGATGACCCCCTGAGTCCGCGTGAAGCCTCCGGTCAGGATGAGGCCCCGCCCTCCAACGTGTGGCTCCCGCCGGGTCGGTAGAGCAACCCACAACTCGACGGCACTCAACCCGCCAGAACGATGAATAGTTCGACACAGTAGCTGCACCTCCTTCATCTATTACGTGGCGGAGACGACACCGAGCATCATGACAAGACCTCCCGGCCGGGCCGACGACAGAACGTCCGTTATCGGCTCTCGAGTAGGACGGACAGAAGTAGGTGAGAGAACTCGTCTCAGCCTGCCTTTGGGCGTTTTCCCGCGTCGGGAACGGGTCAGCACTGAGAGTTGCTGTCCTTTCGGCTCTTGAACAGCAGGTTGCGGAGCGTCCGGGCAAGGCCGCAGACGTGCAAAGTTCCCTCATATAGGTGATGCGCGGGGCGCTGCACCGGGACAACGCCTACTCCTTGCGGGCGACCCGAGCGCGCCCGTAGGGCCAGGGGGCCATCATCCCTGAGCCCTCTGATCAGCAGGGACTCCGCAGGCGGCGGGGCCGGCGCGGCGGGACGGGTCCGGCCCGGCCCGGCTGGCCACCGAAGCTGGAACGTCGTCGCTACCATACACGACAGCTCGTTATCGTCTACCGCCCAGCTGCCATCCTGCCGCTTCGCATGGCTCCGGAATTAGTCTTACACGCTCTATTGGCTCTCCCATGAGCGGCCTGCTCGACGAGAGGTTCACGGGAACCGGCAACGCATTGCTCCAGGAGCCCGGCGGGCGCACCGCAAGTGAACGTGAACAGCCACTGTCGGCGTACCTAGCGAAAACAACGCAAGATGACGGGTGCGGGACAGCCTGTCACGCTGTCCCACACCCCTCGTTTCCGTCAGCGAGAGGCTAACGGAGCTGCGGGATCGGTGTCCGCATCAGCCGCCGTTGCCGCGTGCGTCTCTCGCAGGCGGTCGGCGTACTTGTCGATCAGGTACATCGTCAGTCCGCCGAGCACGAGGAGTACGGCGATAACGATGAACGGGAGCGTGTCGCTGCCGGTCGCCGAGATGATCGAACCGGTCACGTAGGGTCCGGCGAAACCGCCCAGGCTGCAGATGGAGTTCACGAGTGCCATCGCGGTAGCGACGGCGGCAACCGCGAACAGCTTCGGCACGATGCTGAACAAGGGAGTTGCGGTTGCACTGCTCACGGCGAGGAGGCAGAGGCCGGCCATCATCACTATCGGTGACGTCGAGAAGGTGACGACGAGCGCGCCGACAGCGCCGATGGACGTCAGTGCTAACGCCCACGTGCCGTACTTGCCCGACCTTGCGACCAGTCGCGATGTAAGGAGATTCGCGGCGATTGCGAAGAGCGCCGGGATGGCGACGATCCATGCCACTTGTACCGCGTCGAGTGTGAGGGCGAACTGCGTGTTGAAGTTCGTCACCATGGTCGGCATGAAGAACGTCGTGGTGTAGGCAGCGAACGGAACCGTGAAGTAAGCGATCCCGAGCACCCACGTGCGCCAGTTCTTCAGGCCCTGGCCGATGCTGCTGTGCTCCCCGGCGGGGATAGCAGACTGCTCGATGGCAAGGTCGGTGACGATGACCTGCTTCTCGTCCGGGCTGAGCCACTTCGCCTTCGCCGGACTGTCGCTCAGCACGAAAAGTGTCGCAATGCCGAGCAGGATTGGAACCACGCCGGTCACGAGGAACATGAAGCGCCACCCGGAGAGGCCAAGGAACAGTACCTCATTGCCGATCTGAATGAGCCTGGACATCAAGGGGCCGCCGAAGAGGGTCATCGACTGGGCGCTGGCGAAAAAGATGCCATATGCCCATGCGCGCTTTTTGGCCGGCAGCCACAGCGTCAGGTAGAACAGCACGCCCGGCGCGAAGCCTGCCTCTGCGATTCCGAGTAGCACACGGCAGATGGCGAGCACGAACTCGTTGGGTGCCCACGCGGATAGCGCTTGGATGATGCCCCAGGTGAAGATGATTCGGGCCAACCACCTCCTGCTGCCGAACTTTTGCAGCATCATACTGCTGGGGATCTCGAAGAGTACGTAGCCGATGAAGAACACGGCAGACACGAGCCCGAACGTAGCAGCCGAGAGCATCAGCTCTTTGTTCATGCCTGCGGGCCCGGCATACGCCAGGGCTGCGCGGTCGGCGTTGGCGGCGAAGTACAGCACGCAGAGGAACGGCATTAGCCGCCAGAGGATCTTGCGGTACGCGCGCGCCTCTAGAGCCGATTCAGTAACCGCGCCCTTGCGGTTTGTAAATGCTGGCATTGGTATCTCCCGGATGCGTTAGGGGGTCGGCGCAGTGGAAGGTGCATAGGAGCGGTTCAGCTCCGTGGCTCGTGCGTCTACTGCCGGTGGGGTGGGGTGAGTCATGATGAACGGACGGTTCTCGACGATGGCCTGAACCACCATAGGGCCCACCCACTCAGGTGCAATCGCTTGCTGGAAGTGAGTGACCTCCCCGAGTTCAAAGGTCTCTTTCTCTTCTGCGCCTACCGCTTCCGTCTTGACGACGTAGCTCTCCCACGGAATGATCTGGCGGTGGCCCGCCTGCTCAGCGCTGGCGCGAAGTCGTTCGCTGGTCGCGCCGATGCCCGTTTTCACCGAACCGGGGTACAGCACTGAGACGCCGATGCCGAACGCAGCCGCCTCGTATTCCGCGCGGGTGGCAAGCGAAAACCCATCCACCGCGGATTTCGCAGCTGTGTAGGCTGCGTGCCCCGCGGTCGGGCTGAGCGTCGCCATGGAGGAGGTGTTGATAATGTGCTTCGGTCCGGCGGTCGCCCGCATGCGCGGCACGAACGCGCGGTGGCCGTTGTAGACGCCCCAGAAATTCACGTTCATCATCCATTCGAAGTCTGCATCGGTCGCATCCCAACTAGCCCGGAACGGCCGCCAGGTGACACCTGCGTTGTTCACCAGCACAGCGATGTCGCCGAACGCTTCGTACGCCGCTTCCGCAAGCGCTTCGACTTCGTCGCGCTTGGACACGTCAACCTTGAACGGGATGCTAGCGACGCCGAGCGCCTTGACCTGTTCGCTCACCGCAGTTGCGGCGTCGAAGTCGATGTCGGCGATGACGACGTTCAACCCAGCGTCTGCGAGTGCGAGGGCGATCGATCGCCCCATTCCGCCACCAGAACCGGTTACGACTGCTCCGCGTCCTGCCATGTCTTCTATCTGCATTGGTCAGTTCTCTTTCTACTTGTTGGTTGCCGTCAGGGCTTTGAACTTGTTTTCGTAGTTGCGCCGCAACTCGGTTGGCAGGAAAGCGTCTTCGGTGCGTCGCGCCTCGGCGTAGGATGGCGACAGAATCGGTCGCCCCATCCGATGGCATATTCGGAGCCGACCGCCTCGCTCATCTTCCTGATGCAGGCATCCATTGGCGCAGACGTGCCAGGCTCGCTATACATCGACCAGCCGCTTCCACGCCTCGTACACCTCGGGTACTAGGACCTATCTGGCGACTACCGGCGGAACTGGAAGATCGGTTTGAACGTCGGTAGGGACGCTGACTGCGTGCCTGTCGGTCAAGTTACGAGGAGCGAGCAGCCACCACACACCTGCTAGTGCGAGAACGAAGATGGACAGTCCGACAAAGAGTCCGATCCAGGAAGACTCCGGTGTGAAGCCGTCCGGCCCGGGGGCAATCACGTTGAAGATGATCGCAGTCGAAATCGCCGCGGAGAGGTACTGGATAACGCCGTGGACTCCGAACACCGTTGACGGATTGTCTTGGCGGGTCGACGCAGCCACCAGAACGTGGCCCGCCGCGAAGACACTCATCACTGTAACGCCGTACAAGAAGGCCCAGAGGAAGAACAACCAGTAGCTGTTATGTGCAAAAGCAAGGCCAAGGAATACCGTGAGCGTCGATGCAGCGGCCAAAGGCAAAAAGGCCTTGGGTCCCATAAGAGGCAGGAGACGCTTGACGAGCTGTCCTGCGACCAACGTCCCTGGGAACACCATTAGGAGGGGCAGGGTCGAGGCTAGTGGATCAAGTGCAAGTCCCCATTGGGGGTTCTGCATCATGTTCGGAAGGCCGACGTAAAGCGGTATCCCGGCGAAGCAGATGAGCACTATGGTGAGGTAGCCCGATACAGTCTGGCGCACATCCATGTTCTCGAATGACATCACAGGTGACGTGGCTCGCCGCTGTTGGAAGACCCATGCTACGAACAGCACAGCAGCCGCGGCAAAGAAACCGAGAACTGCCGGAGAGGTCCAACCGTCTGTCGGCCCGGCACTAATGCCAAGCAGTACCGCGGTCACCCACAGACCGAGGCCGATGGCGCCCGTCCAATCCAACTTGTTTGTCGTCGCGGTCACAGCGGTAGTGCGGGGTTGGATCGGAGCGGTACGGGACGCCAGAGCGAACAGCAGTTGAATAGCGAAGAGTCCAAAAATGAACCAGGTGATATAGCGCCAGGAAATGCCAGCCAGTCCCAACACGCCCGCCAGAACAGCAGCCAGTGGAGAGAAGACGGACATTACCGTCGCGAGCCAAACTGAGATGCGCTGCGTCCGGGTAGCGTCTGCCCCGGGGCGCACAAGTCCCCAGCCAAGCGGGATACCAGCCGATAATCCGATAAGGAAGCGCCCGATGACCAGCGGCCAGAAGTCAGACATCAGGGCTGCTACCGTCGATCCGAGCAACGCCAAAATAGATACGATTATCAGGACCTTTCGCGAACCGTAGATATCCCCCATTCGGGACGTCAGGGCGACGGATACAGCGCCCCCAATGGTTGTCGCGTTGAAGAACCAGCCGATTTCGGCGGCCGAGAAACCTGTGTCCCCCATGATCGTCGTGATCAGCGGCCCGTACATGGTGCCGCTGGCAACATCGGCGATCAAGCCTGCGGTGAGGAGTGCCCCCACGCTTGCCCAAAGACCTCCTCTATTGGGCACTGAACTCTTTTCGGGAATTGAAATCTTTGTTGTTGCCATTTCTTGCCTATCTGGTTGGTTGGGGTTGAGGGAGGACGGCATGTGACGGGGCAGTGAAGTGGTCGCGTTCGGGTTCTTCCCGGTTCCGATGTGCTTGCAGCCCACCGGAACCGGGGTCGTATCCGTACGGGCACTTTGGGAAGGGCGCAACCCTCACATGGGGGTGATTAGGATCTATGGGGGCTCGGAAGTGCATTACGCGTGTGTTGATGTGGCGGCGTTCGGCTCACGGCGATCACTGACGACGGAACCGCCACACAGAAAATGCACCGGTGGTCCTTCCCGCGTCCTGGGAGGCACGGGGGTTCGAATACCGGCTAGGGGATCCGGCTGGGGACGGTACGGCTTAGTTGAAGCCGATGGTGATGGCGATGTAGACGCAGTCTTCGTCGTAGTGGTTCTTCCAGGCGTGCGGGACGCCGCCCATGACCAGGAGGTCGCCGGGCTTCAGGGTCCGGACCTTTCCGCCGGGGAGTTCGATGTCGACCTTGCCGGAAAGGACGATCTCGTAGTCAATGGAGTCCGTCGCATGCATGGCCGGGTCATCGTGGGACGCTCCGCCGGCTTCTTTGATGTTCTCGTTCGCGGCGGCAACGTCGAGCTTTCCGGCCGAGTTGGCGGGGAAACACATCACCCCGAACGTGGAACCGTTGGGCCCGGCGATATCGACTGTGTCGGCAGTGTCGCCGAAGTTATTAAGGCTGTGGCCCTGGGCGACTTTCCAGTACCAGGCTCCGTTGACGGCACCGGGAATTTCGATGGTAGCTGGGCCAGAATCGGGGTCGAGGAAGTCTACCTCTCCGTCAGCATTCGTGGCTGCTACGACGAGGTTGAATTTGTCAGGGGCTGGGAAAGGCATGGGCTTATCCTTGACGTCGTTGTCGGATCTATGATTTTGCTCTCAGACTCCGGTGAGCTGCGTCACTCAGAGGAAGGCATAAACCAACGGTAAGGACATCTGCACCCAGTGTGGGAGCCCCGCCGACGCCAAAAACTTGTTTTTTTCCGCCACGCGTGAAGACTGCGGGAAACGGTCGCATCCTTGATGCTGGCAATCAAGCGGCACCCGGGCGGGCATTGGGTACCCCGCGGTTTCCGGTGTTCTTCCCAAACTCTCCGACGACCCGGGGCGCACGGATGGCTTTCCTGGTGGTTTTCTGAAGCCGTGCTGGGGTCCTCGTTGATATTGGTCGATCCATTGACGAGGGCCGATTTTCGACGTCAGAGCAAGGGTACTGCTGCGGCGTATGCCAATACGCAACGTTATGATTTTACAAAATCTATCTGCGAGGCTGGATTCTCAACTGCCTTGGGTTTGCGCCAAGACTTCGAGGAGGAAGTTCATGCGTTTCGCTTCTTATCGCGACATTCGGATGCCGAATTTGAGTGTCCGGATCCTGCGGGACGTTCTAGGTGGAGCCGGTCTGGATTATCTTGCTGCGTTTCAGGCCGCTGGGCTCGATCCTGACATCGCCGAATACCCGGGTTCCGTCGTCACGGGTGAACAGGAGCTTGCCTTCCAGCTTAAGTTTGTTGAGCTAACGGCCCGGCGGACTGACCTATGGATTGAGGCCGGCCAAGGGTACTCCCTTGCCTCTCTTGGCGTTCACGGTTTAGCCATTGCTACCGCACCCACGTTGACACATTGGGTGGAGGTTGTCATGGAAATGGACGTTGCTTATGCGATGGCTGAGTTCTCATCGATCCACAACAGTCATGGAGCGTTGACTGGGGCTCGAATCCGGCATTCTGAGGCTCCGTCTGAGTTGGTTGCGTTTAGCGTTTACCGCGACACCGTGGCCACGGTCCGGGGCTTGACCATGCTGACAGCCAAGGATCCCTTTCCCTTCACCGGGATGCACCTTCCCTTGGAAGAAGTCTCCCCTGAGCTTGTGCAGATGGTTCCAGTACCGATCACCCTCGGCGCTCAAGAGGTCCGGCTTGAATGGGACGAGCAATTATCCGTGAAACAGTTGCCGTTCGGGGATGCGTTTCAGCACGAAACCTATGTGCGACAGGCCAAGGACCACCTTCGACAATTCCAACTGGAACAGGATTGGACGCGCTCCGTGGTTGAAGCCATGAAAGCAACACCAGGCACTGGTGTTGCATTAGGCGAGGTCGCGTCGATGCTGAACACGTCTGTCCGCACGCTACAGAGGCGACTTGAGCAGCACGGCAGGACGTTCCGCCAGCTGCGCGGCGTGGCCCGCTTCGAACTTGCCACCGACCTACTAACCAGCACAAACATTTCGGTATCCGAAATCTCACGTCGGCTTGGTTACGAAGAGCCGGCAAGCTTTACGGTCGCCTTCAAGCGCTGGTCCGGCCGCTCCCCCTCCCAATACAGGGTGTCCCCGCCTCCGCAACGCTAAAAAGTGTGGCGAAACCAGTTGTTGACGTCGTTCCGCCCAATATCCGGGCCAGTTCTCGATAACGTGTGGTTAGACTTGTTGGCATCTGGAACAATTGCAGAGGCGGCCCCATAGTGGTGCTGGTCCTGCCATGCTTCGATAGATGGGCGGCTGGGGTCCTCCAGAGTGTTCCTTTAAGGGACTCGTGGGTTCCTTCCTCACTTTGACCCCGCCAAGCCCTCGCAGAGCCAAGCGGGGTCAAAGAATTGGGAATGCCGAGCAGGACCAATAGTTTTGGTACCTATGAATTGTGGCTAGTGGCTGTACTCATGGCTGTCGCGGTACGCCCTTGCCGGATGGGTTTCGCCAAGACGCGGTCCGCCTCCGGGAAAGAGCTTTTCGCGCAGAGTTCCTTCCTGGTACTCGCGCTGCATGAGTCCGCGTTCCTTGAGGATGGGGGTGACGTGTTCAGCGAAATCGGCAAACGTCCCGGGGACCGTGATGCTCATGATGTTGATGCCCGTTACTCCTGCTTCTGCGTATTCGGTGATCCGGTCAGCAATGGACTCCGGTGTACCCGTGATCCTCCATTGGCGGGCATTGTCCCGGCCGAGGTCGGCAACTGTTGCGACCTTCCCCTTCGGCGCGTTGTCGATGCATAGTTGGATGCTACCCCGCAGACCCTGGGCCTGATCGATGATGTTGACGAGCGGCTCGTCCGGATCAAACCTCGTCAGGTCGATGCCGGCTGACGCACTGGACATCGCCATCTGCGCCGTGACATCGGCCCATTCGTCCAGCTCGTCAGCCTTCCTCTGCGCTTCTTCTTCCGTGGATCCAACGACGAATGTCAGTCCCTCGATGAAGTGGATGTCATTGGCGTTTCGCCCGAGGGCGATGGCACGCTCTTTCATCTTCGCGATCTTGGAGGCCGACGCCTCGGGTTTACCAGAGATCATGAAAGCGCCCTCGGTATGCCGTGCCCCGAAATCCAAACCGGCCGCGGATGACCCGGCCTGAAAGAGGACAGGAGTGCGCTGCGGGGAAGGCTCAGACAGATGGGGGCCCTCCACCGAGTAGCGCTTACCCAGGTGATTAATCTTGCGTACCTTGCTCGGATCGGCGTAGATTCCTGTGTCCCGGTCCTTGAGGACGGCACCGTCGGCCCATGAGCCTTCCCAGAGCTTGTAAACCACCTCAACGTACTCCTCGAGCCACGTGTAGCGTTCGTCGTGGTCGACGAAGCCGTCCATGCCCATGCTCCTGAAGCCGTTCGCATTGAAGCTCGAGACCATGTTCCAGCCGACCCTGCCGTTGGTCAGGTGGTCCAGGGTAGACATCTGCCGGGCGAAGGCAAAGGGATGCTGCTGAAGAACTGAGTTGGTGTACACGATGCCCAAGTCCTTGGTTGCATGCGCCATTGCGGACACAAGCATCGCCGGTTCGCTGATCGGGAACTGCAGTGCGCGTTCTATCACGACATCGCTGGAACCGCCCACCGGCGGGTACATGCCGAAGTTGTCCGCGATGAAGATGGCGTCAAAGTGATGCCGTTCCGCCAGTTGGGCGAGCTCCACCCAAAGTCCGAGGTCGTTGTACTCCGTCGCGCGCGACTCTGGATGTCTCCACATCCCCTGCGAGATGTGGGAGGGGGTGTCCATAAGGAAGAAGTTGTAGACCAAGGGTCGTGTGGGAGCTGACATGTTAATAACCTTTCGTTGGTCCCTGAGGTTGCATAGGGACTCCGGATAGCGAGCCACAGCTCGCTCTTAGTGATCAGGTCTCGACTGCGGAACAACCCGCCGGAAGTCGAGAATCCGTGGCCAGCTTCAAATCAGCGGTATCGGGGGCACCTCAGCGCGGCAACGCCGGGGTGCCCATACCGCTCCAACTGGGCAGGTGTCCTCGTTGACGACTGCTGTCTTCATTGACGACCCGGCTGGGCCCATGCCCGGAAGCGGGTTAGCCCTAATTGTGTAGGCCACCCGGCAACACTATTGCCGGGCAGGGGTCGGCTGTCAGATGGCCACATGACAACAACCTCTGAGTTAACGCCATGACTTCAAGACCACAAGAATTCAAATCCGTAATTTGGCCTACCCCAGACATACGGAACCGGCGCACTCTGAAAGTAGCGTCAGCCAGTAAGTTTGGTTGTCGCACGGTTAGCACTGCGATGATGTGTCCGTCCGTGACGATTTCGAACAATCAGCCTCCGACACGAGCCGCCAGACGATATGGGAGCGCCCTGTTCACAAGCTATGAGAAACGTTGTAGGTAGTCATATGCGTGTGGATTGCACACTGGCTATTCGTGGAGGCTGTAACTCTGGCGGACGAAATCTTGTACCTTGAGTGACCTGGGGGCTCAGAGACCGTCCCACCATTGGGGATGTGGCCACTTCGTTGATCATGTACGCCTCATCGCTGGCAGGTACAGCAATATCGTGAACTCGCTCCTCATTGCGTGAAAAGCCCCAAGATGACGAGGTCAGAATTCGTAGAACATTCCAAATAGGCCTTATTCGAAGTTGGGCTGATAACTTGCCTGCCTGGCGTGTTCTGGAACGCGAACGCGGCCATCAGGGCGGTCATGGTGGATGCGAAGCGGCGGTCCGGGTCGGTGTCCCCGAACAGCCGGGCCCTGGCGCCTAGGTATCTTTCGCGAAGTTCTGTTCGTGCAGCCTCGGGGTCCGGGGATCCAGCACGGCGAAGGTTATGGCGGCCCAGGGCTCCTGCGTACCGCGCCCTGCCGAGTGCCGCCGGGACATCCAGTTCGGCGAGTTGCCAATCGTCGGGCCGGATGGCGGCGTCGGGCTTCTCCTTGGAGAGGAACAGGTTCATGAGGTAGGGCGGCGGAAACGTGGGCCATGGCGGCGATGTCCCGCACTGTGACGGCACGCGCGCCCCGAACAAGCAGCCTGATGGGCGGAGGACGGCGTCGTGGCTGGGGCTGCTCACCCTCCCAACAACGTATGTTCAGCGCGCGGCAAAGCGAAGTCCAGCGTGACCGACTGGCCACCCGCGATGATCTTTTGTGCCGCGGAATCGTGAGTGGCCGGATCAAGCATGGTCACGACATAGGGGCCGGTGACGGGCAGCGGAAGAGCATACCTGCCATCGGCGTCGGTCGTCGTTGTTCCGATGTGGCCGCCCTTGGCTCCTAGAAGGGTCAGCACCGCGCCCGCCTGTGGCACTGTGCCGGCTGTGACCGTTCCGCTCAGTTGCAGCTGCTCGCACAGCAGGAAATTCTGCTTTAGGGTACGGCCGTCGAACTCAAAGACCTCTGCCATGGACGCCCAACCGGCGGCGTTGGCTACCATCAGGTACTTCCCGGTGCCGGGCAGCGCAACGGAGTAGTTACCCTCGGCGTCCACCCGGCTCCAGTCCACCGGCTGGCCATCGGTCTGGAGGACGGTGACGACGGCGGGGGTGATGGGGCGGTGGTCGGAGGCAAGGACGCGTCCCTGCACCACGAGTTCGGCGGCGACGACGTCAGGAAACGGCGGGCGGCGGACCCCGCCGGCGCGGGGGATAAAGACCGCGGCAAGCACCGAGCCCGCCGAAGCCAGAGCCGCCATCCAAAAAACATCCTTGAATGCCTCGAATGATGGGAGGCGGGTGTCACCGACGGTGAGGGTTACCGAGGTAAAGACGGCTGCGATGGCCGCGCTGGAAGTGGAAGTGCCGATGGCACGGACAAGGCTGTTCAAACCGTTGGCGGAGGCCGTCTCGGTGATGGGAACGGCGCCCATGATCAGTGTGGGCATGGCAGCGTGAGCAATGGCCGTGCCGACGCCCACCACCGTTGAACCGACGATGACCCACGCAATGGAGTCGAAGAAGAACACCCTGCCCACGTAGCCAGCAACCATCACTACGGCACCAGCCATGAGCGCAGTCTTGCCGCCGAAGATCCGGATAATGCGTCCAGACAGCGGTGCGAAGACAACCATGGCAAGCCCGGACGGGACCATGCACAGCCCTGCAGTAATCACGTTCAGGTCGAAGCCGTACCCGGTGTCGGCCGGAAGTTGGAGCTGCTGGGTGGTGAGCAGCATGTTGGCGAACATTGCAAAGCCGAGCATCAGCGAGGCCAGATTGGTCAGCAGCACGGGCCGGCGAACGGAAGTCCGAAGGTCAACCATCGGCTGGCGGACCTTCAGTTCATAGGGCATCCAGACGGCCAGCAGAATGACCGCGACGAGGAACAGCAGCAGTACTGGCTCGGAGCCCCAGCCCCACGAGCTTCCTTTAGAGATTGCCAGCAGAAGGGCTGCCAGCGCCGCGGACAGCACTAGCGCACCTGCGTAGTCGAAGCTTCCGTGCGTGCGGACCTTTGATTCCGGGACAACCAGCAGCACAGCCAAGAGCAGCAACACTCCGCCGGCGGCGGAAACCCAGAAGATCGAAGTCCAGCCCAGGTTCTGGTAAAGCACCCCGGCCAGCGGAAGGCCCATGGCGCTGCCGATGCCCAGGGTGGCGCTCATCAGCGCTACAGCGGAGCCCATCTTCTCTTTGGGCAGCTCATCGCGCATGATGCTGATGCCCACCGGAATCAGGGCAGAGGCGAAGCCTTGAAAGGTGCGGCCAACAACCAGCCACAGGAACGTTTCGCAGAGTGCTGCCAACACTGACCCAACCACCATAATGCCTAGGCACACCACCATCAGTTTGCGTTTGCCGTACATGTCCGCACTGCGGGACACGATCGGCGTAGCCACGGCGCTGGAGAGGAGGGTGGCGGTCACAAGCCACGAGGCGTCGTCGGCCGTCACGCCCAGGATCCCGGGGAAATCCGGAAGAAGCGGGATAACCAATGTTTGCATCAGCGCCACCAGCGTACCGCTGAGAGCCAGGACTGCAGTGATCGCTGAGGGGGACGGACGTCGCCGCCGTTCGAGGGCGGAGGAGCGGGGCATGGGCTGCTTTCAGGGGTGCGATGAGGGGTGAGCGCATGTTTACCGACTGTCTCCGTCGTCCTGCGAGCTTCACGGTGGCTCCAAAAACGCTGGGACCGGCCCGCTCACGCTCGCAGCACATACCCGGCCTCTCCGTCGGGACGTCCGCTGTTGTGAAAAATAGGTCGGTCGGGGCGGTGGCTTTCGGGGCGGGTGACTATTTGACGTCGATGGATTGCGCGTTGGCCAGTTCGCGGAATTTCGCGCCGTGCCAAATGAGAGGCTCGTTTTCGCCGACGCCGAGCTTCTTTACCTCAAGCTGGGCGAGCCAGTGATCGCCTGCTTCGGAGACCTTCTGGATTGAGCACTCAAGCCATAGTGCTGCGTCGTCTATGTATACGGCACCCTCCTTGTCAATTTCGATGGCGACCTGCTCGAAGCGGACAGCGCGGTCTTTGCTTGCGAGCTTGCGGGTCAGATCGCCTTGGCCCCTGCCGATGATGGATACGCCGATTAAGCCTGCTTCCTTAATAAACTTCCACGTCTCGGATGACTTCTGGACCGCGACGGCTACAAGGCATGGCTGGAGTGACACTCCGACCATAAATGATGATGCCACCAGGGCGTGCTTTTCGTTGTCGATGTCAACAGCCAGTACGGCCACACCGGACGGAAATTGAGCGAAGGCCTTCCGTAGCATCGTCGCGTCGTCAAATGTCGCCACTTTGGGATTGTGAGTAAGTGTCGTCATAAGTTTCTCGTTTCTTTCTCGTGGGCGATTAGCCACATTTTCTTGTCAGTGATCAACAGGTGAATGATCGACATAAGTGAGGGCTTCCTCTGAGCAACCTCGGCCGGGGAACAAAGGGGGTGCCGAGTCTAGTTGGCTGAGGAGGCGAGGGCTTTTGAAGCGTTGGCAATTCTGCCAACGAGCCGGAAGTTGAGCGCATACTGCAATGCCGCCGCCGCTACGGTGTCCTGGAGATCTTCCAGCTGGCTAAGAGGCAGGAACAGTCCGCGACCTGGAAGGATCGCGCCCAACTCGGCCAGGAGAGGTGACAGTGTGAAGGTCGGGGCCATGGAGTGGGAAAGGTCGCCACCGGTCTGAATCGCGATCGCTGTCACTCCCGCTAGTGCATTAGCTTGGTACCTGTCCAGAAACGCTTTCAGGAGCCCGGTGTATGTGGCTTTATAGGTGGGTGAAGCAAATACTACAAGGTCACTTTCGGCGACCTTGGCAGTCAGCTTGTCCATCTCTTCCGAGGGCCAGGCGAATACTTCGGCGCTGTGATTGGCAAGATCTATCACATCTATGGAGTATGAGCCCGGATCGAGGAGCTTTTCGGCAAACAACTCCGCGACCATCCGTGTGCGTGATTCAGGCTTGGGGTTACCCACGACAACTGTTACCGTCAATTGCATTTACTCTTACTTTCACTTTGAATTAAGAAATGTCGGAACCGGAGCCGACACAACGCATGCTCCGGCAATGTCCCCGACGCGTGGTTCAACAACGAGGAGACGGACTCGTACTGCTCTCTCCTGCAGCAGAGCCTGCGAGGTATGTACGCGGTTGCCGACCTTCAGCCTGGGCAACTGTTATGGCCGCTTCTTCGCGGCAGGGATCTTATGACCCCAGGCTTAGCGGCATGACCCTACTTCGGTGAGAGTAATAAAAGGCCTGTCGTACAATGGCTATTCACCATAGGTGCGGGATTTCAGAAACTTCTCGATTCCGTCAATCAACTCTGATTCTGCCTGTAACTTTTCTTGAGGGCCTGGCTCCCAGTTGAGACCCTCCCAGGGCGAAGTGACGAACTGTCCATTGCTGTCATCCTCACGGCTGTGGTCCAGCTGCCCAAGGTAGGGGCCTTGGTCCAGGTTGTGGTTGTGGGAACGAGCGGATGCGGCAATCGTTTTCACGGTGGAAAGTTTCATTTGCTTTCTCCAGATCCTGTTTCTGTCATCTTTGACACCCGGAATACGGGGTTTATCTATAAAGGTGGACCGCGTAGCTACCCTGTCGCCGTAAGTAAGCGGTCAGTGACTATTTCTTGCATTAGAGTTCGGGAAGCTCTTTCAATCTATAACTACAAATATAGGTTGTGACCTGCGTAACTTTGCAGTATTCAGCATGCCAACTAGGTCTTAGTTTGCGCCACGAGAGCTGACGTATTTGCAGGTATTGCAGTCGTTCTTGCAAGTGTGCGGCCTGCTTCTTTGAGCCACTGGTGGGGGTTGTCCAATGCTGCTTGTGTGGTTGGTGCGAACTGGACGAGGGAGAGCGCATTGATGTAGTCACTGGCATCGCCTTCGATGGCACCTGCGATCAGGGCCACTGGGACTTGAGCCCGCGCAGCGAGGCCTGCGACGTAACCGGCTACTTTTCCGTGTCGGGACTGGTTATCGAATCGGCCTTCACCGGTGACGATAAGGTCGCAGTTCGTGATGGCCTTGGTCAGTCCGATAGTTTCAGCGATTTCCGCGGCGCCGGAACGTATTTCAGCTCCCCACCAGGCAAAGCCGTATCCGGCGCCGCCGGCGGCCCCGGCCCCGGGGAGGTCGGGATCGGTTCCAAGACGGGATGCCAGCGCTGCCAGTCCCCGTTCCAGGAGCTCGATCTGTGTCTTGTCGGCGCCTTTTTGCGGTCCGAAAACGTGGGCTGCGCCGTGTGGTCCGAGCAGTGGGTTGCTGACGTCACTGAGAATAGCGGCGCCTCCGGGCGGGGGTGAGAACTTTTCCTTGGAATCAACGAAGTCCAAGCCGGGCAAGGAGCCCCCGCCCAGTGGAAGTTGGGTTCCCTTTGCATCCAGGAAGCGGGCACCGAGGGCCCTGAGTGCTCCCGTGCCGCCGTCGGTGGAGGCGCTGCTGCCAATGGCCAGGAGGAGCCTGGTCACGCCTGATCGAAGCGCGTGGTTGATCAGTTGGCCGAATCCGTAGGTGTGGGCGGTCAGGGGTGCGAGAGTTGACAGGTGTTCGATGCCCGATGCGGCTGCCAGCTCGATCAGCCCGATTGGTCCGTGCCCGTCCCGGGCCGGGAGCCGGAGCCATTCGGCCTCATGGCTGGCGGTTTCGAGGCTGTCGCCCGGTGCGGGTCCGAGCACCTCGACCGGGATTCGTTCTGCGCCGGGGACGGCGGATTCGACGGCTTGGATTGTTCCTTCTCCCCCGTCGGCCATGGGGAGTCTGAGGATTTGGTCCTGCGGTCGCACGTCCCGCCAGCCGCTTTCGATGGCGGCGGCGGCTTCGGATGCTGCAATGGTTCCTTTGAACGAGTCAGGGGCGATGATGACACGCATTGACTACGCCCGTACCCGTGCCGGGGATGAAAGAACGGCCTGAAGCAGCCTGTTACACATATGCTGCATGTTTGGTGAACGCGGCGTGGATCTGTGCGGCGAGGTGCGGTCCGGTGAGTCCGAAGGCCTCCAGGAGATCGGCGGGTGTTCCGCTTTCGCCGTAGCGGTCCTGGATGCCAAGACGCAGCAGGCGTGTGGGGAGTTGCTCGCTGAGCAGTTCAGCAACAGCCCCGCCCAGTCCCCCGGCGACCTGTGCTTCCTCGGCCGTGACAATGTACCCGGTCTTGGCCGCGCTCTTTAGGATCAGGGCGGTATCCAGTGGTTTGATGGTCGGGATGTGCAGGACGTCGGCGTCGAGGCCTGTTTCGGCGAGAAGGTCGGCGGCCACGAGAAGTTGATAGGTCATGGTGCCGGTGCCGATCAGTGTCAGGTCGGCGCCCTCCCGGAGAATGTAGCCCTTCCCGATTTCGAAGGGTGAATCCTTGGTGCTGAACACTGGTGTTGCATCGCGGGTGAGCCGCAGGTATCCGGGCTTGTCGATTTTGGCCAGCGCGAGGGTTGCCTTTTCTGCTTCGATGCTGTCGCCGGGTGCGAGGACGATCATGTTGGGCAGTACCCGCATGAGGGCGATGTCTTCAAGCATCTGGTGGGTTGCCCCGTCTGGGCCAACGTTGACCCCTGTGTGGGAGCCGATAATTTTAACGGGTTGGTTGTTCAGTGCCGCGGTGGTCTTGATTTGTTCCCAGTTGCGTCCCGGGCTGAACGCCGCATAGCTGCTGGTGAAGGGAATCTTTCCGGCCCGGGCGAGGCCTGCGGCGACAGTGACCAGGTTTTGTTCGGCAATTCCAACTTCGATGAACCGTTCCGGGAATTCCTTCTCGAACAGGTGCATCTGAGTGCTTTCGGTCAGGTCAGCGCACAGTGCCACGATGCGCTGATCCTGCCGGCCCGCCTCAACCAGGCCACGGCCAAATCCTGCGCGGATGGGTTCGGAAAGGATGTCAGGTGTTCCGATCCTTGAATCGAGGGGGTAGTCAAGAGTCATTTTGCAGCCTTCCCGGTGGCATTGATGAATGTGATGGCTTCCCTCGCCTGTTCTGCGGTGGGTGGTTTGCCGTGCCACTTATGGTCGTACTCCATGAACGGGACTCCCTTGCCTGGAACGGTGTACGCGAGAATCACCGTGGGTTTTTGGGCAACCGCTTTTCCGGTGTTAATTGCATCGAGGAGGCTGGCGACATTGTTGCCGTCGACTTCCAGGACATGCCAACCGAAGGCCTCCCACTTCGCCCGCAAATTATCCAGGGGCATAACATCTTCGGTTTGGCCGTCGATCTGGATGTAGTTGCGGTCAACGATGCCGATCAGTTTGCCCAGCTTGTACTTCCCGGCAAACATCGCCGCTTCCCAGATATTGCCCTCGTTCAACTCACCATCGCCCATCGCCACGTAGACGAAGCGGTCCAGCTGCTTGTCTATGTGCTGAACGGCGTACGCGTGTCCTGCGGCCTGGGAGAGCCCGGACCCGAGGGGGCCGCTTGTGCTCTCGAGGCCCGGGAGTTTTTCGCGTTCAGGATGGCCTTGCAACCGCGAACCGAATTGACGCAAGGTTTGCAGTTCCTCAACCGGGAAGTAGCCGGAGTGGGCGAGGGCCGCGTAGAGAACCGGGGCGGTGTGCCCGTTGCTGAGATAAAAAACGTCACGGTCGCCCCATTCCGGGCGCTCGGGATCATGGCGAAGAACGTTGAAGTACAGGACAGCGAGAATCTCTGCCATACCCAGAGGTCCGGCACTGTGGCCGCTCTTTGCCCGGGCGAGCATATCGAGAATCGAAACGCGGATTTGGTCAGCTTTGACGGTCAAATCCTGGATGGATAACGGTAGGGCTAGCGTCATTGGATACCTTGGGGAAGTTGGGACTAGGTGCGGAGAACCACGTTGGTTGGTTGATGCCCCTCACGGAGGCGGGTGATCTGGGTCTTCACGAGGCGAGCCATTCGTGTCTCCATGGATGAAGAAGCTCCACCAATATGCGGGGTGACCAGCACGTTGGGCAGATTGAGCAGGGCGTGATCGTCAGGCAGTGGCTCGGGTTCGGTGACGTCCAGGGCCAGCCGGAGACGCCCCTTTTGCGCGTGATCAGTCAGAGCCTGGGTGTCGGCTACTTTCCCTCGCGCGACGTTGACGAGGAGTGCCCCGTCGGGCATTGCACTTAGGAAGGTGTCGTCAACGAGGCCTGCCGTGCTGTCGTTCAGAGGCACGCAGACGATGACCACCTCGGCGTCCGGGAGCAGCCGGGGCAACTCTGCGACCCCGTGAACGACGCCTGATTCGTCTTGGCGTCGGCGCCCGGCTACACGTGTGAGCTGGACTTCGAACGGTGCCAGTCGACTTTCGATGGCGCGCCCCACCCCTCCGTAGCCGAGGAGCAACACTGAGCGGTCGGCTAGGGAGGGGTGCCACCGGCGGGCATTGTTTGGTCCAAGACGGATGATCTCGGGCAGTCCCCGCTGTGATGCGAGGATCAGTGCGAGGGTCAGCTCTGCTGTTGAGGTCTCATGTACGGAGCTGGCATTGGCGACCACGTTGCCGGCCGATAGCGCACCGCCGAATCCGTCGTATCCGATGGTCTGTGTCTGGATGAGACGCGGCTGAACATTCTGCAGATAAGGCAGGCTGGTCAGTTCTCTCTGGTAGGGCAGCACGACAAGGTCCAGTACCTCGTTTCGCTCCCAGCGGCTTTGCATGTCCCAGACAGCGATTTCGACCCCTGCCGGAGTCTCGCCGAGTGACGCCTTGAACGCTGCGTCGGGGACGCTGACAATCAACCTGTCAGAATTCATGTTCATGGTCTTTCTACGTCCCCGGCGCAGATTCAGTCGTGGATGGAGTTTTCGTAGTCCCGCTGCAGCGACGCGGGAAGATACCGTGCCTCAAGGTCGCGGACCTGCTGGTAGCTGGGCTTGACGAACCTGTCACCGTGACCGACGAACTCTTCAGTTCCCTCCAGGGCAAACGAATCAGCTTGGTATTGGTCGTAAGCAGCCATTTCACCAGTGTTCTTGACCTTGAGGAGCAGTTTCCAGGCGTCCTGGACGCCGGGGGTGAGGAACGGGACGATGTTGATGGCCTGTCCCCATTCCGAGAGCTGCGCCACGGGCGGCGTCGGTCCAGCATGACGGCTGGCGATCACGTAGGCCGGGCCTGGCGTTTCGGCCAGGAGGTAGCGCACTTCTTCCCACGTCCGGATGCCTTCGTAGAAAATGACGTCCACGTCGGTGTTCTCCCGGTAGAGCCGGCCACGCCGCAAAGCTTCTTCGACTCCCCCACCGGCTACCGCGTACCCGTCGGTCCGGGCCGTGATGACGAAGTCCCGGTCCATTTCATTGCGCGCCTCGACAGCGGCATTCAATCGTCCGATTGCCTCTTCGTCCGAGACCAGCGAGATGCCTGCTTGGCCACCCGCCTTTTTCGGGTCGAGTTGATCTTCAATGTGGATCCCGGCGACGCCGGCGTCAATGAACTCCTGAACTGTCTTCCGAACGTTCTGAATGCCGCCGTATCCGGTGTCGGCATCACAGTAGACCGGGATATCCACGGACTGCACGATGCGGCGGGCATTGTCGATGATCTCGGTCCTGGTCATCAGTCCAACATCAGGAACGCCGTTGAGCCACCATGAGGCCATGCCACCGGAAATGTGGAAGGCACCGAAACCGGCAGCCTCCGCCATCTGGGCATGGATAGGCAGCACACCGAACGGCATCAGCTCGGTACGGGGACTGGAGAAGAACTCGCGCAAGCGCGTTGTTTTTTTGGAATCATTCATTCTGAATTCTGCTTTCGGGTTTGATGTCTGGACGTGGCCCGGGCACAGTGTGCGGCCTGCAGGGCCCGGGCCTCATGAGAACTTGAGGAGCCAGCAGTGGTGGTGCTGCGGGGGACGAAGTTTGTCGGCGGTTTACTTGGCCGGTTGGGGCTGTCCGGCCAGAAGGGTGTCGAACCGTTCCTGCAGTGCCTCCAAGGGGGCCGGGTGGGTAAGGATGTGGGGCTTGTTCCCCAGAATTCCCTCGACCACCAACCGTCCTACATCGTTGGGTGTGATGTATTCCGTTGCGGACGTTGCCACATCCGGGTCCTCAGCCGGACCGGTCTGGCCAGCAACAATCGGGTTTGCCACGTTTTGCACGTAGTCGGCCCAGGGCTTGACGCCGCGGTTTTCTGACTTCTCGTCTTCGGGGCGAAGTCGCTCGCTGGTGGCGATGCGGGTCCGGACAGCGCCGGGATGCAGGATGCTCAGACCAATGTTCTGGGTCTTGAGCTCATCGCGGACGGCATTGGACAGCCCGTCCACCGCGGCTTTTGAGGCAGAGTAGGCCGAATGCCCGGCAATGGATATTACCGAGGCCGTTGATGAGGTGTTCACGATGTGCTTTTCGCCCGGCGTTTCGCGCATCCGGGGCACGAAGGCCATGTGGCCGTGCAGGACGCCGTAGTAGTTGACGTCCATCATCCAGCGGAAATCATCGTAGCTGGTGTCCCATGATGCTCGGAACGGCCTTAAGGTGACACCGGCGTTGTTGACCAGGATCTCGACCGATCCGAAATGATTGTAAGCGGTGTCAGCAAGCTTCTTGACGTCGTCAAAATTCGAGACGTCTGTGCGGATGCCAAAAGTCTTTACCCCTCGCTCCGCAACTTCGTTGGACACACTGAGGGCGGCGGCTTCGTCGATGTCAACGACCGCCACGTTCACCCCCGCGTCGGCCAAGGCAAGCGCGATGGACCGTCCCATTCCGCCGCCAGCGCCTGTCACCACTGCGGATTTTCCTGCAAGCTCTTCCATAATGTTCGTTCTCCTCGATGTTGCGCGACTGGCGCCGGCAACTTTCAGTTCTGCATCCCCGTTCGGCGGTCCGCAGAGTCACGGCCGGCGCCGAGGGGGCTTCTGAGTGGCAGCGTTCATGCCCATACGGCTCCAAGCCACTCCGGGCGTCTTCATTGACGGTTTGTCTTCTTTGACGGCCGGTGTGCGTTGACATGGGGGGCCATGAACTGTTGTGGCGTGTGCCACTACGGCAACGCTACGGCGGGTTGGAAGGGGTTGCCATACGGCCAGGCGACATCTACTTTTGATTACACGCCAAGGACTTCAAGGAGGAAGTGTCATGCGTAAGGCTTCATATCGCAACATCCGGGTGCCGAATCTCAGCGTCCGCATCCTCCGGGACGTGCTGATCGGGGCCGGGATGGATCACCTTTCCCCGTTCCTGGCAGCAAAACTCGACCCGGCTATCGCCGAATTCCCTGGTTCCGTCGTCACAGGAGAGCAGGAGCTTGCGTTCCAGCTGAAGTTCGTCGAACTGACAGACGGTCGGACGGATCTGTGGATCAAGGCCGGGAAGGGCTACTCCCTTGCCGCTTTTGGAATCCATGGTCTGGCCTTGTCGACATCACCGACACTAACGCACTGGTTGCGTGTAGCCGTTGAAATGGATATCACTTACACGATGGCCGAAGCTTCCGCGATCCTTAACAACCGCGGTGCGTTAGTCGGCCACCAACTGAGTTATCCGGAGGCACCGCCCGAGCTCGTCCCCTTCAGCGTCTACCGAGACGTCACCTCAATTTTCCGAGCCATGGCGACGATGTCGGGTAAGGATCCCTTTCCTTTCTCCTCTGTGCACCTGCCGCTGGGAGAGGTTTCCCAAGAACTCGCGAACATGATCACGGCCCCGATCATGGTGGGCGCCCCGGAGGTCCGGTTGGAGTGGGATGAGCACCTGTCCAGGGAACTCCTGCCGTTTGGGGACACTTTTCAGCACGAGACCTACGTCCGACAGGCCAAGGAACATCTGCGGCAGTTCCGGCTGGAGCAGGACTGGGGACGTAGCGTGGTCGATGCAATGAAGGCAACTGCGGGCATCGGCCTTGCCGTATCCGATGTGGCTTCGATGCTGAACACCTCGGTCCGGACCTTGCAGCGACGGCTCGAGCAAAGCGGCATGAATTTCCGGCAGGCGCGCGACCTAGCCCGCTTCGAACTGGCCATCGACCTCTTGACAGGCACCAACGTCTCCATTGCTGAAATTTCGCGGCGGCTTGGCTATGAGGAGCCAGCGAGCTTTACCGTCGCCTTCAAGCGTTGGTCCGGCCGCTCTCCCTCGCAGTACCGGGCGTCGCCGCTTCCGCATCGGTAAGTCCGCGTGGCGGGAAAAAACAATTTATTGGCGTCGGCGGGGCTCCCGTTCGAGGTGCGGATCTCCCTAACGTTGTTTCATAGCCTTCCTCCGGTGATGCAGCTCACGGGAGTCAGAGGGCGGAATCACAGATCCGACACCGACGTCCAGGAGAATTCATGAGTTTCCCAGCACCCGATAAATTCAACCTTGTGGTTGCGGCCACTGATGCCGACGGGATTGTTGACTTCCTCGATGTGCCCGCGCCGGCGACGATGGAGGTCCCCGGCGCCGTGAACGGGGCTTGGTACTGGGAGGTTTCCGAGGGCCACAGCCCCAGCAATATCGGCGCAGTCCCCGAGGCCCTGAACATCGCCGGGCCCAACGGGTCCACGTTCGGGGTGATGTGTTTCCCCGCCAACTCGGCCGGAAAGCTCGACGTTGCCGCCGCGAACGAGAACATCAAAGAAGCCGGCGGAGCGTCCCACGATGACCCGGCCATGCATGCGACGGACTCCATTGACTACGAGATCGTCCTTTCCGGCAAGGTCGACATCGAACTCCCCGGCGGAAAGGTCCGGACCCTGAAGCCCGGCGACCTCCTGGTCATGGGCGGCGTCCCGCACGCCTGGAAGAACCACTACGACGAAGACTGCGTCTACATCGCTATCACTGTCGGGTTCAACAAGTAAAAGCCCTCGCCACAACCCAAACACACTACCGGGCGGCTGCGTCTCTACCGACTCCCTGCCTTGGCATATTTCAACACTTCAGGACAAAGGAGCCCTTGATATGGGAACTGAACACATTACCGTTTGCGCAATGCCGCATGCAGGTGGCTTTCATCAAGCCTCATGGCGGCGCTCGGGAGCCAAAGGAAACGACATTTGGAACCCTGACCTATGGAAGGACATCGCCCGCACCGCCGAGCGGGGTTTGCTCGATGCAGTGTTCTTCGCCGACAACGCCGCCCTCTGGCCGGTCCCGGAACACCTGAGGCATCACACAGCCAAGGTAGGTGTCTGGGATGCGATCATCGCCGCATCTGTCGCCGCTTCTGTAACCGATCACATCGGTGTCATCGCTACGGCGCACACCGAGTTCCAGCAGCCCTATATCCTGGCACGGCAGATGGCATGCCTGGATCATCTCAGCCGGGGACGCATCGGCTGGAACATCGTCACCTCCGGCATCCCGGCCGAGTACGCGAACTTCGGCAAGGAGCAAATCCTTGACAAGGAAAAGATCTATGCGAAGGCGACCGAATTCGTTGAGGTCGTCAAAGGTTTGTGGGACTCCTGGGAGGACGACGCCTATGTGATCGACCAGGACTCCGGAGTCTTTTTCGACCCGGACAAGCTCCACACCCTTGACCACCAAGGCAAGTACTATTCAGCGCGTGGTCCCCTTAATGTAATGCGGTCACCACAGGGATACCCTGTTCTGGCCCAGGCTGGCGGGTCCGGTCCTGGAAAGGTCTTGGCAGGCACCGTGGGGGAACTGATCTTCACACCCCTCAGTGGTGAAGCTGGCATTGCCTACCGAAAGGACATCCATGAGGTCGCGGCCCAGGTCGGCCGCAAGGCGACCGATATCAAGGTCCTCGCCCAGCTAATGCCGGTCGTGGCACCCACAGACGAGGAAGCACAGGAAAAGTGGGCGGAACTGCAACGACTGCTCCACCCCGACATCGCCCGCGGCGCCATTGAATCGATGCTGCGCGAAGACATCAGCGGATACCCCTTGGATGAACCTCTCCCGGAAACTACCTCGCCCGACGCAATCGTCGGTTACCGCGACGCGGTACTGAGCTTCCGGATGCCCGACGGAAGAAAGCCCACAGTCCGGGAACTGATCGAGAACTACAAGGGCCCCGGGACGGTCGTCGGAAGCCCCTCCACCATTGCGGACTACATGGAGAACGAGATCGAGTCCGGCGCATGCGACGGGTTCTGTCTCCTTGTCCAGGGCTTGCCTGAAGAGCTGGAAGACTTCGTCAACCTCGTCGTTCCAGAACTGCAGAAGCGAGGACGCTTCCGCACGTCATACAAGGAGGGGACCCTCCGCGACCAGCTGGGCTTCGCCCGCCCTGAAAACCAATTCGCCCTCAAGCCAGAAAGCCTGGTGAGCCAGTCATGACCACAATAGTTGAGCAGCAGAGTATCGACCCCCGGGCCTTCAGGGACACTCTCGGGCACTATGCCTCAGGAATCACCATCATCAGCGGCAGCGATGAGACCGGACCGATCGGCTTTACCTGCCAATCGTTCTACAGTGTGTCTACCGAACCGCCCCTGATCTCCTTCAGCGTCATGAAAACCTCGACAACATACCCCCGGATCCGGGAAACCGGAAAGTTCGCCGTCAATGTCCTTTCACAACACCAGGACAAAGTGTCGAACCAATTCGCGCGTAAAGGCTCCGACAAGTGGGCCGGCATCGCGTGGACTCCAACCCAGGCGGGCAACCCGGTCATCCAAGACACCTTGATGTGGCTTGACTGCGACATCTGGGCCGAACACGATGCAGGCGACCACCTCATCGTCCTGGGCAAAGTCAACGAAATGAGTCCGGCCAACTGGCACATCCACGAACCCCTCCTCTACTTCAAAGGGCAATACCGCTACCTCCGCGAAGAAGAGAACATCGCCTGACGAAGATCCGGCACCAGCGAGCGGGCCAATTGCTCAGTGGAACTGAACGTGGTCTATAGGGCTTGCGGGAGTGGCTCACTCCCGCAAGCCCGGCGGTTCCTCCCAGAACCTACCAACTCGCCTAATCCTCGAGGACTGCGCGCTATTGCCAGTGCATTGGATCGATAGAGCTGCAGGTTCGCAACAGGAAGTTCTGTAAGGAAGAAAGATGAGCATGGAAACCTCACCCGGTCTCTATTGTCCCGGTACCGCGGTAAAAGGGATCCCCACCGAACGTACCGTGATTGCCGCGGTGATCGAGTGGCGAGGCAAGATTGCGCTCTTCAGAAGGAGCAAGGGTGTCGGCTACGACAGCGGCTTGTGGCACTGCATCAGTGGATTCCTGGAGCCCGGCACCGCACCGGAACGACAGGCACTGGAAGAGCTGTCCGAAGAGACCGGGTTGGAAGCCAAAGACCTTCTGGACCTACGACCAGGGCCGCCTCTCGTGATCGCGGACAGTACCGGCGCGCCGTGGCTTGTACACACCTTTACAGCTGTGACGACCCGCCGTCGGCTCCGCCTCGACTGGGAGCATGATTCCTACCGCTGGGCAACGGCAACAAAGACTAAGCGCTTCACCAACCGCGTCAATTGGCTGGACAACGTCCTGGAAGCAACGGGCCACCTACCCCACGTCCTCTCTCAGGTGCAGCGGACGCCGGCACAGCAGCAGGAGACATGACTATCAATCGACAGCGAAGGCAGTCTGCTGCCTCAGCCCCAGGCGCCACCCCCGAAGCCATCATTCGGATAAATGATGCGGGCCATCTTGGGGCGGAAGGCCCGGCAAGCCTCGCCGGGGTGGTAGAACGTGGCGATGCACGAGGGCGTGAACTTGGATTTCCGACGGCCAATATCTCCGTTCCTCATGCAGACATTCCCGACGGCGTCTGGGCAGGCACTGTACAGGTGGAGCCCGCCACCCACGGAAATACCTACCTCGCAGCCGTCTCCATTGGCCGCCGCCCGACCTACTACCGCAAAGGGCTCCGACTGCTCGAAGCCCACCTACTGGATTTCAACGCGAATCTGTATGGGCTGACCGTCTTGGTGACCTTGCACGTCCACGTCCGCGCCCAAAGGAGATTTCGTGACACCGAGGAACTCGTAACCCAGATAAGGGACGACGTGAACTATGTGCGGTCTTGGGCCGCCGAATACCAGCAGTAGCACGGGGAAGGTGCTATTCGCCTTTCCCGGCCGCGCTTCCCCCGGTACCCGCGCCGACTAGGGGCAACTGGTAGGGGTTCGCCACGCCCTAGGACTTGACTATTCAGGCCGTCCAGCCACCGAAAACACCGACGGGACGGCCTAAAGGAAGTGGCAACCAGGTTCGCTATCAGAAATCCAAACTGCAGGTCGTCGCTGCCCGCCCCGCTAGTCACCCAAATATATAAGGAGTCAAACAATGCCCGGACACACATACAGCATCTCTGAGATTGTAGGGTCCTCACCGGAGGGCGTCGATGCAGCCGTTCGAAGCGGAATAGCGGACGCATCAAAGACCCTAAGGAACTTGGACTGGTTTGAGGTCAAGGAAGTCCGTGGCCATCTGGACAACGGCGTAATTGCGGACTGGCAAGTAACACTAAGGCTTGGATTCCGATTGGAGCGGTAAGCGAAAGACGTCTGGCAGCAGCAGTGGGACGCGCCCGTCATGCACGTCGCCAAAACGATGATGACAGGACGCCGGAGCCGAAAATGAGCGTAAACGCTGCGGCTACCGTGGCCGGCGTTTCCCGCCGGCAATGCAGTAAGGCACAAGAATAGGGAGTAAAAGTATGCCATCACTTATTGGAAAGATTGCCCTCGTCAGCGGCGGAGCTCGCGGCATGGGTGCTTCACACTCACGCGCGATCGTCGATGCGGGAGGAAAGGTTGTCATCGGGGATCTCCTCGATGACGAAGGAAGCCGGCTCGCTGAAGAGCTAGGCGAAGGGGCCGTGTACGTGCACCTCGACGTCACCTCATCGGTGGACTGGAAGAATGCCGTCGACCTCGCCGTGCGCACCTTCGGCGGGCTTAACGTTCTGGTCAACAATGCTGGCATCACCGGCTTTGGCAAGATCGGCGAGTACACCGAGGACCAGTGGCACACGATGATCAACGTCAACGCAACTGGGCAGTTTCTCGGCATTACCGCTGCCCGCGACGCGCTCGTCTCCTCGGCCCCATCGTCCATCATCAACATCTCATCCACGGCAGGAATCCAGGGAACCCCGGGACTGCACGCATACGTCGCCTCCAAGTTTGCTGTCAGAGGGCTCACGAAGTCAGTCGCACTCGAGCTGGGTGTATTTAACGTCCGTGCGAACTCCGTTCATCCAGGAGTTATCAACACGCCGATGATCGCTGGGCTGGATCTAGCGGCAAACGTCGGCGCTCTGCACCGGGCAGGCGAGCCGGAAGAGGTTTCAAACCTCGTCCTCTTTCTCGCCAGCAACGAATCGAGCTACCTGACCGGAACCGAATTAGTGGTCGACGGCGGTCAACTTGCGGGCATACTCGCTGAAGTTCAAACCCTATAGCTAAGTGCCTGTGGGAGCGATGATGTGAATTTCCTTGCCTACCAACAAACGAGCGGTACCTGTGGAATGTGGAACCATCAGGGATGGCTTCGCATTCCACGGGCGGCGTTCGTGTCACCAACTACGCCGAGTCGGTTTCACCACTGTGTGCCTCATGGTGAAAGATCGCATGCCGACGAACCCTGTTGCTAGGGTATTTAAGGTCACCCGCCTGATCGGATCAGGGAGCTGCCAGCAGCAGCTGTCGTGCACCCGTGATTGCCTAATTCTTGTTTATCTCCAGAGGCAGCGCGAAAATCAATGCCGAGCCAGACGTAGTCCCGTCGTGCCATGCAAATGGATCACGGCTAAGAGAACCACTGCACTGCTGTCTCATCTCAGGAACATCACATGACATTTAACCTACGCCGGCAACACACGAAGTGGTGTCAGTTGCTGAACGTTTTAGTCGAAATCCGACAGAACGGCCAAAACATCAGAACGGGCTTTGTAGACGAAGTCATGCCCGACTCCTCAGCCTTGTGGATCGCCGCCGACAGCACTGGCCCGCGCCAAATCTTCGAAGTTTGCGAAGGCCACGAGGTCTGGGTCACCCCTCAGGAGCTCTCAAACAACCTAACCTACAGGATGACGACAAAACAGATTTTCGGTTAGAAGATGAGGGACCCTTACTCCGGCTCTGCTTCACGGAGGCCACGTCCGTACCGGCCACGGCTCGCGTTCCACAGCCCTGCCGTGTTGACGCACACCCCACCTGACGTCAGATCTCCGCCCGAATGCTTGGCAGACTAGGCCCTTGATCCAAACCTGACACTCCCGGCTTATAGCCGATATATGGGCCCTTATCGGCAGACTCGCCGGCTTCGGCATGCGCTCCCGGCGCTCGTGTGAACTCCCATGCTCCGGCGGCTCTGGTAAGGCTCAACCTGCGCCTGGACACTCCCCCGTAGTACGCGTCGAGGTTGCCGATGAGACCTCGCCCAAGGCACTCGGCCCGCCGTGGCGGCTGGCGAGTCAGGTCGCCGTGGCCCTGTAGGTGGGTGAGCCTGGGAATGTACATCATGACGCTCACGCCACGTTCAAGCGATGAGTAGATGTAAGCCGTACGAGGGGAAGCGAATGGCTGCACCCCGCATCAATAAAGGAGATTTAAGTGTGGACAATGTCCACACCCACTTTGGCCTGACAAAGTTCTCCTGAGTCAGGCCTCTTGACTCCAGCAGCGAGCCAAAACCAAGGACTTTGATGCAGGATCTCGAAGTCATGTCGTGCGCAGCATCCCTACCCATGAAGAGGTGTAGGCCGACCACGACCTACCGAACGAACCAGGACAGGAAGGCATAGCCCCAGTTCAGAGCAAACGGAGGGCCTTCCAGCCACGACCCTGACCCCGCTCCCCCACAACCAAACAGGTGACCCGCGGCGCCAGGCACACCCCGCGGCCAGTGTCAGAGGGACCTGACCAAACGGAATGTACACACGTTAAAGCAAAAGACCCCTCCGAAGAGGGGTCATGCCGTGCCCGAGGTGGGACTCGAACCCACACACCTTTCGATACTGCATTTTGAGTGCAGCGCGTCTGCCAATTCCGCCACTCGGGCGCGGATTACCGGGAAGTTAAATCTCGCTGACTGCTCACTTCTGTGAGCAACGCGATCCTTTCCCAGCACGCGAAATTACTATACATGCAGATAGGCTGATTCAAAGAACCGGACGCGCTGATGCAACAAAACCTGCCATCAAAGAGTCCACACTAAGATGGACATGAACCCGCCGAACCTTTTCAAGGAGATCCCGTGACCGAACAGACGGAGTCCACGTCTACAGCCCAGCCGGCCCGACGCGTTGTCGTAGCCGAGGATGAAACCCTCATCCGCTTGGACATTATCGAGATCCTGAAGGGCGAAGGGTATGACGTCGTAGGCGAGGCGGACAACGGCGAGAAGGCCGTGCAGCTGGCTGAGGAACTCAAGCCCGACCTTGTCCTCATGGATGTGAAGATGCCCGTCATGGATGGCATCTCGGCAGCCGAGAAGATCGTCAAGGCCCGCATTGCTCCCGTCGTCCTGCTGACCGCGTTCAGCCAGAAGGAATTGGTGGAGCGCGCCCGCGACGCCGGTGCCATGGCTTACGTCGTCAAGCCGTTCTCCCCCGCGGACCTGATCCCGGCCATTGAGATCGCCCTCTCGCGCCACGAGGAAATCAAGGCCCTGGAAAACGAGGTGTCCGACCTCCAGGAGCAGTTCGCCACGCGCAAGCTTGTAGAGCGCGCCAAGAGCCTCCTGACCACCAAGATGGGCCTGACGGAACCGGAAGCTTTCCGCTGGATCCAGAAGACCTCCATGGACCGCCGCCTCAGCATGCGTGAGGTTGCCGAGACCATCATCAACCAGGTCAACTAACTAAACGCAACGCACGACGCCGGCCGCGTACCTCGCATGAGGTGCGCGGCCGCCGTCGTACTCACCACGAATTAAAGAAACCCAAGACAAAACACAGCCGGCCCCGCCAAATGGCGGGGCCGGCTGCGTCAAAGCTGAGGCTTAGTTCTTGGCCTTGGACTTCTTTTCGGGCCAAGGACCAACAGGTTCCTTACGCGAACCGTCGTCGGTCTTGGAGGTGTCGGCGAGGTCGCCTACCTTGTGGACCTTCAGCGAGTTCGTGGAACCGGCCTGTCCTGGAGGGGAACCGGCTGCGATGACGACCAGGTCGCCTTCGTCCACGAGATCCATTTCCAACAGGCTCTTGTCCACCTGTGCGGTCATCTCGTCGGTGTGGCCCACGGAGGGAACCAGTACCGGCTGGATGCCCCAGGTGAGGGCCAGCTGGTTCCAGACGTGCTCCACCGGCGTGAACGCGAAGACCGGCTTGACCGGGCGGAGGCGCGAAAGGCGGCGTGCCGAGTCACCGGACTGGGTGAAAGTACAGATGTACTTTGCATCCAGCTGGTCGGCGATTTCGACGGCGGCACGGGTGATGGCGCCACCGCGGGTCTTGGGCTTGGTACCCAGCGGGGGTACGCGCTCAAGGCCGTGGACTTCGGTGGACTCGATGATCCGTGCCATGACCTTGACGGTTTCGATGGGGTACTGGCCCACGGAGGTTTCGCCGGAGAGCATGACCGCGTCGGCGCCGTCGAGGACTGCGTTGGCGCAGTCGGAGGCTTCGGCGCGGGTCGGGCGTGGGTTGTCGATCATGGATTCGAGGACCTGGGTGGCCACGATGACCGGCTTGGCCCAGCGGCGTGCCAGTTCGATGGCACGCTTCTGGACGATCGGCACCTCTTCGAGCGGCAGTTCGACGCCGAGGTCGCCACGGGCAACCATGATGGCGTCGAACGCGTCGATGATTTCGTGGAGCTGCTCCACGGCCTGCGGCTTTTCGATCTTGGCGATTACCGGCACGCGGCGGCCTTCTTCGTCCATGATCTCGTGGACGCGCTTGATGTCGGAGGCATCACGCACGAACGAGAGGGCGATGAGGTCAGCACCGCGCTTGAGGGCCCATCGGAGGTCGTCCTCGTCCTTTTCGCTCAACGCGGGAACGTTGACGGCAACACCGGGAAGGTTGATGCCCTTGTTGTTGGACACCTTGCCACCGACGGTGACCGTGGCGACAACCTTGACGTCGTCAACTTCGATGGCGCGCAGCGCCACCTTGCCGTCGTCGATCAACAGTGCGTCGCCGACGTTGACGTCCTCGGTGAGGCTCTTGAGCGTGGTGGAGCAGATGTCCTTGGTGCCGGGAACGTCTTCAGTGGTGATGGTGAAGGTGTCGCCGACAGCCAGCTCGTGCGGGCCGTCAACAAAACGTCCAAGGCGGATCTTGGGTCCCTGGAGGTCGGCCATGATGGCCACGGGCTTGCCCAGCTGGGCCGCAGCCTTGCGGACGTTCTCGTAGGTGTTGTCGTGCACGGAGTAGTCGCCGTGGCTCATGTTCATGCGAGCAACGTCGACGCCGGCCTCCAGCACCGCGAGGGTGTTGTCGAAGCTGGAGATAGCCGGGCCGAAAGTTGCCACAATTTTCGCGCGTCTCATATACCTACCCTAAGTAGTTCATGCTGATTGAGTAAAAGATCAGTTCCTGCCGGCGCTATAAGACCGCTATCGCCCGGTCGGTGGGGGCGACCGGTGCCGGGAGAATGGTGCTTCCCATCAGGAACCTGTCCACTGCGGCCGCGCACGCACGGCCTTCCGCAATGGCCCACACAATCAGTGACTGGCCACGTCCGGCATCGCCGGCAACAAACACTCCCTCGGTATTTGTCATGTAGTAGCCGTCGCGGGCTACGTTGCCCCGACCGTCGAATTCTGCACTGACCTGCTCGGTGATACCTGCCGGCTCAGCGCCGGTAAAGCCGAGGCTCAGGAACACCAGGTCAGCCGGAATAATCCGCTCCGTGCCTGCCTTGGGCAGTCGCTTGCCGTCCACGAACTCGGTTTCGGCAACCTTGACGCCGGTGAGCTTGCCATTTTCACCAACGAACTCAACGGTGGACGCAAGGTACGTACGCTCGCCGCCTTCTTCGTGGGCGCTGGCCATCTCGAACAAGGTGGGGAACGTCGGCCACGGCTGGTGGGCTGCGCGTTCCGACGGCGGCTGCTTGCCGATCGCCAGCGTCGTCACCGACGCTGCCTGGTGGCGGTGGGCGGTTCCGATGCAGTCGGCACCGGTATCGCCACCACCGAGGATGACAACGTGCTTGCCGCGGGCGTCGATGTGGTTCTCCGGGGTCTCCCCCGCCACTACGCGGTTGGCCGGCACGAGGTAATCCATGGCGAAGTGCACGCCTTCAAGCTCGCGGCCCGGGATCGGCAGGTCGCGCGGGACGGTAGCCCCGGTGGCGACAACGACGGCGTCGTAACGGCGGCGCAGCTGCTCCCACGTGACATCCGTTCCGACGGCGACGCCGGTCCGGAAGCGTGTGCCTTCGGCCTTCATCTGCTCGAGGCGGCGGTCGACCTGTTCCTTCTCCATTTTGAAGTCGGGGATGCCGTACCGGAGCAGGCCACCGATCTTGTCGTCGCGTTCGTACACGGCAACGGTGTGGCCAACACGCGTCAGCTGCTGCGCCACGGCCAGGCCGGCGGGGCCGGAACCGACGACGGCGACCGTCTTGCCGGTGAGGCGCGTCGGCGGAAGGGGCTGGACCCAGTCGTTGTCGAACGCCTGGTCGATGATGGAAACTTCGACCTGCTTGATGGTCACGGCAGGCTGGTTGATGCCCAGCACACAGGACGCTTCACAGGGTGCAGGACACAGCCGGCCGGTGAACTCCGGGAAGTTGTTCGTGGCGTGAAGGCGCTCAATCGCTTCCTCACCCTTGTCCCGCCAAACGAGGTCGTTCCATTCCGGAATCAGGTTGCCCAGCGGGCAGCCCTGGTGGCAGAAGGGAACGCCGCAGTCCATGCAGCGCCCGGCCTGGCTCTTCAGGACGCCCTTCTCCTGGGCTTCGTACACTTCTTTCCAGTCCATGATGCGGACGGGAACGGGACGGCGTGGCTGCGTCTCGCGCTGCCGGACTTTCAGAAATCCGCGTGGATCAGCCACCGGTTACCTCCAGGATTCGAGACCATACTTCTTCGCCATCAGGGTCCAGGCCCTCTTCGATGGCGTCGAGACGGGTTTGCAGGACTGCGGCGTAATCGCGCGGCAGTACTTTGGTGATGCGGGCGGCAGTGTCGTCGAAGTTTTCGAGCAGACGGCCGGCCAGGACGGATTCGGTTTCCTCAACGTGCTTGGTGAGCAGGCCGTGGACAATGTCACGATCCTCGGCGTCGAGCTCCAGGAGCTGGAGTTCACCCGTGTCCAGGGCGAGCTTGTTGACGCGCTCAGGCTGCAGGTCCAGCACGTAGGCGGTACCACCGGACATGCCGGCGCCGAAGTTGCGGCCGGTACGGCCGATGATCAGCGTCTGGCCACCGGTCATGTATTCACAACCGTGGTCTCCAATGCCTTCGACGACGGCGGTGGCACCGGAGTTGCGGACCAGGAACCGTTCGCCGACCTGGCCACGCAGGAACATCTCGCCGCTGGTCGCACCGTAGCCGATGACGTTGCCGGCGATGACGTTGCGTTCCGCCTGGAAAACGTTGGTACGGTCCGGGCGGACAATGATGCGCCCACCGGAAAGTCCCTTGCCCACGTAGTCGTTGGAGTCCCCGAACATGCGCAGCGTGATGCCGGCAGGCAGGAAAGCGCCCAGTGACTGGCCCGCGGTGCCATTGAGCGTGATGTCGATGGTGTCCGTCGCCAGTACATCGGTACCGAACGTCTTGGTCACCACGTGGCCGAGCATCGTGCCCACGGAACGGTCCGTGTTGATGACGTCCAAGGTGATCTTGACAGGCATGCGGTCGCTGAGTGCTTCCTGGGCCATGGTGATCAGGCGCTGGTCGAAGTGCTTGTCCAGCTCGTGGTTCTGGCCGGTCATGTTGCGCAGCGGCACGTCGTCGTCGAACTCGAGACCGTGCAGGATCGGGTCCAGGTCCAGGCCTTCGGCCTTCCAGTGGTCGATGGCCTCGCGGGTGTCAAGCATCTCGGCGTGGCCAATGGCCTCTTCGAGGCTGCGGAAGCCAAGCCCGGCAAGGATTTCACGGACTTCTTCAGCGAGGAACTCAAAGAAGTTGACCACGAACTCGGGCTTGCCATTGAACCGGGACCGAAGTTCAGGGTTCTGCGTGGCAACACCCACCGGGCAGGTGTCCAGGTGGCAGACACGCATCATGATGCAGCCGGACACCACCAGCGGAGCAGTCGCGAAACCATACTCCTCGCCACCCAGCAGGGCAGCAATGACGACGTCGCGGCCCGTCTTGAGCTGACCGTCCACCTGTACAACCACGCGGTCGCGGAGGCCGTTGAGCATGAGGGTCTGCTGGGTTTCGGCCAGTCCGAGTTCCCACGGCACGCCCGCGTGCTTGAGCGAGTTAAGCGGCGAGGCGCCGGTGCCGCCGTCGTGACCTGAAACAAGCACGACGTCGGCCTTGGCCTTCGTGACGCCGGACGCCACAGTACCGATCCCGACTTCCGAAACCAGCTTCACGTGCACCCGGGCCGAAGGGTTGGCGCGCTTGGCATCGTAGATGAGCTGCGCGAGGTCTTCGATCGAGTAGATGTCGTGGTGCGGGGGCGGGGAAATCAGCCCGACGCCGGGAGTAGAGTGACGGGTCCGGGCTACCCAGGGGTAGACCTTCTGCGCCATCAACTGGCCGCCTTCGCCGGGCTTGGCGCCCTGTGCCATCTTGATCTGGATGTCGTCGGCGTTGGTGAGGTAGAGGCTGGTGACACCGAAACGGCCTGAAGCGATCTGCTTGATGGCAGAACGGCGTTCCGGATCAAGCAGGCGGTCCACGTCCTCGCCGCCTTCGCCCGTGTTGGACTTGGCGCCCAGACGGTTCATGGCGATGGCCAGTGTCTCGTGCGCTTCCTTAGAGATGGAGCCGTAGCTCATCGCACCAGTGGAGAAACGCTTCACGATGCTGGAAACGGACTCCACTTCTTCCAGCGGCACAGGCGGACGGACGCCGTCCTTGAACTTGAGGAGCCCACGCAGGGTCATCAGGTTCTCGGACTGGTCGTCAACGCCCTTGGTGTAGGACTTGAAGATGTCGTAGCGGCGTTCGCGGGTAGCGTGCTGCAGACGGAACACTGTCTCCGGGTTGAAGAGGTGCGGTTCGCCGTCGCGGCGCCACTGGTACTCTCCGCCGCCGAGCAGCGGCTGGTGCGGGTGCTCGATGCCACCTTCGGGGTACGCCATCTGGTGGCGTGCCGAAACCTCCGCGGCGATGACATCCAGGCCAACGCCACCGAGCTGGGAGTGTGTGCCGGAGAAGAATTCGTCCACGAGTTCCTGGGACAAGCCCAGCGCTTCGAAGGTCTGGGCACCCGTGTAGGAAGCCACAGTGGAGATGCCCATCTTGGACATGATCTTCAGGACACCCTTGCCCAGGCCCTTGATGAGGTTGTAGACGCCGTCTTCCGGGGTCACGCCCGTCACGTCACCGTTGGAGATCAGCTGTTCCACCGATTCCATGGCCAAGTACGGGTTGACAGCGGAGGCACCGTAACCGATGAGCACGGCAACGTGGTGCGTCTCGCGGACGTCACCGGCTTCGACCACCAGGGCGGTCTTGGTGCGGTTGGCGCTGCGAAGCAAGTGGTGGTGGACCGCGCTGACCAGCAGGAGCGAGGGAATCGGTGCCCACTGGGCGTTCGAGTCGCGGTCGGACAGCACCACGTACTGGACGCCACGGTTGATGGCACCGGATACCTGCTCGCAGATCTCCGTCAGGCGGGCACGGAGAGCCGCTTCCCCACCCTCGGGGCGGTAAAGTCCGCGGACCTTCATGGCGATGCGGTCGCCGTCGGGGCTTTCAATGTTCGCGATCTTGGCGAGCTGGTCGTTATTGATCACGGGGAACGGCAGCGAGATCTGCGGTTGGCGGACTTGCTTGCCGTCCAGGAGGTTGCCGTTGGGACCGATGGCGCACTTCAGGGAAGTCACCAATTCTTCGCGGATGGCATCCAGCGGCGGGTTGGTGACCTGGGCGAAGGACTGCACAAAGTAGTCGAACAGCAGACGCGGACGCTTTGACAGCACAGCTACCGGAGTGTCCGAACCCATGGCGCCCAGGGGCTCGGCACCGGTGCGGGCCATCGGTCCAAGCAGGATCTTCAACTCTTCAGTGGTGTAGCCGAAGGTACGCTGGCGGATGTTCACCGATGCTGCCGTGTGGAGCACGTGCTCACGCTCGGGAAGCTCGTTGATATCGATCAGGTTGTCCTTGAGCCACTCGGCCCAGGGGTTGGCAGCAGCTACCTCGGCCTTGACCTCGGCGTCGTCAATGATGCGGCCGGCTTCAGTGTCCACCAGGAACATCTTGCCGGGAGCAACGCGACCCTTCTTCACCACGTTGGAGGGCTCGACCTCGATCACGCCAACTTCGGAGGCGAAGATGATCAGGCCGTCTTCGGTGATCCAGTAGCGTCCCGGTCGCAGGCCGTTGCGGTCCAGCGTGGCGCCAACGAGGCTGCCATCGGTGAAGGACACTGCAGCGGGACCATCCCACGGCTCCATGAGGAGGGAGTGGTACTCGTAGAAGGCACGGCGTGCCGGATCCATGGTGGCGTGGTTCTCCCACGCCTCCGGGATCATCATCATGATGGAGTGCGTGATGGGGCGCCCTGAGAGCCACAGCAGCTCGGCTACCTCATCGAAGGAGGCGGAGTCAGAGGCACCCGGGGTGCAGATCGGGTACAGCTCTTCCGGGACCGAGCCCAGCAAGGGGCTGGCCAGCTGCGACTGGCGGGCACGCATCCAGTTCCGGTTGCCCTTGACTGTGTTGATCTCACCGTTGTGCGCGATAGTGCGGAACGGCTGTGCCAGCGGCCAGGACGGGAACGTGTTGGTGGAGAAGCGCGAGTGGACGATGGCCAGCTTGGTCTTGAAGCGCTTGTCCGAAAGATCGGGGTAGAACGGCTCCAGCTGGGCCGTTGTCAGCATGCCCTTGTACACGATGGTGCGCGAGGACAGCGAGGGGAAGTACACGCCGAACTTGTTCTGGGCGCGCTTGCGGATCCGCCAGGCGCGGGAGTCCAGCTCGTTGTGTTCAAGCTGCTCACCGTTGGCAGAGGCGAAGAACGGCTGGGAGAAGTAGGGCATGCATGCCCGTGCCATGGCTCCCACGAGGTCAGCGACCACAGGAACCTCACGCCAGCCAAGGACTGTAAGGCCTTCGTCGGCGGCAAGTGCCTCGATGCCGGCTTTCGCTGTCGCAGCTTCGCGGGCTTCAGCCGGAAGGAACGCGGTACCCACCACGTACTGTCCGGGTGCCGGCAGTTCAAATTCGGTGACGGCGCGGAAGAACTCGTCGGGGACCTGCATCAGCAGGCCCGCTCCGTCGCCGGTTCCTTCGTCGGCGCCCACGGCGCCGCGGTGTTCGAGATTGCGGAGGGCGGTCAGTGCCGCTTCCACGATGTCGTATCCCGGTTCCCCGCGGAGCGTGGCAATGATAGCCAGGCCGCAGGCGTCCTTCTCCTTATCAGGGTTGTAAAGACCCTGGGCCTCCGGGAGCGCAGCAAAACGCTTGAACGGAGACATGGCACCCTGCGGTTCGATATTTTCGGACCAACCGGGGTTATGAAGATGGGTCATGGGAGACGTCCTTCCTCGAGATCGTGCGTATGGAAGGGACAACGTTGGCCCCACCTTGCCTGCCCTGTGACGGGCACAACAAAGCGCTAGTTATTGGAATTGTAGGCCAGTCGATCCAGCGCAACGAACAGTTACGCAGACCTCTGGCCCCGGCTTGACCAGTGAACATCGGTATGCTGCGATCCGGTTTCCGGGGTGCCACGACGCTGTGGACTGGGCCCTACGAGCGGTGACTCTGTTGCCCCTTTACCTTCGGCGACTACTTGGTGTCGTCAGCCCCAGGCGAGGATCCGGATGTTTTCCTGGCGGCGGTGGCATCAGATGACGGCTCCGTTGTGGACGTGGTGTCCTGGACGGTCTTCACTGATGCATCCCGCGGCCCGTCGACGTTGCCCGGATCACTTTGGTTATCTGGGAGATTATCACGCGAACCACTATCCGAGACAGGTGCGTCCACATCATGACTGGTGACGCTCGTCACCGTCGCGGGGTCCTTGACGGCCTCTTCTTCCGGCTCGCGCCCTGGCAGATAAGGAGTGTCCGGCACCGGTCGGCCGCGCCGGGCGAGCAGCAGGAAGATAACCAAGGCCGCGATGAAGACAAAGATGCTGGTCCACACATTGAGACGGGTCGTGATTCCGAAAAGGGTGATCTGCTCGGCGTCGTCGATCCGGAGCGCTTCGATCCACACGCGGCCCAGCGTGTAATACATGGCGTAGAGCCAGAACAGCCGGCCCCAGCGGAAGGCGAATTTCTTGTCCAGCACCAGGAGGAGCGCTACGCCGGCGAGGTTCCACAGCATCTCGTAGAGGAACGTCGGGTGGAAGAGGGTTCCGGCGGCCATGTCGGGCGGGAAGTTCGCGTTGGAAGGATCGATCTCCAGGCCCCATGGCAAAGTGGTGGGCGCGCCGAAAAGTTCCTGGTTGAACCAGTTCCCCAGTCGTCCGATGGCCTGTGCAAGAAGCAGGCCAGGTGCAGCGGCGTCCAGGAAGGCCGTCAGCCGGACACCGGCACGGCGGCATCCGATCCATGCGCCCACGACGCCGAGGACCACCGCGCCCCAGATGCCCAGTCCGCCGCGCTGGATCTGGGGAATCAGCGAGAGGTCGCCGGTGCCGTCGAAGCCCGGGCCAAAGTAGGCATCGGGCGAAGAGAAGACGTGGTACAGGCGACCGCCGATAATTCCGAATGGAATCGCCCAAATGGCGATGTCCCACAGGCTGCCTTCGGGCGCGCCGCGCTGCTTCCACCGGGCAGACGTCAGCCAAAGGCCAACAATGATGCCCGCCAGGATGCACAAGGCGTAGGCGTGGATACGCAACGTCCCCCACGGCAGCGGAATGTCGAAACCGGACCAGGATGGGCTCGGGATACTCAAGGGGACCATTGCCGCTGCGTGGAGGACCGTCTGCATGCGCTTCGCTGTTTCCTTTTCTAGGCTTCTGCAGCTGCGCGGCCCAAGCCGGCGCTGAGGTTCTTGGTGAGTTGCCCGACGGCGTCCACCCCGCCATCGCGGAGGGCTGCCACCAGGGCGGTGCCTACAATGACACCGTCGGCATAGGCAGCAATTTCACGGACATGGTCGGGACTGGAGACACCCAGGCCTACGCATACCCGATCCGCACCGGCTGCGTGGGCACGGGCCACCACCTCTTCGGCAGCGCTGCTGACGGAGGTGCGGGCTCCAGTGACACCCATGATCGAAACAGCGTAGACAAAACCGCGGCTGGCCTTGACCGTCATGTCCAGACGTTCAGGAGTGGACGACGGGGCCACGAGGAACACCCTGTCCAAGCCGTACCTGTCCGAGGCCTCGAACCATTCTGCAGCCTCATCGGGAACGAGGTCGGGAGTAATGAGACCTGCTCCCCCGGCTTCTGCCAGACGGCGCGAGAACTCGTCCACGCCCATGCGCATGACCGGGTTCCAGTACGTCATCACCAGGACGGCAGCATCCGTAACTGCGGTAATCCCTGCAACGACTTCGAAGACGTCGGCTACGCGGAAACCGTTCGAAATCGCTTCGGTAGTGGCCGCCTGGATGACAGGACCGTCCATCACGGGATCGGAGTACGGGATTCCGATCTCAATGAGATCGGCGCCGTTCCGGGCAAGCGCGATGCCGGCCTCGATGCTTTCCTTGACCGTGGGGTAGCCGGCGGGCAGGTAACCCACCAAAGCGGCGCGGCCTTCGGCCCTGGCCTTGTCAATGGCCGCAGCGGACTTGCTGGCTGTTGATTCGTTCATCAGTTCTGGTCCTCGTTGTCATCCGCGGATGCTTCAGAGGCTCGCTCTGAAGGGCCCTTGGGCTTACGGGTGGACAGGGTGGTCCCCTTGACGTGCCCCTCGTCATCCAACATGTTGAACCATGCGGCGGCGGTTTCCACGTCCTTGTCGCCTCGCCCGGACAAGTTCACGATGATTGTGACTTCCGAGGGGTCTTCCTTGCCTTCCGTGAGGCGGTGGCCGATCTTGATGGCACCGGCCAGGGCATGCGAGGACTCGATGGCGGGGATGATGCCCTCAGTCCGGCAGAGCAGGCTGAAGGCGTCCATGGCTTCCGTGTCCGTGACGGCCTCGTAGGTGACCCGGCCGATGTCGGCGAGGTACGAGTGCTCCGGGCCCACACTGGGGTAGTCAAGACCGGCAGAGATGGAGTGCGACTCGATGGTCTGGCCGTCTTCGTCCTGCATGAGGTAGGAACGGGCGCCGTGCAGCACACCCGGGCGGCCAAGGGAGATGGCCGCAGCGTGACGGCCGGTTTCCACACCCTCGCCACCGGCTTCAAAGCCGTAGATCTTCACGGAAGCATCATCGAGGAATGCGTGGAACAAGCCGATGGCGTTGGAACCGCCACCGATGCACGCACAGATGGCATCAGGAAGCTTGCCCGTCTGCTCCAGGATCTGGCTGCGCGCCTCTTCGCCGATGACCTCGTGGAAGTAGCGGACCATGGCCGGGAACGGGTGCGCTCCGGCCGCAGTACCCAGGAGGTAGTGCGTGTCCTCGACGTTGGAGACCCAATCGCGGAGGGCGTCGTTGATGGCGTCCTTGAGTGTCTGCGAACCGTTGGTCACGGGCACGACTGTGGCACCAAGAAGCTGCATGCGGGCGACGTTGAGTGCTTGGCGGCGGCAGTCTTCGGCACCCATGTAGACCACGCACTCAAGTCCCAGCAGCGCTGCAGCCGTGGCACTTGCGACGCCGTGCTGTCCGGCTCCGGTTTCGGCGATGACGCGGGTCTTGCCCATCCGCTTCGCCAGGAGCGCCTGGCCCAGGACGTTGTTGATCTTGTGGGAACCCGTGTGGTTGAGGTCCTCACGCTTGAGGAAGATGCGGGCACCACCGGCATGCGCCGAGAAGCGCTTGGCCTCAGTCAACAGCGAAGGCCTGCCCGAGTAGTTCTTGTTGAGGTCCTTCAGCTCGGCGATGAAATCGGGATCGGCCTTGGCTTTTTCGAAGGTGTCCTGGACTTCATCCAAGGCGGCAATGAGAGACTCCGGCATCCAGCGTCCGCCGTAGCTGCCGAAGTAGGGTCCCGATGCGTTGCGCAGCGAAGGGCCACCTTGCAGGAATGCGTCTGCCGCATTCTCTTCTGAGCCGGCTGTTGGCGCGTCGACCATCAGTCTCACCGTCCTGTTCCAGTTAGTTCTTTGGGTAGTTCCACGTGCCACAAGGCAGCCACGGGCTGGTGCCCGGGCTGCCTCATGACTGCTCGCCGTAGTTCAGTAACTGCCTCAGTTCCTGACGGCGATGGCGGCAGCTCCTGCTGCCTTGAATTCGGTAATTCGTTCACGCGGGGTTGAATCGCTGACCAGCGCTTCGCCCACCAGGATGGCATTGGCGCCATTGGCTGCGTAATGCGCGACGTCGTCGGCACCCCTGACGCCAGACTCCGCGACCACGACTGCCCCGGCCGGAATCAAACCGGCCAGCGAACCGAAAACCGAGCGGTCGACGTCGAGCGTCTTCAAATTGCGCACGTTGATGCCGATGATCCTGGCGCCGGCCGCAACCGCCCGCTCGATCTCTTCTTCGGTATGGGTCTCCACGAGCACGCTCATGCCCAGTTCATGGCTCAAGGCACTAAACCGGACGAGTTCGGCGTCGGTCAGCGCTGCGACGATGAGCAGGATGAGGTCGGCACCGTGGGCACGGGCTTCCCAGATCTGGTACTCGTCAACTGTGAAGTCCTTGCGGAGCAACGGCGTTTCGACGGCGGCACGCACGGCATCGAGGTCGGCCAGCGAGCCGCCGAAGCGGCGCTGTTCGGTCAGCACGCTGATGACGGAGGCGCCGCCGTCCGCGTACTGCACTGCGAGCGATGCGGGGTCTGCGATGGAAGCGAGGTCGCCCTTCGACGGACTGCGGCGCTTGATCTCTGCGATGACTTTGAGGTCGTTGCGGTCGGATGCGGGTCCGCCCAGGGCCGCCCAGGCATCCCGTGCAGGTGCAACACCGGCGACGCGGTCCTTTAGCTCCTCGAGGGACACTTGAGCCCGGCGGGCCTCCATGTCCTCCTTGACGCCAACGATGATGTCATCAAGAACGGTCACGATTAGTGGCCGTTGTTCTGCAGCTTGCTGCCGCCCACTCCGTAGCCCGCCTTGCGCATAACCAGGCCAACAATCAGGCCGATAACCATGACAACCAGGCCGCCGACGAAGATCGGCGTGCTGGCGATGACGAAAGCGATGGAGGAAATCAAGGCACCAACCAGCATGACAATCACGCAGGTCCAGGCAGCCGGGCTGTTTCCGTGACCGATGGCGTCAGCGTGGCTGGCCATGGTGGATTCAGTTTGGTTTGCGGACACTGTGGTTTTGCTCATGTGAAATCTCCTCAGGATGAATACTGCTTACATTCTGCCATTTATTGACGTCAGCCGGGGACATGGACCGACGTCCGGGGCAACGGTGGCGGCAAAGTCGCAATGAAGCTGCGCGAAACCCGCTCCCGGCTACCTACGTAGGGTCCTCGCCGCGCGACAGGCTGTCCCAGCTGTCGATCTCATCCACCGGTTCGCCGTCATTCCTGACGGCATTGGTGTCGTACTTGGTGCGGGTCTTCCAGTAACGCCCGGCCACCGGCAAGCCCACCGCAACCACTGCCAGCAGCGCCCCGGCAACTATGGCTACTACGGGGAAGGCCGTCGCAGCGACACTCGCCTGTCCACCCGCAAGGCCCGTCGCAGCTGCAATGGCACCCTGCGCTGCGCCGAGCGGATCAGTCAGCACGGTAGTGGCCGCCAGGATGATCCCTACCGCGGACAAAGCAATGATGACCGCAATAATCCAGCGCGCCACCTTGCCTGCAATGGATGCCGCCAGGCCACCGGCCAGGGCCACCAAGGCCAGAGCCGTGACTGCGGTAGCAGCCTTGTTTCCGGGAACCTGGAGGTTGCTGCTGGATACACCGGAGGGGTCAAGCTGCACTTCAATCCAGGTCTGGGTGGTGGTTCCGAAGACAGCGAGGGCCAGCACGACCGCGGCGAGCACCAGTGTGGATTTACGGGCCCAGCGCGGTGAAGTCCTGGCGGGAAGTGCGGATGCGGCGGCGCTCACGAGGCAGGCGTCCCGTCGTCGGGAACTTCGGCCCGGCCGGCGTCCACCGCAATGTTCTGCAATGAGCCTGCGGTGTGCACGGCGCGAAGCGGCGCGGCTGCCTTGTTTACCGTTTCGAGCGCTTCCGAAGGCTTGTGCGAATCGGCCACGATTCCACCGCCGGCCTGCACATAGGCGCGGCCCTCACGGAGCAGTGCCGAACGGATGGCAATGGCCATGTCCATGTCACCGGCGAAGTCCAGGTAGCCCACCACGCCACCGTAGATGCCGCGGCGGTGCGGTTCGAGTTCATCGAGGAGCCGCAGCGCACGGGGCTTCGGGGCGCCGGACAACGTACCTGCAGGGAAGGTTGCCCTGAGGACGTCGTATGCCTTGGCGTGGGGAGCAAGCTGCCCCACCACAGTTGAAACGAGGTGCATGATGTGGCTGAAGCGCTCCACTTCCATGAACTGGGTGACATCGACTGTCCCGGCCACGCACACTTTGGAAAGGTCGTTACGGGACAAGTCCACCAGCATCAGGTGTTCCGCGCGTTCCTTCTGGTCCGCTAGCAACTCTGTGGCCAGGGCTTTGTCGGCCTCTACAGTCTTCCCTCGGGGACGTGAACCGGCGATGGGGTGCGTGATGACTTCCTCACCGGTCACCGTCACCAACGCTTCCGGCGAGGACCCGACAATCGAGTACTCGCGGCCGTCTGCATCTTCGAGGCTGAAGAGGTACATGTAGGGGCTCGGGTTGGTGTTGCGCAGAACGCGGTAGACATCCAGGGGATCTGCGGCGCATTCCATCTCGAAGCGGCGCGAAATCACCACCTGGAACACTTCGCCGTCAACAATCGCTTCCTTGCCACGGTCGATGGCTTCCAGGTACTTCGCTTCCTCCCAGCGTTCCTGCACGCTTGAGGCAAAGTCCAGGGTTGCCGTGTCCAAAACGGAAACAGGCTGGGGAACGGGCGTGCTGATCTGGTCCAAGAGCGCTTGCACTCGGGCCACGGCATCGTGCCAGGCATCATCGACGCGTTCGCTGCTGCCGTCGAAGTTGATGGCATTGGCAATGAGCAGGACAGTGCCGTCGACGTTGTCATGAACCGCCATGTCGGTGACCAGGTTCAGCGCCATCTCCGGCAACTGCAGGTCGTCCTCTGGTGGGGACGTCAGGCGTTCCCAGTGGCGCACGGATTCCCAGCCAAGGAAGCCGACCAGGCCGGAGGTGAAGGGTGGAAGGCCCTCGAAACGATCGGTCTGCAGTGCGGCAATCGTGTCGCGTACGGCCTCCACCGGGTTCCCGGAAACTGGCACGCCGACGGGCGGCTCACCGATCCAGTGTGCCTGGCCGTCTTTGGTGGTCAGGGTTGCGCGGGACTTTGAACCGATGAACGAATAACGCGACCAGGCCCCGCCTACTGCTGCTGATTCCAGGAGGAAGGTGCCGGGCTGTCCCTTGGCGAGCTTCCGGTAAAGGCCAATGGGGGTTTCTGCATCGGCCAGGACTTTGAGCCGCACGGGGATGACACGGCTGTGGACGGCGAGTTCCCGGAACTCTTCCAGGCCCGGGCTGATGATTCCAAGGTCCTGCATGGCTATTGTTCTCCGCCTTTTGGTATGAGGTGGTGCGTCAGTGGTAAGTGCTGGGTGCCTTAGTCGCGGTGGCCCGTAACGACTGTAAAGTCGCGACCGTCGAAGCAGGTCCGGGTTCCGGTGTGGCAGGCTGCGCCGATCTGGTCCACGCGGATCAGGAGGGCATCGCCGTCGCAATCAAGGGCGACGGACTTCACGAACTGTACGTGTCCGGAAGTGTCGCCCTTACGCCAGTATTCCTGGCGGGAGCGGGAGTAGAACGTGACGCGCCCGGTGGTCATGGTGCGGTGCAGTGCCTCGTCATCCATCCATCCGAGCATGAGGACCTCGTTGGTGTCGTGCTGCTGCACAATAGCAGCAACCAGGCCAGCGGAATCGCGCTTGAGAGCGTCCGCGATCTCCTGCGGCAACGGACCCGCGGGGTCGCTGGAAAGCTCCACGGCGGGAGAGGGGCTGGGGGCGGACTGCTCTGACATCAGATCAAGTCTAGTGCCTTTGACGGGACTGGCGGTTCTGCGGCGGTTCCACTGCGCAAGAGCGCTCCGATCGTGCTAGTTTCACAAGTGATGCATTTCGTCGATCCCTCCCGAGAAGTACTGGCCGAAACCCTGCTGGCGGCCGGGCCTGACTCCCCCACGCTCTGTGAAGGCTGGCGGACCCGTGACCTTGCCGCGCATTTGTACTTGCGGGAGCGGAAAATCGCTGTCGGTCTTGGACTGTTGATTCCCAGTCTGGGCAAGGCATCGGAAAAAGCCACCTCCAAGCTGGCCTCCCAGCTGAAGACCACGGACGCGTACGCGGACCTCGTCAAGACGTTCCGCTCCGGGCCTCCCGCTTTCTCTCCTTTGAAGATCAAGGCGCTGGACGAGACCTCCAACCTCATCGAGTACTTCGTGCACACCGAGGACATCCGCCGCGCTGGCGACAGGTGGGCGCCGAGGGCACTGGACGAGGCCTATTCGGATGCACTCTGGAATGACCTCATCAAGCGTGCAGCGTTCCTGTACCGCGGCGTGGACCTCGGCATCGTCCTTGTCAGGCCCACGGGGCCGCGGCACGTGGCCAAGCGCGCACCCGTATCCGTCGCCATCGTTGGCGAGCCGGGCGAGCTTCTCATGCACGCCCACGGCCGCACCAACCAGGCCCTGGTCACCTTCGAAGGCCAGCCGGACGCCGTCGCGCTCTTGCAGTCAGCGGACATCGGCCTCTAACCAAGCAACGCGGGGTCGCTGATGGCCCATCCCGCAAGGGGTGATGGCCATCAGCGACCCCGCGTTTGCGTTGCCTAGCGGACTTCGAAGCCGGCCTCGCGGATCGCGGCCTTGACCTGAGCGATCATGTCATCCGGACCGAAGTGGAACACCGAGGCGGCCAGCACAGCGTCAGCCCCAGCCTGTACAGCGGGCGGGAAGTGCTCCGGGGCACCGGCACCGCCCGAGGCGATAATCGGGATATTCACGGCTGCCCGAACCAAACGGATCAGCTCAAGGTCGAAGCCGTCCTTGGTGCCGTCGGCGTCAATGGAGTTGAGCAGGATCTCCCCCACTCCCCTGTCCGCGGCTTCCTTCGCCCAGGCAATGGCATCGATTCCGGTACCGGTCCGGCCGCCGTGCGTGGTGACTTCAAACCCGGACGACGTCGGGGTGTCGCCTTCCCGGGTCCGGCGCGCGTCGACGGAGAGCACCAGGACCTGGGAGCCGAAGTGGCGGGTAATTTCATCGATGACATCGGGCCTGGCGACGGCGGCTGTGTTGATGGACGCCTTGTCCGCACCAAAGCGCAGGAGCTTGTCCACCTCGGCCACCCCGCGGACGCCACCACCCACGGTGAGGGGAATGAACACTTCCTCTGCGGTGCGGCGAACGACGTCGAACGTTGTTTCGCGGTTCCCTGACGACGCCGTGACGTCCAGGAACGTCAGTTCGTCTGCCCCGCCGTTGTCGTACCGGTGGGCGAGTTCCACCGGGTCTCCGGCGTCGCGAAGGCCTTCAAAGTTGACACCCTTGACGACGCGGCCGGCGTCCACGTCCAGGCATGGAATGACGCGTACGGCTACAGCCATGTGCTGCTCCTCAGTTCTGCTGGGCTCTAGTCGGTCAGTGTGGGTCAGATCCGGCAGGCGTGGATGCTGCTGACCAGGATGGCGCGCGCGCCGAGGTCGTAAAGCTCATCCATGATGCGGTTGGTTTCCTTCTTGGGGACCATGGACCGCACGGCTACCCACTCGGAATCGCGAAGCGGCGAGACCGTGGGCGATTCAAGTCCGGGAGTCAGCGCCGCGGCGTCTTCCACAAGGTCCTTGCGGATGTCGTAGTCCATGAGCACGTACTGGCGCGCAACCAGAACGCCTTGAAGGCGGCGGATGAGGATGTCGATTTCCTTCGCGGTTCCGTTGGCTGCGCCAGCGGAGCCCGTACGACGGATCAGGACGGCTTCGGACTTCAGGATGGGGTCGCCGAAGATCTCCATGCCGGCGGCCTTGAGGGTATTGCCGGTTTCCACGACATCGGCAATAGCGTCGGCCACGCCCAAGCGGACGGATGATTCCACGGCCCCATCGAGACGGACCACTGTGGCGTTGACGCCGCGTTCAGCGAGGTAGTCACGCAGGAGGCCGTCATAGCTTGTGGCCAGCCGCTTGCCTTCAAGCTGCTCGACGCCGGTGAAGTCACCAACAGGGCCGGCGAAACGGAATGTCGAAGGCGCGAAGCCCAAGGGGAGCAACTCTTCGGCTTCCACCTTCGCGTCAAGCAGGAGGTCCCTGCCGGTGATGCCAACGTCCAGGGTTCCCTGGCCTACATAGACGGCGATGTCACGGGGACGGAGGAAGAAGAACTCAATGTCGTTGTCAGGATCAACCATCACCAGTTCGCGGGAGTCGCGGCGCTGGCGGTAGCCGGCCTCGGAAAGCATTGCCGAGGCGGCTTCGGACAGGGATCCCTTGTTGGGGACTGCTACACGGAGCATTGGGAGAGACTTTCTTTTTGGAATGGAGGTTTCAGGCACATCGGCCACGCGGCTGACTCCGCTTGAAATGCGTGCGGAGGGGCGTGGCTAGAGATGCTTGTAAACGTCTTCCAGGCTGAGGCCCTTGGCGAGCATGAGGACCTGCAGGTGGTACAGCAGCTGGGAGATTTCCTCAGCAGCGGCCTCGTCCGATTCGTACTCCGCGGCCATCCAGACTTCGGCGGCCTCTTCGACCACCTTCTTGCCGATGCCGTGGATTCCGGAGTCCAGCTCGGCTACCGTGCGCGAGCCTGCCGGACGGGTCGCTGCTTTCTCACTCAGTTCTGCGAACAGCGTCTCGAAATTCTTCACGCCCTCCAGACTACTTGCTCCGGGCCCGGCGCCGCTTGTTGGGGCGTTGCATGACGAAGGGGATGTGAGTGAACACACACTCACATCCCCTCCGTTCGCGCTGGAATCAGCTGTATTGCTTGAGCGTCACGGCGGTGGCCAGGGCAGCGGTGACCGCCTCGTGGCCCTTGTCTTCCTGGGAACCCGGGAGGCCGGCCCGGTCAAGGCCCTGTTGTTCCGTATCGCAGGTGAGTACGCCGAAGCCCACCGGCACTCCGGTGCGGACGCTGACATCGGTGAGTCCCGACGTCGCGGCCTGGCAAACGTAGTCAAAGTGCGGGGTTCCGCCACGGATAACAACGCCCAGGGCCACGACGGCGTCAAAGTGCGGTGCCAGCCGGGCGGCTGCAACCGGCAATTCAAAACTGCCTGGAACCCGCACCAGGGTGGGTTCGGCGATGCCTGCTTCCTTCGCGGCACGCAGGGCACCGTCCACCAGGCCGTCCATGATCTGGGTGTGCCAGCTCGCGGCCACGATGGCGAGCTTGAGCTGCGAGGTTTCTTCAGGGTTGAGGGTAGTGAGGTCGATTGTGGGCGCGCCGTGTCCGCTCATGGTGTGCTGGGGATCCGTTCAGTCTTGGTTGCTGTTTGAGGTTTGGGGTGAAGCTGTCTTCTTGCCGTTGCTGACCGGCTCGACGTCGAGCGTCAGCCGGTGGTCCATACGGTCCTTCTTGGTTTGCAGGTACCGAAGGTTCTGCTCCCGGGACGGCACCTCCGTAGGCACCATCTCCACGACAGTCACCCCGGCTTTGTCCAGGCGGTGCTGTTTGTCCGGGTTGTTGCTCAACAGCCGGACTTCGTTGAGGCCCATTTCGGCAAGGATCTGACCCGCTGCGCTGTAGGAACGGGCATCGACCGGCAGGCCCAGTTGCTCGTTGGCCTCGACAGTGTCAAAACCGGCTTCCTGCAGGGCGTAGGCCTTGATCTTGTTGGCGAGTCCGATGCCGCGCCCTTCCTGTCCACGCAGGTAGAGCAGCGTGCCGCCTTCCCGGTGGATGAGCTCCAGGGCGAAGGCAAGCTGTTCACCGCAATCGCAGCGGTAGGAACCGAACACATCTCCGGTCAGGCATTCAGAGTGCAGCCTGACCAAGGGTGCCTGGCCGCCCTTGGGCGGATTGGGCGAGCTGACCGCGAGATGTTCAACCCCCGTGACATGATCCGTCCACGCCTGCGCCACAAATTCACCAAAGGCCGTCGGCAACTGGACGATCGGTCCCCCGCTTACGGGGTGCGGACCGGGCTCCGTGTGCTCACTGCTGCGTGTTGTCGATGCGGTCATCGCTTCTCCTCGTCTACCCGTGAAACCTGCGCCGCCCGGGACTCCGTCGCCTCAACATACGACACCAGGTCCTCTATGGAGATGAGGGGGCATCCATGTTCAGCGGCGAACCCGCGCAGGCTGTCCAAGCGCATCATTTCACCGTCGTCATGTACCAACTCTGCGATCACACCCACCGGGGCGAGCCCGGCCAGGCGACACAAGTCCACGGCAGCTTCCGTGTGTCCCGGACGTTCTCGCACTCCCCCCTTAACGGCCCGAAGCGGAAAAATATGCCCGGGGCGGGTGAGTGACGCCGGAGTGCTGCTCGGGTCCGCCAGGATCCGGGCCGTCAGAGCCCGGTCCGTGGCAGAAATACCCGTGCTGACTCCTACCGCAGCGTCACAGGAAACAGTATAGGCAGTACCCTTAGCATCTTCGTTGATTTCGACCATCGGGGGCAGAATCAGCGCGTCGGCCCGCTGGCCTTCCAACGGAACACAGATGACGCCGGAGGAATATCGAATGGTCCAACCCATCAGGGCCGGGGTGGCATGTTCAGCGGCAAAAATGATGTCGCCTTCGTTTTCCCTGTCCTCGTTGTCCACCACAATGACGGCCCGCCCGGCCGCCATGGCTGCGATGGCGGATTCCACGGAGTCCAGGCCCGGACGCTGCGACGTCGCCGGCTGCGGGGTCGTGGGGGCGCTCATCGGGTGCCCTCCTGCCGCGGAGCGAACGACAGAAGCCGTTCGGTGTATTTTGCCAGGACATCCACTTCCAGGTTGACGTGCCCGCCAACCGGTTTCGCTCCCAGGCCCGTCTCCTCCAGCGTGGTGGGGATGAGGCCGACTTCGAACCACGCGTCCTTTTCGGAAGCCGCGCTGACGGCGGTCACCGTGAGCGATACCCCGTCGACGGCGATGGAACCTTTTTCGGCGATGTAGCGTGCCAGCGGGGCGGGGACGCCGAACCGCAAGCGGTCCCAGTTACCCAGCGCTTCGCGCTCGAGCAGCTCCCCCACGCCGTCAACATGGCCTTGCACGACGTGGCCATCCAGCCGTCCGCCGGCAGGAACACAGCGTTCCAGGTTCACGGTGTCGCCCGCAGCCAATTCCCCGATGGTGGTGCGCGTCAGGGTCTCGCCCATGACATCGACGCTGAAGTCCTGTCCATCAATGCGGGTGGCCGTGAGGCAGACACCGTTGACGGCAATGGAGCCGCCCAACGGCAGGTCCCCGGTAGTGGTGGGGGCCTTCAAGCGCAGTGTTGCGCTGGCATCGCCGTCATGCTCAATACCCAGGACAGTGCCTTGTTCTGCAACGATTCCGGTAAACATCAGTGTCCTCCTGTGACATATTCCGCGGCGTCACTGCGTGAAACCATATTCTTCTGCGGAATCGAATTCTTAGTGGTGTTGGCAGCACGTCCGGCCGGCCGGAGATGGAGCCGCAGGTCGTTGCCGAGGGTCCGTACCGGACCCCCTGATGCCTCGTCCCACGCCCAGTGCTGGGCTTCGGCGAGCGTGCCGATACCCAAGTCGTTCAGCGCCGGAGTACCGGACCCCAGCAGGGTCGGCGCCAGGTAGACAATCAACTCGTCCACCAACTCCGCCGCAAGGAAGGTACTCAGAATGCTCGAACCCCCTTCGACCATCACATGCCGGACACCCTCTTCGAAGAGCATGCCCAGGGCCTCTGAAGGATCCCGGGTTGGCAGATGCCTGAAGCGGCCGTCGGTTCCCCGTACCGCTGCCCCCTCCGGGACATCCCGCAGGCCCATGACTGCCCGGACGGGCTGGCGCTGGGAAAGTTCACCGTCAGGAGTGCGCGCCGTCAGCCGGGGGTTGTCGATGAGCACGGTTCCGGTCCCTACGAGGATCGCATCGATCAGGCGCCGCAACGCGTGGTTGTCTGCCAGCGACTCTGCGCTGGAGATCCACTGGCTGGTGCCGTCAACCGCAGCGATCCGGCTGTCCAAGGTCTGTGCAATATGCAAGGTGACGAACGGGCGTTTGGCGGCAACGGCGTCGAACCATTCCCGGTTCAAGTCCAGGGATTGGTCGTAGCCGAGCCCGGACGTGACATCGATTCCTGCCGCGCGCAGCGTCTTGGCACCGCCGGCGGCGGGGTCGTGCGGATCGTCGACTGCGTAGATCACCTTTGCGATGCCGGCTGCAATGATGGCCTGGGCACAGGGACCTGTCCGGCCTACATGGTTGCAAGGCTCCAGGGTGACCACCATGGTGGTGCCCTTGATGTCGATTCCCTGGCGCCGGGCTTCGGAGATGGCGTCGGCCTCCGCGTGGGCCGTCCCGGCACCGCGATGGTAGCCGGTGGCAAGTTGCTCGCCTTCCGCGCCGAGGATCACTGCACCAACCAGCGGATTCGCTCCTCGCGGGCCAGCCAGGGCGGCGGTGAGAGCTGCGTCCATGGCGGCCTTTTCAGTAGCCGAAAACTCAACGGCCTGCGCGCTCATCGCACGGCTCCTGCGGGCGCCGGAAGTGGTTGAACAGCGCCACGCTCACGCTTTTCGGCCCGCCACCACACAAAGAATCCGGTCAGGGTAAAGAACCCGTAGAACAGGTACATCACAGCACTGGCGTAGTAGCCGGCACTGAACAGCAGAGGCACGCCCACGATGTCCACGGCAACCCAGATCAACCAGAATTCAGTCCATCCCCGGGCCATGCCGTAAGTGGCCAGGAGGGAGCCCATGAAGGTCCAGGCGTCTGCCCACACAGGTGGGTAGGAGCCGAGGGCGTCAAACAGGGGCGTCAGGGCCGCAGTACCGGCTACCATCGCGCCGATCAGAATCAGGCGCACCTTGTTACCGGCCCAGCCGGGGACCACGGCCCGGCCCTGGGTGCTCGACTGCCGGCCTTGACGCCACCGGTACCAGCCATAAAGTGCAACGGCGATGAACATCACCTGCCGGCCGGCCTGTCCCCAGAGGGTTGCGGGCGCAGCAGCACCGAATACGTTGCCGAGGAACACGGTGAGCAAAAGGATGTTGCCGATGATTCCTACCGGCCAAGCCCAGACTTTCCGGCGCATTCCGCCGAGGGCGCTGAGTAACCCAAAGATGTTTCCAAGCACTTCGCGTAAGACAAGAGCAGATCCTCCAACGGGGATCTGTGCTTCGAAGAGCCATCGCAGAAAATCCATGCCGTTCCTTCCCAGTAAGCCGCGATGACTCCGGGGGTGTACGACAGCGCAATGCCGGGCGTCACTGAAGGAACGCCCACGGCATGACTGTACGTGCTTCTCCCATCCAGACTTTAACTGTCGGTACCGGAATTCCACCGGTTCAACCGTCCGCCATCTCTATCCGGATTGCTCAGGACATCGGTGGCTCGCGGGTCGCGGACTATAACCGCCGGTTCGGACTTACACCGACCCCGGAGCACGTATGTGTGTTGTTATTGTGCCATAACCAGAGCGATGACCAGGCTATTCCCGGCCATCTTCGTAATATCCGGTGACGGCGTAAAGGCCTAGGCCGCCGTCGCGGCCTGGCCTGCTGCACGCAGCCGATCGATCGCCGCAGCCGGGTCCTCGTGACCGTAGACAGCCGAGCCCGCAACAAAGACGTTGGCGCCGGCCTCAGCAGCCCGGACGATGGTCTCCTCCGTAATGCCGCCGTCCACCTGGATCGCTACAGCAATGCCCGAACCCTCGATGGCAGCACGGGCGCGGCGGATCTTGGGCAGGGTGATGTCAAGGAACGATTGCCCGCCGAAGCCGGGCTCCACCGTCATGATCAACAGCATGTCCAACTCACTGAGCATGTCCAGGTAGGGCTCTACCGGTGTCGCAGGCCGTAAAGCCATGCCTGCTTTGGATCCCCGTTCCCGCAGTTCACGGGCCAGTTTCACCGGGGCCATGGCGGCCTCGGCGTGGAACGTCACGGACGCGACGCCGGCGTCTGCGTAGGCAGGCGCCCAGCGGTCGACGTCGGAAATCATCAGATGCGCGTCCAGCGGAACGGGGCTTACGGCCTGAATCCGCTGTACCACCGGCAATCCGAGCGTCAGGTTGGGTACGAAGTGGTTGTCCATGACGTCGACGTGGACGGCGTCGGCGTTGCTGATCCTCTGCAACTCCGCCTCAAGGTTGACGAAGTCCGCGGACAAGATGCTCGGGTTGATACAGCACTGAGACAAGGCAGCCCCTTCGGGTCGGTATGGGTCATGGTACGGCTGCAGCGAAGAAATGGTTCCACCGCAGCCGGGGGATCTTGCGGCTACGGCTTCTTTCGGATAATGGCCATGAACATGGCATCCGTCTGGTGGATGTGCGGCCACAGCTGGGCAGTGAGCTCATGTCCCGCACCCAGATTTCCGGTCAGGCTGACGTGGTCGAGTGCCTGCCCGGAGTCGAGCAATTCGAGGTCGTCCCGCTTGTTGAGTACGTCGCCAACCACTGCGGTGGTCTCAGCAGGGTGGGGAGAACACGTCACGTAGGCCACGACGCCGCCGGGTTTGACGGCGTCGATCGCCGATTTCAGGAGATCCCGCTGCAGCGGACCGAGATCGCCGATGTCCTTGGGCGAGCGACGCCAACGTGACTCCGGCCTCCTGCGCAGGGCGCCAAGGCCGCTGCACGGAACATCCACCAGGACACGATCAAAAGCTTCTGGCTGCTCGGCGCCGACTTCGCGCCCGTCGCCCGTGCGCACACTCCAGGATTCCGTGGGCACAGCGGACAGCGCCTGTTGGACAAGCTTGGCCCGGTGTGGTGCCGGCTCGTTTGCCAGGAGGGTAGCTCCGTCGCGATAGGCAAGGGCGGCCAGCAGCGCCGCCTTGCCACCGGGACCTGCGCAAAGATCCAGCCATTTCTCGCCATGGGCGGCACGCTCCCCGAGCTCTACGCCGGCCAACGCACGTGCAACAAGCTGGGATCCCACGTCCTGGACACGCGTGGTGCCCCGCCGTACTGATTCGAAGCGGCCAAGGTCCCCGCCTGCGGAGAGCGCCGAGCCTTCTACGAGTTCACCGGGAGTGGCTCCGTTGTCAAAGGCCTCATCCAGGTCACCCAGACCCGGTAGAGCCACCAGGTTGACCACCGGCGCCGCGTTGTCGGCTTCCAGGAGGTCGTCAATCTCGGCCTTGGGCCTGCCGTGGTTCACCAGTGACTGCCGCAGCGCGCGGACGATCCACTCAGGGTGTGCATGGCGGAGGGCAGCGATCTTGGTCTCGTCGGTTTCCTGGTCCAGCAGGATATCCAACCACTCGTCCATGCTGTGGGCAGTGACCTTGCGGAGTACCGCGTTGATCAGGGCCGATGGACCGGCGCCAATGACTGCACGGGCCAAACCTACTGTTTGGTCCAACGCGGCATGGGCAGGAACCCGCATCGACAGTAGCTGGTGCGCACCGATCCGCAGGGCATCCAGGATCGCGGGGTCCAGCTGCTCCAGGGGCCGGTCAACACAACGGGCCAGAATGGCGTCATAGGTACCCTGGCCACGCAGTGCCCCGTAGCTCAGCTCGGTGGCGAACCCGGCATCTCGACGGTCCAGGCGGTGCTCCCGGATTCTCGCGGGGAGGACCAGGTTGGCGTAGGCGTCCTCCGAGGCGACAGCCCGGAGTACCTCGAATGCGACCAAGCGCGCAGGGTCGGCCCGGCGGGTACGCTGCGACGGCGCATTGTTGGTGAATCCGCGCTGGGGTCCCCTGTTCCGCTCCCTGCCTTGGGCGTTGCGTTGGCTACCGCCCCTGGCCCCGCGGTTGCCCTGCCCGCCGCCGTCCCGGCTCCCGCTGTTGTTGGGGCCTCGACGGCCGGACTCACTCATTCGAATACCACTCTCTCAGGTGCTGCCAAGCCGCGGGCCCAATCGGCCGGCGACATCATTTTCTTGCCGGCCGGTTGAATCCGGCCAAGCTCTACGGCGTGGGAACCGGTGCCCACGAGTACGGATTTGCCATCCACCCGGATGGTTCCGGGCGCGAGATCGTCGATCCCGGGCCTCAACGTCACAGGTTCCAGTTTGACCCGCTGGCCTTCCAATGTTGTCCATGCTCCCGGTTCCGGGGTCACTCCCCTGGAACGGCGGTTCAGTGCCAGCGCCGGCTGCCGCCAGTCCAGGCGCCCGTCATCCAATGTCAGCTTGGGAGCCAATGACACCTCTCCTGACTGCGGTTGCGGAGCAGCCTGTCCGGCGTCGATGGCGGAGAGCGTCTGGCTCAGCAGCACGGCTCCGCTGATGGACAACCGCTCAAGGAGATCCCCGGCAGTATCTTCCGGCCGGACAGTTTCCGTGAGGGTTCCAAACACGGGCCCGGTATCGAGGCCCTCTTCGAGCTGGAACGTTGCGGCGCCAGTGACGTCGTCTCCGGCAATGATGGAACGCTGAACAGGAGCAGCACCGCGCCAAGCCGGCAACAAAGAGAAGTGCAGATTGACCCAGCCATGCGTGGGGACGCCCAGGGCAGCGCGCGGAACAATCCCGCCGTAGGCAACGATGGCGGCCACATCAGGCGCATAACCCGCGATGCGGGCCGTGGTATCGGCGTCAACCTTGGCCGCGCGAATGACCTCGATGCCCAATTCCCCGGCGCGGGCCGCTACTGGGGAGGGAGTCATGACGCGTTTGCGGCCCAGTGGAGCGTCCGGGCGGGTCAGGACGGCAACGACGTCGAAACCGGCCTTAACCAAAGCGTCCAGCGACGGTACAGCTACGGCCGGCGTCCCCGCGAAGAGTACCCTCACTCGGGAACCCCGAAACTGCCCCCACCGAAGCTTGAACCCACACTGTTAGCACGCTTCGACGTCGTCTTTTCGGTTATGGCGTGGTAGTTGGCGTTTCTGATGGCGCGAAGGGCAGCCTTGCGGTCCTCCCCTTCCAGCCTGTCTGTGTACAGCACGCCGTCAAGGTGATCGGTCTCGTGCTGGAAACAGCGTGCCAGCATGCCTTCGGCCTCCACCGACACCGGGTTGCCGTTCAGGTCCACGCCAGTTGCCCGGGTGGCCCTGTAGCGGCGCACGGGGAATCCAAGGCCGGGAATCGAGAGGCAACCCTCTACCTCGTCAGGCTGGAAGTCTTCGCTGTTTTCCAGGACCGGATTAATGATGTGGCCCTCCACTCCGCCGATGCGGTAAGTGAAGACGCGCTGGCTGACGCCGACCTGCGGAGCGGCCAGGCCTGCGCCCTCAACGTCCTCCATGGTTTCTGTCATGTCAGCTACCAGCTTGGCGAGCTCCGGACCGAAGTCGGTGACGGGGTCGGCCACGGTGCGCAGCACCGGATCCCCGATGATTCGGATACTCAAAATTGCCATGCTCTGCCTGTCCTCACGATCGTCGAACCCGGCCCTCGCGTTGCGGAGCCTAAGCCAGTTTAGTTGAGGTCATGGCACCGCCGCTGTTGGCCGGCGCGGCACCGGCCGCAGTAAACACCGGTGGCGCAACCGGCAGCAGGGCTTGTCCGGCAGCAGTGACATCCGCCGACATCTCCCACACCCGCCGAAGGGCACAGAACTTCCACCAGTGGTGCTTGAGAATCTCCGGGTTTGCCCGCATGGGCCTCACCTCGGTTTCTCCGATGGCAACAGCCAGCAACATGGGATTGTCCCCGTACCTCCAGGGTTCCCACTCACCCGAAACGGGGTCCACCAGGCTTTCTTCGGCTTTCATCCCGGCCGTAAGCTGCATGACCACTTTGTCGTCAAGGGATTTAACCGTTCCGTCACGGGTGGTGCCCTTGGTTTTGTAGTCAATGAGACAAATACGTCCATTGATTTTGGCCACCAGGTCCAGCGTCCCCGCATAGCCCACTGTCTTGTTCCACACCGTAATTTCGGGCGCCAGCGGCTCCACCCGGTACAACTCCCACCATTCATCGAAGCGGGCCGCAAACGCCTGCTCACCGTTGGCTGCAAGTTCGTCCCTGCATTCCTGCATGCGGTGCGGGCGTCCCAGGGCCCGCAAAGCTACCTGCTCGCAGTATGTATGGACGCGATCACCACGCGCCGCAGCCGCGTCCCGGTACACCTCGGCTGCCTTGGATGCCTTATTGACTGCTTGCCGCACTTTTGCCGGACTTCCGAGGATCGCCGGGAGGTCAGGATCCGCCGCCAGGCTGCTTGCCCCCATGTAGCTGAACCAACCGTCCAGTGCATGGGCCTGTTGGCCGATCACCGTCGTGATGGATGGCACGGAGAATTGCTCTGTGGTGGAGCGGGCATACATCCGGCCGTAGTCAGTAGCGTGGGCAAGCAGTGGAGCAGTCATATAAAGACTTTGTCATAGAGGACCGACAGAATTCTCCGGCGGGAAGATCCTGAGGAGCTGCTCCGGAGAGAGCCGGGCAAGCTTGCCGGCAAGGACGGGCGCGCTCCGGGCCAGCTCCTCAAACGGCGGGCGGGGTTGCTCCGCGGTGCGAAGCTGTTCAGCATCCTCAGGTTCCTGCATGCTAAGTATGTGCTGAAGCAAGGCAATTCATGATGCCGTCGATGAGATCCTTATGCCAAGCATGTGCCTGCTGGAGCGGACGCCTGATTCATCAGTTCAAAACTTTTTTGCGCAATCGTGAAACCCTTTGTGATCTTGCGGACACTACAGGTTATGGGGAACTTGGAATCTCACGATGCCGGATTATGGACGCGGAGTCTGACTGGTGACGGTGCAGCATTCGGCGTACTGTTCGATCGGCACCGTGACAGGGTCTTCCGGCACGCATACCGCCTCTGCGGCAATCGCCATACATCCGAGGACATCCTGGCGACAGCATTCCTTGAGCTGTGGAAGAAGCGCCGGAAGGTCAAACTGGTAGAGCACTCCATCCTTCCTTGGCTCTTGGTGACAACAACGAATGTCGCCAGGAATACCAACAGGGCGACAGTACGGTATCGAAAGATGCTCGACGCACTGCCACGACAAGAAGAAGCGCAAGTAGACAGCGGTGAGGCTACGTACCTTCAAGCGGTGCTGGATCAAGACGTCGTTGACGCCCTGAAGACTCTTAGCCCTATCGATCTCCACCTGATCAGTCTGGTTGTCTTCGAGGGGTACCCGGTAAATGCGGCCGCGGAGCTCCTCAATCTTTCGCCCGCCGCCGCCAAGAGCCGGATGCATCGGGCCCGCTCAAAGATCAAGGAAGTCCTGCAGCCGAAGCCAGCGCCCCCCTCGCAATTTGTCATGGAAGGAAACGGATCATGATTGATCTCAGAGTCGATGAGGGCTTCAGTAAAGCACTACGCGCTGAACTTGTTTCCCGGGTAAACACGGCAGCCTCCAACCAGCCCCGAAAAGCCACGCGTTGGTGGCTCGGCGCAGGCGTGTTTGTCGGCGCCGCGCTGCTCGGTGGAGTTGGAGCAACCGCAGCCGGACTTCTGACCCTTCCGGGGGCGCCGATCATCACACCCCTGGGTACCCCAACAACCGAAACCCACACGGGTCCTGCCACCATCGATCTAGGTACGGCACCGAAGGAAGCCAAAGCAATCCGCCTCGAAATGACGTGCCTGACAACCGGCTCCTGGGCGTACGAATCAGGGGCCACCAGTACCTGCAAGCAACATGACCTCGACGGACGTGCCGCTACAACGAGGTTTCAGATACCTGTCGCGCCGGGCAAAGAGACTACGACGATCAACACCCAAGCACAGAGCCAGTGGAGACTGACCTGGACCTTTGTCGACGTTGAGTCGACCGACTGGGCCACAAATGCGAACGGAGAAACGTACGGCGCCGAGAACGACAATGGACAACCGGAATTGGTCGCCGTGAAAGCCACCAACGGCGAGTACGGGTATGTTCGAAAAGCCGAACTGGATGACGCCACAGGAGCTTCCCGGGCCCAAACGTTCAGAACCCCCGAGGAGGCCCTTGCCTGGCAGGCCGAACGCCAAGGAAAGAGCTACGCGATCCCCGTCTACGACTCTGACGGGAAAACCGTAGTCGGTGAATTCGTCGTTCAAGACGGCAACGGGCACGTTGTGGAGACAGACGGCAACGGGCACGTATTGGAACCAGACCTGCCTTCCGCAAGCACAATGCCGAGACTTGGGGGGCTTTGAAAGACCCAATTAATCAGATTTCGTGCGCCGTTTGGCCGTCGGAATGGCCTCATTTCCCCTTACTGCCCATGTTGCTTGGGCTGATGGGCGCTGCAGCAGGGAACGTTGTTAGTTGACAGGCGGAAATTGCTCACCATTCGAAACAGACCAGCCCTTTACTGTGTAGGTGCCAAGAACTGTTACACCGTCTTTGGCCAGCAATGGGACCTGGACGTCACCGACACGCCCATCGGCTTTGGAAGCGACATGGGCTGCCACTTCTTCAGGGGACACCGGCTGTGCGCGCCTCTCCAGATCAGACCTGCGGACATACCCGACCGTCTTATGATCGTCACCGAATGCTTCAATCAAATCAGGCTCGTCACCCGGTGCACGTGAATCAGTCAGCGCCCCGTAGCTTTGACCTTGCTCATTCACTTCGTACGTCACAATTGACCTTCCTTCCGTAGTATCCGAGGTCTGGGTCAGCATCACGCTCAGATGTCCGTACTTGGCGGGGCGTACCTTCACAGTAACGGCGGAGTGACGGAATTACCCCCTGCCGGACTTTCGCTTTTCCTCGACGGAAGCCGTGCTTCCGCTGACATGACTTTTGTACACGTAGCAGGGCCTTTGAGTTCGCGATACGCAACATCGGCTGCAGTAACTCCGCTGGTTGCTTTGGTTGCCGGCTCGACGGTGTACTTGGAGGTGTCCCCGGTAACCTGGCGAGCCTGCGACTTGCCCGGCACTCGCCGTAGTGCCCCAGGGGTACTTCAGGTCCGCAGACAGGAAACCCGGTCACGAGTCCCGCGCAGCTACCAGGAATTTGTGGAAAGGCCCAGAAACCCAAAAGGCCCCCGGGTCCCCGGGGGCCTTCCTTTGGTGGGCGATACTGGGTTCGAACCAGTGACCTCTTCGGTGTGAACGAAGCGCGCTACCACTGCGCCAATCGCCCGGGTGCATAGAAAACACTAACGGACCTGGGCCGGATTGCAAAACGAGCGGAAGGCTGCCGAAGGCCGGTGAACTACAGCTGTGGAATTACAGCAGTGAAACTCGCCCGAATCCGCGTCAGTACAAGGAACCAAGGCCCGCCGCACCCGGATCCAAGCTACCGATTTGGAGAATGCAGGAACCTCCTATAGAGTTTTTACTCGTCGGAAAGCGACGGAATGCCTACAGGGTTGCCCGTCGGAACCGCACTGCGGACGTAGCTCAGCTGGTAGAGCACCACCTTGCCAAGGTGGATGTCGCGAGTTCGAATCTCGTCGTCCGCTCGCAAGGCACTGTCAAGGCAAGTATTCCCCGGAATCCTGCTTACACGGTGGGTTGGCCGAGAGGCGAGGCAGCGGCCTGCAAAGCCGTATACACGGGTTCGAATCCCGTACCCACCTCGGTGAAAACCATGTCTTCCGGCTTTTGCTGGATGCATGGGCGATTGGCGCAGCGGTAGCGCGCTTCCCTGACACGGAAGAGGTCACTGGTTCGATCCCAGTATCGCCCACCAGAACAAGGCAACTTGTTTGTTGTTGAAAGCCGGACCCAGTCTGGCAGGCAACATGTGCGGACGTAGCTCAGCTGGTAGAGCACCACCTTGCCAAGGTGGATGTCGCGAGTTCGAATCTCGTCGTCCGCTCTCCTCATTGCAGGACCCGGTAACGGGCGATTGGCGCAGCGGTAGCGCGCTTCCCTGACACGGAAGAGGTCACTGGTTCGATCCCAGTATCGCCCACCAGAACAAGGCAACTTGTTTGTTGTTGAAAGCCAGACCCAGTCTGGCAGGCAACATGTGCGGACGTAGCTCAGCTGGTAGAGCACCACCTTGCCAAGGTGGATGTCGCGAGTTCGAATCTCGTCGTCCGCTCCACGAAAAGCAGCTCCCAGGAGCTGCTTTTTTTATGCCCTCATTTACCTGCGACCCAATTCATCATGAGAAGTAACCGATACCCCTCGGAAGAAGTCGCTTTATCTAATGTGATTCCGCTCGCAATAATGTACTGCGAGCTCATCACCGTTCCACGCCTACCGGCAGGAGTACCCCCCCATGAATGTAAAGACGGCTTCACAGTCCGTCCTGAGGCGCAAGCCCATCGACGATATCGAGGAAGAAAGCAAGCACAGCGGGCTCTTTAAGAGTCTTGGCCTTTGGCAGCTGACGGCCATCGGCGTCGGCGGAATTATCGGCGTCGGAATTTTCTCCCTTGCGGGCCTGGTTGCCCACGGCAGCGAGAGCAACCCGGGCGTAGGCCCGGCCGTTCTGTTTTCCTTCCTGATCGCCGGACTCGCCTCCGGGGCGGCTGCCTTGTCCTATGCCGAATTCGCCGGCATGATCCCCCGCGCCGGATCGGCGTATACCTACGGCTACGTTGCGCTGGGCGAAATCATCGGCTGGTTCATCGGCTGGGACTTGCTGCTTGAATACATCGCCATCGTGGCGGTGGTAGCTATCGGCATTTCCGGCTACTTCGACGCCTTCCTCTCCGGCATTGGCATCCACATGCCAACCTGGATGACGTCCACTGCCGATGAAGGCAAGGGCGGCATCATCAATCTTCCCGCCATCCTCGTCTGCCTTCTGGTGACCTGGATCCTGAGCCGTGGAACCAAGGCGTTCGGCCGATTCGAACTGGTGGCCGTGGCCATCAAGGTCATCCTGATCCTGTTCATCATCGGGCTCGGCATCTTCTACGTGAACACCGAGAACTACAACCCGTTCATGCCCAGCGGTTTCGGCCCCGTTGTGGCTGGTGCCGCGACCGTCTTCTTCGCGGTCTTTGGTTACGACGCCATGAGTACTGCAGCGGAGGAAGCCAAGGACGGCAAGAAGCACATGCCCAAGGCCATCATCCTGTCGCTGATCATCGCCATGCTGCTCTATGTTGCCGCAACCCTCGTCCTTACAGGAATGCAGAACTACAAGGACATCAACCCGACCGCCGGCTTCGCCTCGGCGTTCACCGGCGTCGGCCTCCCGGTCATTGCCACCATCATTTCGGTGTTCGCGGTGCTGTCCATCCTGACCGTGATGCTGACGTTCCTCCTGGGTGTCACCCGCGTTTGGTTCTCCATGAGCCGCGACGGGCTGCTGCCCGGCTGGTTTGCCAAGACTGACCGCCACGGCACCCCGCAGCGTGTCACGTGGATCGCAGGCATCGCCTCGGCCTTCCTGGCTGGTGTCTTCCCGATCAAGGAAGTTGCGGACCTGACCAACATCGGCATCCTGGCAGCCTTCGTCGTGGTCTGTGTTTCGGTGATCGTCTTCCGGTACACCAAGCCGAACGCAGCGCGTACCTTCCGCCTGCCGCTCATGCCCCTTGTTCCCGCCTTCGGCGTGCTGGCATCGGCGTTCCTGATGTTCCAGCTCCATTGGGAAACCTGGGTACGGTTCGGCGTCTGGCTCATCATCGGCCTGGTGATCTATTTCGCCTACGGCCGCAAGCATTCCCTGATGAACCCGGACAGCCCGCGGCACAAGGTCGCCAACGAACCGTTGGCCTAGTTATCCACAGGCCGCGTTTGAGCCCTTGGCACCTCAGGGAACTGGTGTTAGGGTCGGACGCGGAGGAGCGAACTGGCTCCGCGATGGAAGGGAGGTGCCCGTGGGTTTAATTGACGACCTGAAGGGCAAGGCTCAGGGTCTCATTCAAGGCAACGAAGAAGCCATCAAGAATGGCATCGAAAAGGCCGGGGATTTTGTGGACGAAAAGACGGGCGGCAAGTACGCCGGTCACGTCGACAAGGTCCAGAACGCCGCTTCCGACTTCGTGGCCAAGAACGACGGTCAGCCTGAGCAGGCTCCCGTCACGGATGAGCCGAAGCAGCCGTAGCTGCCTGAGCCGCCGTACCAGATACGTCAAGGGGGCACCGGTCCCGCCGAGAGGCGCCACCGGTGCCCTTGGCGTTTAACCGGTGCTGTTGGCGTTTGCAACGGCCGCCAACAGGTCAGGTATTTTGGAGCTTATGCCTTCAGCCTCCCCGACAACCACCAACAGCCGTGCCACCCGGGACGCTTTGGGACCGCCGATCACTGCAGGCATCGTGACAGCCTTGGTCGGGTTCACTTCATCATTCGCTGTCGTCCTTGCTGGACTCAGGGCAGTAGGCGCGGATCAAGGACAAGCCTCCAGCGGATTGCTGGCCCTGACCCTGACTTTTGGTCTGGGCATCCTCTGGCTGTCCTGGCGGAGCAGGATGCCGGTGACCCTCGCGTGGTCAACTCCCGGTGCGGCGCTCCTTGTGACCGCAGGAACGGTCGACGGCGGGTGGCCGGCGGCCGTGGGTGCCTTCCTGTTGGTCGGGGTGCTGATCGTCCTCACGGGGTTGGTTCCGTTGCTCGGGAGGTTGATGGCAAAGATTCCCACGGCCTTGGCCCAGGCCATGCTCGCAGGTGTCCTGCTCCCCTTGTGCCTTGCACCCTTCAAGTCGCTGGGTACGGCACCGGCGTTGATCGCCCCGGTGCTGTTGTGCTGGATTGTGCTGATGAAATTCGCGCCGCGCTGGTCCGTTCCTGCATCGCTGCTGGTGGCACTGGCCGTGATTGGGATCCACATCATGTCCTCGGGCGTACAGATCCCGGCTGAGAGCCTCCTCCCGCGGCTGGAATGGACAACGCCGGTGTTCTCCGTGGAGGCTGCCATCGGCTTGGCGCTGCCGTTGTTCGTGGTCACCATGGCGTCGCAAAACATTCCCGGCGTAGCTGTCTTGAAGTCCTTTGGATACACCACCCCGTGGCGGCCGTCCATGCTGGTGACCGGAGCCGGAACCATTGCCGGCGCACCGTTCGGCGGCCATGCGATCAACCTGGCAGCGCTAAGCGCCGCGCTTGCCGCCGGGGAGGAAGCAGGCAAGGATCACGGCCGGCGCTGGATCGCCGCCTTCGTCTCCGGTTTGGCGTATCTGGTCCTCGCGGCGGCGTCGGCAGCGCTCGTTACGGTTGTCGCGGCAGCGCCCCCGGGACTCCTTGAGGCCGTCGCGGGCCTCGCGTTGCTGGGTACTTTGGCAGCCTCGATCTCGTCTGCGCTGGCAGTGGCTGAGGAGAGGATACCGGCCTGCATCACTTTCCTGCTGGCAGCTTCAGGAATTGCTTTCGCCGGTGTCGGCGCAGCGTTCTGGGCCTTGGCAGGCGGAATCGTTATCCGCTGGGTGTTGAAGGACCGCGGACCCCGAAAAGCGGTCTGATTCAGGCAGGTTCGTGATTTTGTGCTTCGCGGGCCAGGGCGGTCAGGCGCGAAACGGCGCGGAAGTACTTCTTCATGTATCCGCCCGTCATCATCTCTTCGGTGAAGAGCTGGTCGAAGGGAACGCCACTGGCCAGAATGGGCACATCTTTGTCATAGAGCCGGTCGGCCAGCACCACGAAACGGAGCGCGACGGCCTGTTCCGTAATGGTTTCGACGTCGCTCCACACCACGGCCTCCACGCCGGAAATGAGTTGACGGTACCGGCTGGGGTGCACCGCAGCCAGATGGTTGACCAAGGTGCGGAAATCATCCACCGCCACGGTCTTCCCGTCGAACTCAGTGCGCATCCGGTGCTTGAGTTCTTCGGTCTTGAGCGGTGCCGGCGCGGCGGGAAGGCCACGGTGGCGGAAGTCCTCGCCGTCGATCCTGACGACGTCGAATTGGTCCGCGAGTACCTGGATTTCCCGCTGGAAGTCGACGGCGGCGAAGCGGCCTTCGCCCAGTGAACCAGGCAGGGTGTTCGACGTGGCAGCAAGCTTCACACCGGCGTCGGCGAGTTCCCGCATGAGGCGGGACATCAGCACCGTGTCTCCGGGATCATCGAGTTCGAATTCGTCGATGCACACCAGTTTGTAGTTGCTCAGCGCTTCCACGGTCTTGCGGAACGACAACGCCCCCACCAGGTTGGTGTATTCCACGAACGTTCCAAACGCCTTGGGGCCTGGAGACCTGTGCCAAAGGGACGCCAGGAGGTGGGTCTTACCCACGCCGAATCCGCCATCGAGGTAGATCCCGGCCCTCGTGGCCGGTGCCTTCTTGGCGAAGAGCTTCTTGAAGAGTCCAGCGTCATTGCCGTTGCCTACGCCATCGGCAAATGCCGACAGGAGTTTCACGGCGTTGGCCTGGCTTGGTTGGGAAGGATCGGGCCTGTAACTGTCGAACGAAACCTCTCCGAACCGGGGAGACGGGTAGAAACCCTTGAGGAGTTCCTCCACGGAAACTGCCGGCGTGCGGGCAGCCAGTTGTTCGATCTTTACCACGGTGGTCCGTTCCTTCGGCATTGGGTCCCCAGCAAGAATACCGGCAACGGACGCCACGGTAACTGACACGTGACCAAGCCCATGTTTCACCGTATGACCACCGGGAAGCAATCCGCGCAGCCCGTGGTTAGTGTTGAAGCAGGCCGGGCCCGCACCTGCACCACCTTCCACGGCCTGGCTCCGTCCGTTGTCAGTGAAAGGCCATCATGTCCTACCCCGTTGAACAAAACGAAAAGTTTGCCTCTTACGCGAACCCTGAACGCCTCGTTTCCACCGAGTGGCTCGCGGCAGCAATTGCTGACGGCGCTGTAGCCGACGGCAAGTTGGTGCTGGTCGAGTCCGACGAGGACGTCCTGCTGTACGAAACCGGGCACATCCCGGGAGCAGTCAAGATCGACTGGCACACCGACCTGAACGATGAAGTCACCCGGGACTACGTCGACGGGGCAGCCTTCGCTGCCCTCGCCGCTTCCAAGGGCATCTCGCGCGACAGCACTGTGGTGATCTACGGCGACAAGTCCAACTGGTGGGCTGCCTACGCCCTGTGGGTCTTCACGTTGTTCGGTCACCAGGATGTCCGCCTCCTTGATGGCGGACGCGACAAATGGATCGCCGAGGGCCGCGAGCTGACCACTGAGGTCTCCCGGCCTGCTGCGGGCGAGTACCCCGAGGTCGAGCGCGACGACGCTCCCATCCGGGCCTTCAAGGAGGATGTCCTGGCACATTTGGGCAACCCCTTGATCGACGTCCGCTCCCCCGAGGAATACACCGGCCAGCGCACCCACATGCCTGCCTACCCCGAAGAGGGCGCCTTGCGTGGCGGCCACATTCCCACGGCCGCCTCGATCCCGTGGGCCCGGGCTGCAGCGGAAGACGGCACCTACCGCAGCCGCGAAGAACTTGAAGCCCTCTACCTGGGCGAGGCGGGGCTGAAGCCGGGCGACGATGTCGTGGCGTACTGCCGCATCGGCGAGCGGTCCAGCCACACCTGGTTCGCCCTGAAGTACCTCCTGGGCTTCGACACAGTGCGCAACTACGACGGCTCGTGGACCGAGTGGGGCAACGCAGTGCGGGTTCCCATCGTCAAGGGAGCCGAACGGGGTACAGTTCCCTCCGCCTTGGTCCACAGCTAGTACCGCGCTCTCAGCACCTTTGTGCGTAAGCTGGAAGAGATGAGTACGAACACCTTGCCCACCGCCCTGGCGGAAATTGTTGACGACTTCCAGGCGTTGACGGAACCTGACCGCCTCCAGCTCCTCCTGGAGTTCTCCAGAGGCCTGCCTGAGCTGCCGGAGCGTCTGAAGGACCACCCGGAACTGCTGGAGCAGGTCGTGGAATGCCAGTCCCCGCTGTTCCTGACGATTGAGTCAGAGAAGAACGCCGACGGCGAGCGTTCATACCGTCTCTTCTTCAAAGCACCGCCGGAAGCACCGACTACCCGGGGTTTCGCAGGGGTGCTGCATGAGGGGCTGGACGGACTGACTGCCAAGGAGATCCTTGCGGTGCCTGACGACATGCCCGAGCTCCTGGGCCTGACCCGGGCCATCACGCCCTTGCGGATGCGGGGAATGACAGCGATGCTCGGCCGCATCAAGCGGAAGGTTGCGGCCGCAAGCCGTTTGGAACACTGAAAGGCAACGCCACTCGGTATGGCAAGGAAATTGACTTCACAGGGAACGCCGGCAACAGCAGCACTCGCTGCGGCCGGCGTTCCCTTCGTCCTGCACCCCTACGCGCATGATCCCGCTGCAAGCAGCTACGGGTTGGAAGCGGCGGAGGTCCTGGGCATTGATCCCGACCGTGTCTTCAAGACGCTGATGGTGGACGTGGAAGGCAAGTTGGCCGTTGCCATTGTCCCCGTGTCCGGGAACCTGGACCTGAAGGCCGCAGCTGCGGCCCTCGGGTCCAAGAAAGCGGCGATGGCAGATCCCAAAGCTGCTGAACGCCGCACTGGCTACGTCCTGGGCGGTATATCACCGCTGGGGCAACGCCAGCCCTCCCCCACGGTCCTGGACGAATCAGCCCTGGTATTTGAGACCATACTGGTCTCCGGTGGCCGTCGGGGCCTGGACATTGAGCTCGCTCCTGCGGACCTGCTTCGGCTCACCAACGGCGTCACCGGGCCGATCGGCACAGGACGCAACTGACCTCAGACTGCTGGCCCCGCGGCCGCCGGACGCTCGGCGTCGCCCGACTGGCCCGGGTTCTTCCGGGGTGCGAGCTGGGCCTGGAGCCACGACCGCACCAAGCGCTCCCAACGCTCCGGATCCACGTTCCATTCCTTGGTGTGGCGGGCACCGTGGAACGGCTCGAATGTCACCATCTCGGGGTTCTTTTCGGCGAGACTGGCCGAGGGCCCGAAAGGAACGTAGTCGTCGTCCACACTGTGGATCAGCAACGTTGGAGTGCGCAACTCAACGGCGCGGCTGTCCCAGTCCATGGCTTTGAGGTCCACGGGTGCTGCGAGCCCCGTCAGCCTGCGTCCCAGGGGATGGCCCAGCATCAGTTGCCCGTAACGCCCCACGGTATAGGGGATCCTGTTCATTTCGGCGTGGTGGGCCATGACGTCCACCCAGTTGATCACCGGAGCATCCAAAACCAAGGCCCTGATGACTTGCCGGTATTTGGAAAGGTCCGCAGTCTGCAGGCTGATTGCACCGCCCATGGACCAACCGAAAAGCACCACTTCACGTGCGCCGTTCTCCAAGGCGTATTCGATCGCTGACTCCACATCACGCCATTCCGTGGAGCCCAGACCGTAGCGGCCGTCCAGGGCGGAAGGTGCCAGTCCGTCGTTCCGGTAGGAGATGAGCAGGCTGTCCAGGCCAAGGTCCCGGGCGGTGCGGACTGCCCGGAGACCTTCGAGCCGGGTGGCTCCCCGGCCATGGACCATGATCGCCCAGACCGGCGCCGGCGACGAGGCATCGGCGCGGATCAACCACGCAGGCGCCTTTCCGCCGTCGACGTCGATCTCAACATCCTCGGCCGCAAGGCCGATCGCGGACGGATCGGGGTAGGTAGCGCCGCTCCACCACGCCCGGCGTGCTTCCGAAAGATCGCCGCTGTAGACCTCCTCGACTTCCCGGAGGACGGTCTGTTCGGCGGGCAGGTAGGAGACGATCCGGCCTATCCTGGCGTGTCCCTTTCCACCTGAGAAGAACAGGCTGAAGACGCCGTCGATGGTCGAGTCGGGCGTGGCAGCCAGGATGACCTGCAGGCCGTTGTCTCCCCGGATGACGGCCAGGACTTCCTGGTCCTCGTGCCGTGCGGCGGGCGTGATGACCCGGCGGGCAAAGTAGACGGCGAGCGCAGAGGAACCGGCGCCGACAAGTCCCGCAATGGTGGCGCCGGCAAGGAAACCTCCAATGGCCCACTTGGCGCGGGGGGACAGTTTTTTCTCAGCAGCGTCGCTCGCTGGCCTTGTCATTGATGCCATGGTTCCATTTTGCCGTGAGTCGGCGTGGGCTGGTGCAGGCTGGGCCCGCGCGGCGAAGGTTGGGCCGAATCGGGCGCGGAAACCCTGCGGACGCCGTTCCCCGGGACTACGCTGTAGCCATGAGTGATCCCATAGTCATCCTGACTGAAGAGCCCCTTGGCCCCGACGACCGCGTGAACATCGCCAAACTGATCGACGGCGGGGACGCGCCGTTGGTAGTGCTGGTTCCTGCCAATACTGAGCGCCACCTTTTGGTGGATTTCCTCGAGAACCTTTCGTTGCTTGATGTGGCGAAGGCGTTCCGGGAACTTACTGCCCAGTCACCGGATCCAGCGGCTGAGCGTGCGGAAGCCGCGGTGACGTTGTCGACTTCCCTGGCAGCGCTGGAAGGCCTGGGTGGCGGTGTTACCGGCGAAATCGTCGACGGCGGTGCTGTCGACGGCTTGGTGGCCAAGGTCCGGGAGGTGGATGCGGCGCAGGCAGTGGTCATTACCCGGCCCCATGCCATCTCTGACACGCTCCACACGGATTGGGCCAACAAGGCCCAGGACCAGTTGGGGCTTCCGGTGCTCCACTTGTACGCGGGTTCGGGATTTATCGGCGACTCGTGAGCGTTGCATAAGACATGAACACTCCTGAAAACATCAGCAAGACACCTTCAGTGCCACTGGAGAAGAGCGATGCCCAGTGGCGCGAGGAGTTGACCCCTGAGGAATACCGCGTGCTGCGCCAGGCCGGCACTGAGCGCCCTTATACGGGCGAGTACTGGGACACGCACACCGAGGGTGTCTACCAGTGCCGGGCCTGCGGCAGCGAGTTGTTCACCAGCAAGGAGAAGTTTGACTCGCACTGCGGGTGGCCGTCCTTCTGGGCGCCGTTGGCCGAAGGTACTGTCAGGTACCTCCATGACCGCACCATGGGCATGGACCGGGTGGAGGTACGGTGTGCCAACTGTGATTCGCACCTGGGACACGTTTTCGAGGGCGAGGGTTATGGCACGCCGACGGACCAGCGGTTCTGCATCAACTCCATATCGCTCCGTCTGGTCGACCCGGAAGAGCGGTAGGCGGCTCTGTGTCCCCCGAACTGGATCTAAAGGTCCAAGTTCGGGGGCTATGAGCAAGAGTTTCTTATGCTCAGTCCATTCTTGAATTAGCGATGCTATTCGCTTGCTACGCTCGGCCCAGAAGCAATAACAACTTCGGAAAGGGCCGAGCACCATGACCACCACCGCTATCGCCACCCTCCCGCGTGTCACCGCCGACAACGCTGAATGGGTAGCCCTCAAAGCCGCTGCCACGTCCCTCCAGGGGTACCAGGAGCAGGACGGATCCATCGCCGATCCCTCTGCCCACGATGAGGCGGCAAGGCTCGTAGCCACCATCACCAAGTCCATCACGGCCCTCGCCCCCAGCTTCGATCACGACGCCCAGTACCTGGCGCTGCTCGTGGAGGATTTCAAGCGTTGGGCCGGCAACGGCTTCGGCGTCCCGGACTTCCTGGATTCCCTCCAGGCTTTCCAACCACAGAAGCAGCGCATCGACGGCCTCCAGCATCTGGTGGTCTTCCCCATGTACACGCAGAACGGCAGCACCAACCGCTTGGTCGAGGCTGTACTGATCGAGGTCATCTGGCCGGAATTCATTGACGGCCTGGAGGCCGGGGAGTACTCCAACAAGCTCTTCGTCCCCATCCGGTTCGTTGACTTCACCCCCGGCTATGACACCAACTCCGCAGTGCTCTTCCCGGAGACCGTGGCGGTGCGCGAGACACCCACGTTCACGTGGGGAGCCATCTTCGCCGACCGCGAGGCCGCCCGCTTCCGCCGGGTGCTCAAGGCTGCCGCGGAAACAACCTCTCTGGAACTGCCCGAGGACGCTGCCCAGCTGATCGAGGACCAGGAGCTCACCCAGCGAACGTTCGTCATGTGGGACCTGATCCACGACCGCACCCACATGCGCGGCGACCTTCCGTTTGATCCGTTCATGATCAAGCAGCGGATGCCCTTCTTCCTCTACTCCCTTGAAGAACTGCGCTGCGACCTGACCGCCTTCCGCGAATCCGTCCTGATCGAAAAGGACGAGAACGCCGACCCCGATGCCCGCAAGCACGCAAAGCTTGTCCAGTACGCAGTCATCTTCGACCGGATCTTCCGCTTCGCCATCACCGGCAACCGCGTCCGCAACTACGACGGCCTGGGCGGGCAGCTCCTGTTCGCCTGGATGCACCAGCACCACGTACTCCACTGGACCGACAGCAAGCTCTCCATCGACTGGGATGACGCAGCGGCTGTCGTCGTTGAACTCGGCGCCAAAATCGAGGAACTATACTGGCGTTCCATTGATCGTCCCAAGGCTGCCCACTGGCTGGCCGCCTATGAGCTGATCTCAAGCACCGTCACCCCGCACCCGGCTTCGGTCTGGGCAAAGGGCCCGGACGCCCTGCCCTTGGACGGGGGCCCCCGCGGGCTGACCGATCAGGTCCTGGACGATGAGTTCCCCCTGTCCATGTTCTACGAAGCCTTGGAGAAGAAGATGCGTCCCGTCATCGAATCCACCACCGGCATCACGGGCGCCACGGCGACCTGATGTCCCCACTGACAGTTTTGGTAACGGGCGGCAGCGGCGCTTCGGGCGTCGCTGCCGCCCGGGCCTTGTCCACTGCCGGCCACCGGGTCCTGACTGTTGGTTCGGACCAGACCCGGATCGAGGCGGCCGCGCGGGAGGCCGGCGGCGCTGTGACTCCCCTCGTGTGCGATCTCGGCGACCTGGAATCCGTTCGTGGGCTGGCTTCGATGATCGCGGACCGCGGCTTTGGGGGCGTCGACGGAGTAATCCACCTCGTCGGTGGTTGGCGCGGGGCCAAGGGCATCGAAGACCAGACGGATGCTGATTGGGAGGCGCTGGAACACAGCGCCGTTACCACGCTGCGGAACGTGACCAGGGTGTTCTACAGCCAACTCGAAGCGTCGCCGCATGGCCGGTTCGCCATGGTGTCGTCAACCGCGGTATCCAGCCCAACCGCGGCCGCAGCCAGTTACGCTGCTGCGAAGGCCGCTGCAGAAGCTTGGACGCTTGCGGTGGCTGATGGCTTCCGGCGCGCCCAGTCCGTCGACACAGACGCCAGCGGACAGCACAGTGCCGCCGTGGTGTTCGTGGTCAAGGCGCTCGTGGACGAAACCATGAGGCGCGCACATCCCGAACGGCGGTTCCCCGGACATACCGACGTCGAAGAACTGGCCACTGCCGCCGTCGGCCTTTTCGATCAACCTGCCTCCATCCTGAACGGCCAGCGGATCCTGCTGGCCAAATAGACTTGAAAGCGTGAATGAACAAGTGACGAGCACAACAGAGGCAATGCCCAGCACGGGCCACATTTCCGAGGGCAGCCGGCTGCACGACCCCACGGTCAGGGGTTTTGCTTCCGACAACTACTCAGGCGTGCACCCGGAGATCCTTGCGGCCTTGGCGGCCGCCAACGGTGGACACCAGGTTTCCTATGGCGAGGACGTGTACACGGCCCGGCTGCAGGCCGTCCTGGAGCAGCAGTTCGGCGAAGGCATCGAGACCTTCCCGGTTTTCAACGGCACCGGCGCCAATGTCCTGTCGCTGCAGTCGCTGCTGCCGCGCTGGGGGGCCGTTATCTGCGCCTCCACCGCACACATCAACATGGACGAGAACGGGGCTCCGGAACGTATCGGCGGGATCAAGCTCCTGCAGGTCCCCACTGAGGACGGAAAACTCACCCCGGAGCTCATCGATCGTGAGGCCTGGGGCTGGGGCGACGAGCACCGTGCACAACCTCTGGTTGTTTCCATCACGCAGACAACGGAACTCGGCACCTGCTACACGCCGGAAGAAGTTCGCGCCATTGCCGACCACGCCCACTCCAAGGGCATGAAGCTGCACATGGACGGCGCGCGGCTGGCAAACGCCGCTGCCCACCTGGACGTTCCCTTGCGTGCATTTACCCGCGACGCCGGCGTGGACATCCTCTCATTCGGAGGGACCAAGAACGGCCTGCTCTTCGGCGAAGTGGTGGTGGCCCTCAACCCTGAAGCCGCCGACGGCCTGAAGTTCCTGCGGAAGATGAACATGCAGCTGGCTTCGAAGATGCGCTTCATCTCCGCCCAGTTCATCGCACTCCTGGAGGACGGGCTGTGGCTGCGGTCCGCCGCTCACGCCAACGCCATGGCCACCCGCCTGCGGAGTGCCGTTGAAGGGATCGACGGCGTCGAGCCCACCCAGGCGACGCAGTCCAACGGCGTCTTCGCCATCCTCCCGGAAGGCGCTGCCGACCGCCTGCGGAAGTCCTTCGCGTTCTACGATTGGGATGCCGCCCGGCGCGAGGTCCGCTGGATGTGCTCGTTCGACACCACCGAAGAAGACATCGACACCTTCGTTGCGGCGATCAAGCAGGAACTGGCGTAACGCTGATACGCCTGCCGTCCGGGGCGGCGAGCCTGCACAGGTTCGCCGCCCCGGACGCATAATCTGCGAGTGTGAACGCCCTCGCACAAGTTCCCCAGGACTTTCTCTTCGCCTTGGGAACGCTACGAAAAGCCCAGTGCCGCAGCGAGTTGCGGCTTGATGAGATCCCCGCCCCCGCACGTTTGGCCCCTTATGCAGTGGCCTTGGGCGCTGAAGTCTTCAGCCCCACCGCCGCCACCCGCCAGGTTCCCGTGCATGGACCGGCAGCCAAGGCCTTTGCCAAGAGCCAGGCCGGCAGCCCCTCCAGCGAAGACGAGGACGAACTGGCCACAGGCCGCTTCATCCTGCTCTACGATCCGGACGGATCGGCCGTGTGGGAGGGCGAGTTCAGGATCGTCACGTATATCCGGGCCCAAATGGATGCGGAAATGGGCAACGACTCCATGCTCGGTTCCGTGGCCTGGACGTGGCTCGTCGAAGCCCTGGAACACCGTTCAGCCCCTTACCGGGCTGCCGGCGGCACTGCTACCCGGATCCTTTCCGAAAGCTTCGGCACCCTGGCTGAGCGGCCCGACACCATCGACATAGAACTCCGGGCCTCCTGGACGCCTGACGGCGCGGATGTCCAATCACATCTGGAAGCCTGGTCCGACATGGTGTGCACTTTCGCCGGACTGCCTCCACTGCCACCCGGGGTCACCGGCCTGCCCAACAGGAGGCGCAATTGACGGCCACCCGCGCCGTAACCGCTGCGCTGGCGAAGGCAAAAGCGCCCCGTTACGCGACAAATCGGTAAGCTTAAGCCACCATGACCCCTGAAAACCTGGAAAACACCACAGCCGGCGATCCGGTTGCTGATCCCACCACCCACATCAAGGTTGACGGCTTTGACAGCCACGTCCCTGAAGTCATTGATCTCGACACCCCACGCGAGGGCGTACCCCTGGTCATCGACACACCTGCCGGACTTGAACGATGCGCAGCCGCAATAGCAGCCGGCACCGGACCTGCCGGCGTCGATGCCGAGCGGGCTTCCGGTTTCCGCTACGGCCAGCGTGCCTTCCTGGTGCAGATCCGTCGCGAAGGAGCCGGGACCTGGCTCATCGACCCCGAACCGTTCGACAACCTGGACATCGTCAACGACGCCCTGCGCGGGGTGGAATGGATCCTTCACGCCGCCACCCAGGACCTGCCTTGCCTGTCCGAGCTCGGCATGTGGCCGGACAAGCTGTTCGATACGGAACTTGCGGCGCGGCTCGCAGGGCTCCCCCGCGTCGGCCTGGCGGCTGTTATCGAACAACTGCTCGGTTTCGGTCTCGCCAAAGAACACTCTGCCGCTGACTGGTCGACTCGGCCACTGCCCGAACCCTGGTTGCGGTACGCAGCGCTCGACGTCGAAGTCCTCGCCGAGCTGCGCGAAGAACTTATTGAACTCCTGGAGGCCGACGGCAAGCTGGAGTACGCCGAACAGGAATTCGCCGGCATCCTCGCCGCAGGTGTCCCGGCACCCAGGGTCGAACCATGGCGTAAGACCTCCGGTCTCCATCAGATCCGTGACCGCCGCCAGCTGGCAGCCGTCCGGGAACTGTGGCAGGAACGCGACCAGCTGGCCCGCAAACGCGACGTCGCACCTGGCCGGCTCATCCCTGATTCAGCCCTGGTGGCCGCCGCCAAGGCCATGCCAACTACCGTCCCCCAGCTTCTGGCCACAAAGGGGTTCCACGGCAGGTCAGCGCAACGGGAAGCTCCCCGATGGCTGCGCTGCATCACGAACGCCAGATCCATGACGGACCTTCCTCCGCTGCATCTGCCCACAAATGCCCCGCCGCCTCCCCGGGTCTGGGCAGACCGGGACCCGGAGGCAGCAGCGCGGCTGGCCACGGCAAGGCCGGCCCTCCAAGCCAAGGCTGACGAACTCAACTTGCCCGTGGAGAACCTGCTGACTCCGGACTACCTCAGGCGCATAGCCTGGCGGCCACCAACGGACGTATCGCTGGAGACCGTTTCGCAGGAACTTCGGACGCTTGGCGCAAGGGAGTGGCAAATCGCCATCGCCGCCCCCATCCTGACCGAGGCCTGCTTAAACCCGAGCCCGCTGCCAACCAAGGAATCCAAGGCCAACGAAGCACAGCAGTCCAAGGACTCCTAGTGGTCACCGCCGTCGCAATGGCCCGTTGCCCGAACGTACGTTCGTGGCGGCGGGCCATTTGCGTGCCGGATGCGGTGGGCAGAAGCCCATGGCCTTGCACGCTAAGTTACCCATGAGTAACATTGCAGTAATGCCAACCGGACCCCGCCCCGCGGGACACGGTGCCATGTCTCAACGAGGAGTAAATACATGAGTCCATCACGCACTGCCCAGCGCAACGTCCGGGACGTCGTCTTCGTGGACGGTGTCCGCACGCCTTTTGGCAAAGCTGGCGAAAAGGGTATCTACGCCGGGACCCGCGCCGATGACCTGGTAGTGAAATGCATCCGCGAACTCATGAGGCGAAACCCCTCGCTTCCCGCGGAGCGCGTCGACGAAGTAGCCATCGCCGCCACCACCCAGACCGGAGATCAAGGCCTGACCATCGGCCGCACGGCGGCCCTCCTGGCCGGCCTCCCCCGTTCCGTTCCCGGCTTCGCCATCGACCGCATGTGCGCAGGTGCCATGACCGCGGTAACGACGACGGCCAGCGGCATCGGCTTCGGCGCCTACGACGTCGTCATCGCAGGCGGCGTGGAACACATGGGCAACCACCCCATGGGCGCGGGCGCGGACCCCAACCCGCGTTTCATGTCCGAGCGACTGGTTGACCCTGCAGCCCTGAACATGGGCAACACCGCCGAAAACCTGCACGACCGCTTCCCGGCGATCACCAAGGACCGGACGGACGCTTACGCAGCAGCCTCGCAGGCCAAGCTGGCCGCCGCCTACAGCAACGAACAGATCCAGCAAGACCTCGTGCCCGTCGCCACCATGAAACCCGGTCAGGGATGGGCGCTGCACACCACGGACGAACCGCCGCGTCCAGGCACCACCGTTGAGGACCTGGCTGAACTGCGCACTCCGTTCCGCGCACACGGCCGCGTCACTGCGGGAAATGCCGCAGGGTTGAACGACGGGGCCACGGCCGCCGTCCTGGCCTCAGCGGAAGCCGCCGAGGAACTCGGGCTTTCCGTCAAAATGCGCCTCGTATCCTACGCTTTCGCCGGCGTCGAGCCCGAAGTCATGGGCATCGGCCCTGTCCCGGCCACCGAGAAGGCACTGAAGAACGCCGGGCTGGGCATCGAGGACATCGGCCTGTTCGAAATCAACGAGGCATTCGCCGTCCAGGTACTGAGCTTCCTGGACCACTTCGGGATTGCCGATGACGACCCGCGCGTCAACCGCTATGGCGGGGCGATCGCCGTCGGACATCCGCTGGCTTCCTCAGGCGTCAGGCTGATGAACCAGCTCGCGCGCCAGTTCGAAGAGGACCCGTCCGTCCGCTACGGCATCACCACCATGTGCATCGGCCTGGGAATGGGCGCAACGGTGATCTGGGAGAACCCCCACCACGCCGACTACGCATCGTCCACCCCTGAGCCGGTCACGACCGCAACCACCGCCCCCACTGAAGGAGCCGCCGCATGAGCGCCGCAGAATTCCAGAAGCTCGCCGCACTGTTCCCCGACGAGGTCGTCACACACTCCTACGTCCAGGACATCCAGCTCCCCGGCGGAGTGGGGACCTTTGCCCTCATCACCCTGGATAACGGTTTGGACCATTCCAAGCCCACCACCCTCGGCCCCAACACGCTGGTAGAGCTCGGCAGCGTCCTTGACGGTCTCAAAGAACGGGCCTCGCGGGGCGAAATCGTGGGTGTCGGTGTCACAGGCAAGCCGTATTTCCTGGTTGCCGGCGCCGACCTCTCGGCCGTGAAAACCCTCAAGGAGCGCGAACACGGTCTCTGGATGGCCCAGCTCGGGCACGCCGTCTACGCAACCTTGGCCGATCTCGGCGTCCCGAGTTTCGCGTTCATCAACGGCCTGGCCCTCGGCGGAGGCCTGGAAATCGCCCTCCAGTCCACGTACAGAACCGTCTCCACGGGTGCCGGCGCGCTGGCGCTTCCGGAAGCCTTCATCGGCCTGGTCCCGGGATGGGGCGGCGTCTACATCCTCCCGCGCCTGGTCGGTCCGGAGAATGCGGTCAAGGTGATGATCGAGAACCCGCTGAGCAACAACAGGACGCTCACCGGGCCGCAGGCCTACGAGCTGGGGATAGCCGACGCCATCTTTGAGCCCGCCGACTTCGTGGAACAGTCCCTGGCCTGGGCTGCACGCGTCATCGCAAGTGAAGAGGTGCCGGAGCGCAAGAACGCCGTTGAGGCAAGCGATGATGCGGTGGCCGCCCGCTGGGCCGCTGCGGTAGCGGCAGGACGTGCCTTCGTTGAGGCCAAAACCTCCAACGCCTCGCCTGCACCGGCCAAGGTACTGGACGTCATGGAAGCCAACAGGACCATGACGCAGCAGGAGTCGGCAGAGCTCGAATGCGAAACCCTCGCCGGCCTCATGCAGACCGATGAGTTCCGTTCCACCGTGTACGCCTTCCTGGACCTGGTGCAAAAGCGTTCCAAGCGCCCGGCCGGAGCCCCGGACCGCAAGTTGGCACGTCCTGTCACCAAGATCGGCGTCGTGGGTGCGGGCCTCATGGCCAGCCAGTTGGCATTGCTGTTCGCGCGGCAGCTGAAGGTCCCCGTGGTCATGACGGACATCGACCAGGCTCGCGTGGACAAGGGAGTAGCTTACGTCCACTCCGAGGTGGACAAAATGCTGGCGAAAAAGCGGATCAAGCCTGACGCCGCGAACAGGACCAAGGCCCTGGTCACAGGCTCCGTCTCCAAGGAAGCCTTTGCCGACGCCGATTTCGTGATTGAAGCCGTCTTCGAAGAACTGCATATCAAGAAGCAGGTCTTCGCAGAGGTGGAAGAAATTGTCTCCCCGGAGTGCATTTTGGCCACCAATACGTCGTCGCTGTCCGTGACCGCCATGGCAGAAGACCTGAAGCACCCGGAGCGCCTGGTCGGCTTCCACTTCTTCAACCCGGTGGCCGTCATGCCCCTTCTTGAGATCGTAAAGGCACCGAAGACCGACGATGCTGTCCTCGCTACAGCCTTCGAACTGGCCAAGGGACTAAAGAAGACCGCAGTGCTGGTCAAGGACGCGGCCGCCTTTGTTGTGAACCGCATCCTGCTTCGCCTCATGGGCGAGGTCATCGCAGCGTTCGACGAGGGAACCCCGGCAGAGGTTGCCGATACCGCACTGCGTCCGATGGGCTTGCCCATGTCCCCGTTCACCCTCAGCGCCATGGTGGGGCTTCCGGTGGCCCAGCACGTCCAGGAATCCTTGCACGCGGCATTCGGGGACCGCTTCCCGGTTTCGCAGAACCTGCAAAAACTGATCGACAACGGCGTGAAGTCCTTGTGGGTCCCGGGATCCGATGGGAAACCGGTCATTCCCGCTGAGACGCTGGCCATCATGTCGTTCGGCAACACCCCCTCCACCGGGGAAGAAGTGCTTCGCCGCACTCAGGATGCCCTGGCCGAAGAAATCGGGCTCATGCTCGAAGAGGGCGTCGTGGCCGGCCCCGAGGACATCGACCTGTGCGTCATCATGGGTGCGGGATGGCCAATGTTCCTGGGCGGCATCACCCCTTACCTGGACCGGGTGGGTGCCTCCGAGCGGGTCAACGGCAAGCGCTTCCTGGCGCCTGGCGTAGCTTCCGCACCGGCCTAATCCAAAGAGTGGAACAGGCCAAACAGTAAAACAGGCCGGCCCCGGAGCAGTTGCTCCGGGGCCGGCCAGTTCTGTATCGGATCAGAAGAGCGCCACCTTGGGCGATTTCGGGAAGATGTCGTCCAGCTCGTCACGGTCTTCCTGGGTTGGTACCCAGCAGACCGCTTCAGCATTCTCGCGGACCTGTTCGGGCCGCGTCGCACCGGCGATAACGCTGCTGACTCCGGGTTGGGCAGCGAGCCAGGAGAAAGCCAACTGCAACTCGCTGATGCCGCGCTCCTTGGCGAACTGGCCGAAGCGGCCCAGCTGCTCCCAGTCGGCGTCGTGCACCAGGTTGGTCCGTGTATGGCTCAGCCTGGAGCCCTCCGGCGCCTTGCCCGCCGAATACTTTCCCGTGAGCAGCCCGTTGGCGAGGGGGAAGTACGGCAACACGCCCAGGGAGAACGCCTGTGCCGCGGGAAGGACCTCAAGCTCGGCGCGGCGGTCCAGCAGGTTGTAGTGGTTCTGCGTGGAAATGAAGCGGACACCACCTGATTCGCGTCCCACATACTCGGCCTGCGCTATTTGCCAGCCGGCAAAGTTGGAATGCCCGATGTAACGGACTTTGCCGCTGGAGACCAGGTCATCCAGGGCAGCCAGAGTTTCCTCAATCGGCGTCCGGGGATCAGGCGTGTGGAACTGGTAAAGGTCGATCCAGTCAGTGTCCAGCCGGCGCAGGGAGGCTTCGACGGCCTTGACGATGTACCGCCGCGAACCACGGGCATCGAAGTCATTGCCGTTCACCCCGCGCATGTCCATGCCGAACTTCGTGCCGATCACGACATCGTCCCGGCGGCCCTTCAGAGCCTTTCCCAGCATGGTTTCGCTGAGCCCCGGCTCGCGTCCGTAGACATCGGCGACGTCGAAGAACGTCACCCCTGCTTCAACGGCGGCGCGGACAACTGCGTCAGTGCCTTCCTGGGACTCCGTGGGCGTATTGGCACGCCCCAGGTTGTTGCAGCCCAGCCCTACAGCTGAGACGGTCAGTCCGGAATGGCCAAGGCGTCGGTATTCAGTCATGAATTCACCCTATCCCGCTCCCACGGGAAGATAGTCACCCCGGGCAACAAAACCCTAGCCGCCGGCAGTACCGTAGGTGATTCCCGATTCCTCCATGGCATCCTCAAGCTGGGCGATGGCCACTGGACCCATGCCATGGAGCTTGGAAACCTGGCCCTCACCGTACTCGGCCAGCTGCTCCAATGTTTCTATGCCCTGATGGGCCAGTGCGCGCTTGGCCGGTGCTGCCAGGCCCTTGGGCAAAGGTGTATGTCCGGGCCAGTTGCTCTTGGACGACATGGGGTTCCCTTCTCGTGCATTGGGTGCTACTTAGAGACTAAAGCCCATACCTTGCTTCGGCGAGTGCTTCACCTTGAACGCTGCGGGATCTCCATGGGGCGCGGCAGCCACGGTGAGCTTCGTGAAGTCCAAGTCTTCGCCGCGGACACAGATCTTGATGGCGTTGACGGCTTTGTTGACATCCGGGCACAGGCAAAAGATGTTGAGGTGGCCGTTGCCGATCTCAGAGCGGTCCACGATCCCCAGTCCACGCCACGCCAGTTCGCCGGTAAGGGCCGCTTTCGCCTTCCTTTCCAGATGGCGGTCGCGTTCTGTGCCGTCCTTGGTCTTCAGCGCAATCTGCGCCACCACCCAGAACTGCTCGGACTCGGGAATCTCGGCGTAGCCGTCTTCCTCGCATTGGGCGGCAAAGGCGGTCATCAAACCTTCGACAGCGGACTCGTCATCCACTCCGGTTTCGTTGGTCTTGCTCTGGTGGCCAACTACCCCGTGGTTAACCACGAACTGCTGGTCTTCGTCGTCGTACCAGGCTTCGCGAAAGTGCAGTACACCCTCGTCGTCTGTCTTGTACGTCCGGATAATCCCGGTCATGCGCGTCCTTTCCTGAACCACTCGGCGCTGGGACTGTTGAACCCCAGAACGTCGAACGGTGGTTTCATGGTGTCCACTGCTTCGTATAGCGCTGCGCATTCGGTACGCATGGCGTCCACTGTTTGTCCCGGATAGCCCATGGCTGCCCGGTGTTCCTCGAACTCGTCCTCATCATCAACAAACACCCCGTGCGTGGTGGAACGGATGACGTCCAGGTCCATGTCGATCATGTGGAACTCGGTCACACCGGCTTTGATGGGAGTCCAGGCGTGGGCGGTGGCCAGGTCCACATAAATGCGGAAGTCGCCCGGGTAGCTGTCATCGTAGAACGTTGCCACGTACTCGCCTGTCCTGGGTACAAGCAAGATGGCATCAGAAGCGGTGTAGAACGCTGCCCCCGGGCGGGAACAGAACTCCCCTGCGCCCTGGAATATCCACCAGCCGTAAATGTCCTCACCAAGATAACGGCCGGGAACAACCCAGTGGGCGGTGCCGTCCCACTTCCTGTTCCGCGCCACAACAAGGTCTCCAGGCTGCAGGGCGCCCGGTCCGCGATCGTCCCTCACAGGGTGGGCAAGCTGCCTGTAGTGGGGTGCTCCTGACCCGGGAGGGGGCGTGCAAAGGGGACCTTGGTCCCCAAAACCTGGGCAACGACGTCGTGCGTTATCTTTTGCGCGGTGAGCCCGACGCGTTCCAGCACCTGGCTCCGGGAACCGTGCACCAGGAACTCCACCGGCAAGCCGACCTCGTTCAGGGCAGTATCCACGCCGGCTGCACGCATTTCCTGACGGATGCGGGAACCAACGCCACCGGCACGTACGCCGTCCTCGATGCAGATCACCAGGCGGTGACGGGCTGCAAGGGCGATGATTGATTTCCGGACGGGAAGGACCCACCGCGGATCCACCACCGTTGAACTGATGCCTTGGGCGCCCAGGCGGTCGGCCACGTCCAAGGCCAACTCGGACATCGCACCTACGCTGACGATCAGGACGTCGTTCTCAGTGGAGCCTGCAGGCCTGCGCGCAAGGATGTCCACGCCGTCGTGGAGCCGTTCGATGGCTTCAACTTCGGAACCGACACTGCCCTTGGAGAAGCGCACAACGGTGGGAGCATCGTTGATGGCAACAGCCTCACGGAGTTCTTCGCGGAGCCGGGTGGCATCGCGGGGGGCAGCCAAATGGAGGCCAGGAACAATCTGGACCATGGCCATATCCCACATGCCGTGGTGGCTGGGCCCGTCCGGTCCGGTCACTCCGGCGCGGTCCAGGACAATGGTGACACCGGCCTTGTGCAACGCAACGTCCATAAGGAGCTGGTCGAAGGCACGGTTCAGGAAGGTTGCGTACACGGCAACCACAGGGTGCAGGCCGCCGAAGGCCATTCCTGCGGCCGAGGTCAGGGCATGTTGCTCGGCGATGCCGACATCGATGACGCGTTCAGGGTGGCGCTCAGCGAACTTATGCAGCCCAACCGGGATGAGCATGGCGCCGGTGATGCCGACGATGTCCTCGCGCTCGTCAGCAATGTCCGCGATCTCTTCGGCGAACACCGAGGTCCACGACCTGGCACCGGGGATTTCAGTGGACTCCCCTGTTTCGGGGTCGATGATGCCCACGGCGTGGAACTGGTCCGCCTCGTTGGCGAGGGCGGGTGCGTACCCGTGCCCCTTCTCGGTCATGGCATGCACAATGACAGGCCCGCCGTAGGCTTTGGCCGTGTTGAGGGCATGCTCCATGGCCTGGAGGTTGTGTCCGTCGACGGGGCCGATGTACTTCATCCCCAGGTCCTCGAACATGCCTTGCGGGGCCCACCAGTCCTTGATGCCCTTCTTCATGGCGTGCAGGCTCTTGTAGGTGAACTGGCCGGCCGGGCCGCCGTTCTGCAGCTTCTTCTTCCACCAGTCGAGCATCCGCTCGTACGCGGGGGCAGTGCGGAGCGAATCGATCGTGGGGCGCAACGAGGCAAGGTAGTCGGCAAAACCACCGACAGTGGGCGCGTAGGAACGTCCGTTGTCGTTGACCACGATCACGACGCGTCGCCGCTTGTCAGCGGCAATGTTGTTGATGGCCTCCCATGTCATGCCACCTGTCAGCGCACCATCGCCGACAACCGCGACGACGAACCGGTCACCTTCACCGGTGAGCTGGCGGGCGCGGGAGATTCCGTCGGCCCAGGACAAGGACGACGAGGCGTGGGAGCTTTCCACGATGTCGTGTTCGGACTCGGCCCGCTCCGGGTAGCCGGAGAGCCCACCCTGTTGACGGAGGGTACTGAAGTCCTGGCGACCCGTCAGAAGTTTATGGACATAGGACTGGTGGCCGGTATCAAAGACGATGCTGTCGCGCGGCGAATCGAACATCCGGTGGACTGCAAGGGTAAGTTCAACCACGCCCAGGTTCGGACCGAGGTGGCCGCCTGTCGCGGCGACGTTGGTGATCAGGAACTTCCTGATTTCGCCAGCCAATTCTTCCAGCTCTTTGCCGGACAGTTTGGCCAGGTCCTGTGGATCCTTGACGGTTTCCAAAAGTCCCAACGGCCCTCCTTAGGGTGAATGACGTGCTCGTTAACTTTAGCGCGTGCCCGGTGCCGCGCGTTCCCCCGGCCACCGCTTCGGCGGGGCGGAATTATCCCGGACGCCAGCAGCCCCGGCCGGTCAATCGACCAGCCGGGGCTGCATGGCACCGTAATCGGCTGAAACCAGCCGGATTACGTTATGCGGAGATCTGACGCAGAACGTACTGCAGGATGCCACCGTTGCGGTAGTAGTCCGCTTCGCCCGGGGTATCGATACGCAGCACAGCATCGAAGGACTTGGACGTGCCGTCCTCAGCCGTTGCCGTGACCTTGAGCGTCTTCGGCGTGGTGCCGTTGTTCAGCTCGGTGACGCCCTCAACTGCAAAGGTTTCCGTACCGGTCAGGCCCAGCGTTGCAGCCGACTCACCGGCCGGGAACTGGAGCGGAAGGACACCCATGCCGATCAGGTTGGAGCGGTGGATGCGCTCGTAGCTCTCGGCGATGACTGCCTTGACACCCAGGAGCGCAGTGCCCTTGGCTGCCCAGTCACGGGACGAACCGGAACCGTATTCCTTGCCTGCCAGGACAACCAGCGGCGTTCCCGCAGCCTGGTAGTTCTGGGCGGCGTCGTAGACGTAGGCCTGCGGTGCGCCTTCCTGGCTGAAGTCGCGGGTGAAGCCACCTTCGACGCCGTCCAGGAGCTGGTTCTTGATGCGGATGTTGGCGAAGGTACCGCGGATCATGACTTCGTGGTTGCCACGGCGTGAGCCGTAGGAGTTGAAGTCCTTGCGCTCCACACCGTTGGCCAGGAGGTACTGGCCGGCGGGGGTGTCCGACTTGAAGGAGCCGGCCGGGGAGATGTGGTCCGTGGTGACGGAATCGCCAAGCTTCAGGAGCACGCGGGCACCCGAGATGTCCTTGACGGGATCCGGCTGCGCCTTCATGCCCTCGAAGTATGGGGGCTTCCGCACGTAGGTGGAGTCCTCGGCCCAGGCGAAGGTGTCACCGGCAGGGGTGTCGAGTGCCTTCCAGCGGTCGTCGCCGTCGAAGACGCCTTCATAACCCTTGGCGAACATGGCCTCGTCGATGGAGGAGTCAATGACTTCCTGCACCTCGGTCGGGTTCGGCCAGATGTCCTTCAGGAACACCTCGTTGCCTTCGGAGTCGGTGCCCAGGGCATCGGTGTCGAAGTCGAAGTCCATGGAACCAGCCAGTGCGTAAGCGATGACCAGCGGCGGCGAAGCCAGGTAGTTCATCTTTACGTCCGGGTTGATGCGGCCTTCGAAGTTGCGGTTGCCCGAGAGGACTGCCGTCACGGAGAGGTCGTTGGCCTGGATTGCTTCGGAGATTTCCGGCTCAAGCGGGCCGGAGTTGCCGATGCACGTGGCGCAGCCGTAACCCACGATGTAGAAGCCGAGCTTCTCGAGGTACGGGGTCAGGCCGGACTTTTCGTAGTAGTCCGTGACCACCTTGGAGCCGGGGGCGACGGACGTCTTGACCCACGGCTTGGAGGTGAGGCCCTTGTCCACGGCGTTGCGTGCCAGGAGGGCGGCAGCCAGCATGACGGAAGGGTTGGACGTGTTGGTGCAGGACGTGATCGAGGCGATCGACACTGCGCCGTGGTCCAGTTCGAATTCGCGTCCGTCAGCGGTCTTCACGTGAACCGGCGACGACGGACGGCCGTTCGCACCATTGGCGGCGGACGCAACGCGTGCCGTCTCCGTGGTGTGCGAGTCGGCGTGCGTGAAGGACGGCGAATCGGAAGCGGGGAAGGATTCGTCCAAGGCCTCGTCCACGCTGCCGTCTTCGATGGAGACGTAGTTGTGGATGTCCTTGCGGAACTGCTCCTTGGCATCCGTGAGCTCGATGCGGTCCTGGGGACGCTTCGGGCCGGAGATCGACGGAACAACGGTGGAGAGGTCCAGCTCGAGGAACTCTGAGAAACGCAGTTCGCGGGACGGGTCGTGCCAGAGGCCCTGCTCTTTGGTGTACGCCTCCACCAGGGCGACGTTCTCTTCTGAGCGGCCCGTCAGGCGCAGGTAGTCCAAGGTGACGTCGTCGATCGGGAACATGGCGGCCGTGGAACCGAATTCCGGGCTCATGTTGCCGATGGTGGCGCGGTTGGCCAGCGGCACAGCCGCAACGCCTTCGCCGTAGAACTCGACGAACTTGCCCACAACACCGTGCTTGCGCAGCATTTCGGTGATGGTCAGGACGACGTCCGTAGCGGTTGCGCCGGCCGGAATGCTGCCGTTGAGCTTGAAGCCGACAACACGCGGAATGAGCATGGAGACCGGCTGGCCGAGCATTGCTGCCTCGGCTTCGATGCCACCGACGCCCCAACCCAGGATGCCAAGGCCGTTGACCATGGTCGTGTGGGAGTCAGTGCCCACACATGTGTCGGGATAGGCACGGACGACGCCGTCAACCTCGCGGGTCATCACGGTGCGTGCCAGGTACTCGATGTTGACCTGGTGGACAATACCGGTTCCCGGGGGAACGACCTTGAAGTCGTCGAACGCGGTCTGGCCCCAGCGAAGGAACTGGTAGCGCTCACCATTGCGCTGGTACTCGATCTCCATGTTGCGTTCCAGCGCGCCCGAGTTACCGAACGCGTCGATCTGGACGGAGTGGTCGATAACCATTTCCGCAGGCGCCAACGGGTTGACGCGCTTGGGGTCGCCGCCAAGTTCCTTGACGGCTTCACGCATGGTGGCCAGGTCAACAACGCAGGGAACGCCAGTGAAGTCCTGCATGATGACACGTGCCGGGGTGAACTGGATTTCCGTGTCGGGCTCCGCGTTGGGATCCCAACCGGCCAGGGCGCGGACATGGTCAGCCGTTATATTGGCGCCATCCTCAGTCCGCAGGAGGTTTTCAAGCAATACCTTGAGGCTGAACGGAAGGCTGTCTGCGCCCTCTACGGAGTTCAACCGGAAAATTTCATAGTCGGTGCCGGCTACATTCAGTACGCCTTTGGAACCGAAGCTGTCCACAGTGCTCATGGCAGGACTCCTCTCGCAACAGTTTCATCTTTGTCGCGTGGTTGGCCGCTAGCCAGTTAGGTGGACCTTACTTAGCCGCGCGGCATCTCTGTTGGTCACCCCACCCCGGGGGTGTTCATTCCTGCGGAGCGGGACTACTACGCCCATCGTAGTGGCATTGTCTCCGCCACGGGCAGCCATCCGCCAAAGCCGCCCCGTCCGCAGTCTCGCGCGGACGGGGACCGGCCCAGCTAGGCGGCCGGAACGATCAAGCCAACCGTTTCGAGATGATGGGTGTTGGGGTAGAGATCAAAAGCCCGCAGCGACTCCAGCCGCCATCCACCCTGATGGAAGTAACCCAGATCACGCGCAAAGGAAGCGGGATCGCAGGACACATAGGCGATTGCACGCGGGCCGGTGGCCATCAATTGCTTGACCACGGTTTTGCCTGCGCCGGCCCTGGGCGGATCCAGCACCAAGGAGTCGAAGCTGCGGGACCGCTGGTGCAGGACCCGCTCCACGCGGCCCTGGACTATTTCCACCTGGGGCGCTCCATGGAGGTTCTTGCGGGCGTCCCGGCTGGTGCCCGGCGAGCCCTCGACAGAGAGGACCGAACCAGTGATCCCTACGGCGTCCGCCAGAGGGGCCGTAAACAGCCCGGCGCCGGCGTAGAGATCGGCGACCGCCGCACCGGGCTCCAGATACCCGCCGCGGGAAAGATAGTCCGTCACAGCTCCAACCAGGGTGTCCGGTGCGTCCTTATGGATTTGCCAGAAACCCTCTCCTGTTACCCGGTAGTCGTGGCCTGCGGCACTCTCCTGGACCCAGGTCCTCCCCCGCAGTTGCTGGACCTCGCCCTTGATGGGATCGAATCCCGCCACGGAGACGTCGCTTGGCAGTTGGGAGACGATGCTGTGCAAGCGTTTGGGGCTGGTGCCTTCCTCCGGAGCCAGGAGGATCAGGGGCCTGGAACCGTTGGCTGGGACAGCGACCTCCACGCGGGCTATGCCGGAAAGGTCAATGTCCCAAAGCCGGAGGTCGTTGATCCCCTGGAGGGCCAACGGCATTTCCTTGACCGGAAGCACCATGTCCGAGCGGTGGGCATGCATGCCCAAGCGTCCGTTGGAGGTCACCGCGAAGCTGGCGCGCGTACGCCAGCCGAGTCCGTCGTCGTGGTTCCCGCCGACTGCCTCCACCTCGGTGGCGAGATCCAGGCCGGCGAGCCGTTTCAGCTGTTCGGCGAGAACCTCTGCTTTCAGGCCACGCTGCCGCTCGAGCGAGATGTGCCCCAGTTCGGCGCCGCCGACCGGCGGGGCACCCCGGTTCCAGGACGCCAGGGAATCCGCCGCCTTCCAAAAGTGCGGAACGCGGTCGGGCGAAGCGTCCAGGACCTCCACGACGTCGGCGCGCCAGAAGCGCGACGAGTCACCCGAGTCGGTCAACCGGACGCGGACCTTCTCACCGGGGATGGCATGCCGGACGAAAATAACGCGGCCCTCGTGACGTGCGACGAAATGCCCGCCGTGGGCGATCGGACCGACGCTGACGACGAGTTCATCACCGTCCGCTGCCTGGGCTCCGTGAGTGTCGCTGTGCCCCGTGCGGGGCGGATTGCTGTGGGGGGTCATTGGGTATCCTGCAGTGCCTTTGCTTCTTCTGACGACTTCAGTTGCCACGGAACGCTGGCAACCATGACTCCGGGTTCAAAGTGGAGCCTCGTCTTGATTCTGAGTGCTGTCTGGTTGTGGACCAGCTGTTCCCACCACTTGCCCACCACATACTCCGGGATGTACACGACGATGAGGTCGCGTGGAGAGTCCCGGCGCATGGTTTTGATGTAGTCCATGATGGGCGTGACAGTTTCACGGTAGGGGCTGGCCAAAACCGTCAAGGGAACGGGAATTTCCAGTTTTTCCCAGTCCCTGACGGTGTGTTCCGTCTCTTCGGAGTTGATGTCCACGGTGACGGCGTCCAAACGTGATGGCCTTGATGCGCGGGCATAGGCCAGAGCCCTCAGGACCGGTTTACGCACGTGCGAGACGAGAAGTACGGCATGGACCCGGGTAGGCAGTGCGCGGGGAGAGGAGTCTTCGTCGACTGCGAGTTCCTTGGCGACATTGTCATAGTGGGCCCGGATGCTCCACATGATGAGGAAGAGGATGAACATCGCGAGCAGGGCGATCCAGGCACCCTGTTCAAACTTTGTGATGAGGACAATCACCAGCACCAGTGCCGTCATCCCGAAGCCCATCATGTTGATGGTGCGGGATTTGATGATGCGCCGCCGGACAACCTTGTCCTTGGCCAGCTTCAGCTCACGGCCCCAGTGGCGGATCATGCCCAGCTGGCTTGCGGTGAAGGAGATGAAGACGCCCACGATGTAAAGCTGGATCAGCTTGGTGACATCGGCGTTGAACGCGAGGATGAGCACCAACGCCCCGGCTGCCAGGGCCAGGACACCGTTGCTGAACGCCAACCTGTCACCCCTGGTCCGCAACTGGCGCGGAAGATAGCCGTCCTGCGCCAGGATGGAGCCCAGTACGGGAAATCCGTTGAAGGCGGTGTTGGAGGCAAACACCAGGATGATGCCGGTGGCTGCAACGACGATGTAGAAGAGGATGGAGCCGGAGCCGAAGATCGTATCGGCGATCTGGCTGATGGCCGGGGTTTGGATGTAGCCCTCGGGAAGCGGCTTGCCGTCCACCAGGAACTCCTTTGCCGGGTCCAGGACGATGTGCACCTTCGTGGCATTGGCCAGGTAGAGGATTCCAGCCAGCATCGAAGCGGCAATGACACCCAGGAGCAGCAGCGTCGTCGCTGCATTCTTGCTCTTGGGCTTCTTGAAGTTGGGTACGCCGTTGCTGATGGCTTCGACGCCGGTGAGGGCCGCGGCTCCCGAGGAGAAGGCCCGAAGCAGCAGGAAGGCGCCGGCAAGTCCCACCAGGCCTTCATCGAATCCGGGCGCGGGAACGATTGTGAAGTTGGCTGACGGGGCCTCCCCCAGTTGTCCGGTCGCCGCCTGGAAGATTCCAACGGCCGTCATGCCCAGGATGGACGCCATGAAGATGTAGGTAGGAATGGCGAAGACCGTGCCGGCTTCCTTGATTCCCCGCAGGTTGACCAACGCAAGGATGGTGACACCTATGGTGGCGATCAACGCCTGCTGGCCGTGGAGCGAGGGGATGGCGGTGGTCAGGTACGTCGCAGCCGACGACATGGACACCGCGACGGTGAGGACGTAGTCAACCAGCAGGGCCGACGCAACCGTAAGGCCCGCATACTTGCCGAGGTTGACGTTCGCGATCTCATAGTCGCCGCCACCGGACGGGTAGGCATGGACGTTTTGGCGGTACGAGGCCACCACTGTGAGCAACACCACCATGACGGCGAGGCCAACCAGGGGCGAGAACGCCACGGCGCTGACCCCGGCCAAGGCGAGCGTAAGCAGGATTTCATCCGGGGCGTACGCCACCGACGACAGGGCGTCCGAGGCGAAGATCGGCAATGCGATGCGTTTGGGCAACAGCGTGTGGGACAGGCGGTCGTTCCGGACAGGCCGGCCCACCAGCACCCGCTTCGCGGCATTCAAAATTGTCAGCACTCCGCAAAGCTACTCTGAATACCCTGCGATGTCATGACGACGAAGGCGTGCTTAGCCAGCCGGCGACGGTAAAGTCATACCGAGCGGCAGGGACAACACACATTAGGAGACATGGTGGCTCACTTCGTGATCATGGGTTGCGGGCGTGTTGGCGCAACTCTGGCACACACTTTGGAGGATGCAGGCCATTCCGTGGCCATCATCGATCAGGACGAGCGGGCCTTCCGCCGGTTGCGGAAGTCCTTTACCGGGCGCAAGGTCACCGGAGTGGGCTTTGACCGGGACACCCTCAAGCAGGCCGGCGTGGAGGAAGCCTACGCTTTCGCAGCGGTCTCCAGCGGCGATAACTCGAACATCCTGGCCACCAGGGTGGCCCGCGAGACCTTCCACGTTGCCCACGTGGTGGCCCGCATCTACGATCCGGGACGCGCCGAGATCTACCAGCGTCTGGGCATCCCCACCGTTGCCGCCGTGCGTTGGAGTGCGGATCAGGTCCTTCGCCGCATCCTGCCCGAACAACACCTGGCAGGCGATTACCGCGAACCCTCAGGCCGTTTGGTCCTGGCTGAAGTGGACCTGCACCAGGATTGGATCGGCCACAGGCTCAGCTCCATCGAAGAGGCCGCCGGTATACGCATCGCCTTTCTTACCCGCTTCGGAGAGGGCCTGCTTCCGCAGGCCGGCACGGCCTACCAGGAAGGCGATACAGTCCACGCCATGCTGAGCCTGGACCGAACATCCGAGATCAGCCGGATCCTCGCCAAAGCACCCGCCAAGGAGTCTTAGTGAAAGTTGTCATTGTTGGCGCAGGCAGCGTCGGCTCGTCCATTGCGCGCGAGCTCCTGGCCCACCATCACCAGATCCTGCTCATCGATCTCAAACCCGAGGTCATCGGGCGCAGCGGACTCCGCGGTGCCCGGTGGCTGGTGGGCGACGCCTGTGAGCTAAGCACCTTGCAGGACGCCAAACTTGACGATGCCGACGTCGTGGTTTCAGCCACAGGCGACGACAAAGTAAATCTGGTCGTGTCGCTTCTCGCCAAGACCGAGTTCGGCGTCGGACGCACCGTCGGACGCGTCAACAACCCGAAGAATGACTGGATGTTCAACGACTCCTGGGGTGTTGACGTGGCGGTCAATACTCCGCAGCTCATGACGGCCCTCGTCGAGGAAGCCGTGGAGATTGGCGACATCGTGCGCCTGCTGACCCTGCAAACCGGTGTGGCATCAATCGTGGAGTTCACGGTTCCGCACGACTCCCATGTGATTGGGAGCACCGTGGGTGCCATTGAATGGCCCGAAGATTCAACACTTGTGGCCATTTTGCGCGACCAGGCCCCCATCACCCCCACGCGGGACGACGTCCTCGATGGTGGCGACGAGCTCTTCTTCGTCACCACCATCGCGGCGGAAGATGGTCTGCGGGCACTGTTGTCGAAGAATTCAGGCGCCGGCGAAGACTCCGGCGAACACGCCGCGGAAACGGCTCAAGCGTCCGACGACGACGGCTTCGACGGCTGAACTCCGGGCTTGGTGACCAGCCACGCCACCCACAACCCCAGGATGTAGAGCGGGGCACCCATCAGGAGCCGGGTGGTGGCAAGTGCGGTCAACCCGTCCTCGCCCATGAAGTACAGGGGAACCTGCACTACCAGGCGCAGGGCGAGCACAGCCACCACGATCCAGGTGCCGAGCTTGTAAGCGCGGAGCCGCTCCGGATCCTTCCGCCATTCAAGGCCCTCATTGCGGACGAACCCGAAGAGCAGGCCGGCCACGGGCCATTTGAGCACGATGGAAAGGACCATGGCGGCGATATACGCGAGGTTGGTGAAGAACCCGAGCACGTAGAAGTCCTCGGCCTTCCCCGTGGTGTTCGCCAGCCAGGCGGAAATACCGACTCCAACCACGCCTGCCAGCGCCTGCGTCAGGGGGCGCCGCTGGATCAGGCGGACGACGGTAAAGACTGCTGCAGTCGCCAGGGCGGCAACAAGCGACGGCGTCAGGTCCCGGGTGATGGTAAAGGTCACCAGGAAGACAAGCCCCGGCAGGATACTCTCGGCAATGCCTTGCACACCACCGGCCGACTTCAACATGTCCACGTGGCCGGCGCTGTTGCGGTGAAGTCCTGCTTTTTCGGCGTATCCGGCGGCGATGTCGGACATGCGCGGCTTATCCGTGTCGGGCGCCGGTGCCTCCAGACCAGGCCCCTCGCCGCGTTGGGGCGAAGACGGTCCGGTGTCCTTGGGGTCTGATCCGTTGGCGACGGTCATAGGTGCTCCTGACGGGAAAGTATTTCGTAGCGCGGGTTGAACATTGCCGGGAAACCGTCAAGCTGCGTCACCATGCCGTTGAGGCGAAGTTCCACGCCGGCTTCGATTCCCGGTACACGTGTCCGGCCGAGCCAGATGACGCGCAGGCGGTCGTAGGGCTTCCTGGCTCCCCCGCTCGTCGCGGAGGGCTGGATTCCCGGCCTGAGGGCGTCCACCACCATAGCGGAGAAAAATGGCTGTTCGCTGGGTGGCTGGTGCGTCACCGACTCGATGATCCCCGTGCATACTGCCCTTCCCCGCTCGGGAAGATCACGGATCCCCCGGTCCCCGGGGCGCTGCGACGCCACTCCCCCGTGGCCCGGCGAGTCAGCCAATCTGGGTGATCTCCGGGCCTCGCTCGGGCTGCTGAAGGGTGGAGTCCGACGGCGGCACGGCTCCCTGGGGAGCGGCGGCCGGGCCGGGAACGGCTGCATCCTTGGGCAAGCGCAGCTGCAGCAGTTCTCGTGGCGGCATCGGATTGTCGCCGCGGACCACTACTACGCGGCGGAAGAGCTCCTCCAGGCCTGCTGCGGCGTCACGTTCCAGGGCAGCCTGCCCACCGAGCACGCCGCGCAGGAACCAGCGGGGCCCGTCCACGCCCATGAAGCGGGCTGCGCGGAATCCCTTGCTTCCATCGGCGGCCTCGGCCGGCAGCTTGGCTACGAGTTCGGTACCGAAGTCTCCCTGGATTTCTTCCGTTTCGCCGCCCTGGCTTGCTACGGACTGGGTGATCTGTTCCCGGATTTCATCCCACAGCCCTTCCGAACGTGGTGCAGCAAATGCCTGCAACTGCAGGCTGGAACCTGCCAGATCCAGCGTCACTGCCACCACGCGTTGGGTTGCTTCTTCCACCTCAAGGCGGAGCTGGAGACCTTCGGCGGGCGCGATCAGCAGGGCACCCAGGTCAACGTACCCCTCGCGACTGTCGATTTCATCCACGTCCAGGGGACCTTTGCCCAGACGGAAGTCACCCCGCGCCGGGGACTCACTGGTTTGGGGATCTTGCGCCTCGGCACCGGATACCTCGACGGTGCCGGCGGTGTCAGACCGCTCGGCCTTGGACTTCTTGCCGCGCCCAAAAAGCATTGGGTTTTCTCCTTAGTAGTGGTCTGTCCCCAAGTAAACCGCAACCACGTTAATCCACGTTAACCGCGCAACAGCGTCAGAGGGCAGTCGGCAGCACGCGCCGATTGAGTAGTCGGCTCAGGCCTTCGGTGCGTTGAATCCGCCCGTGGAACCGAAGCCGCCGGTGCCGCGGACGGAATCGGACAACTGGTCCACGGTAACGAACCGCGCGTACTCCACACGCTGAATCACCATCTGTGCAATTCTATCGCCGCGCTTGAGGCTGATGGCGCTGTTTTGATCGGTATTGAGCAGTGTCACGGCAATCTCGCCGCGGTATCCGGCATCGACGGTTCCCGGAGCATTGACGACAGTCAGCCCGTGTTTGGTGGCGAGTCCCGACCTCGGATGGATGAGGGCGACGAAGCCGTCGGGCAAGGCGATGGAGACCCCCGTCGGAACGAGCTTCCGTTCCCCCGGGGCCAGATGCACGTCCTCGCGGGCGCGAAGGTCGGCTCCGGCATCGCCTGGGTGGGCGTAGGACGGGGCTTCCAGGCCGGCGTCGAGCATTTTCAGCTGCACGTCCAGGGTCGGGGAACCGTACGCTGCGGTGGTCTCCGCATCAGGGCTGGCGGTGTCTGTACTGAATACTGCGGTCTCGTTACTCACAGTGGTTCATTCTACTGTTATTGGCGCTGCCTGCTCCGGTTGCGGCCCCGCAGGCATGCACGCAGTGGTGTCAGCCGCCGGATAAGCTGGGTACATGCCTACGCCTGACCAGTCTTCCCCCGTGCCTGCCCGGAACACCCCAGCAACTTCCGGGGTCCTGTACACGGAGAAGCTGTGGCCGTCGTTGTGGATCTGGATTGTGGTCCTGGGCCTGTCAAGCGCAGGCCTGCTGATGTTCGGACCGATCAGCCCTATGGCCGGAATTATCGCAGCCCTCGCCTTGCTGGCCATCATGACCACCATGCTGGTACTTTCCACTCCCACCATCACCGTCACCGCAGACACTGTGCGCGTGGGGCGTGCCAGCATCGACCGCGCGTTCGTGGGTTCGGTCCAGGCGTTCAAGAAAGCCGAAGCAACCGCCGAACGCGGACCGCGCCTGAACGGGCTGGCCTACATGTGCTTCAGGGGTTGGATCGACCCCGTGGTCAAGATCGAAATCACGGACCCGGCCGACCGCACCCCTTACTGGCTCGCTTCCTCCCGCCGGCCCGACGAGCTCGTCGCTGCCCTCAGCACACCCCGCGCCTAGTTCCTGCCCGCGGGCACGGGCCGCCTAGCTTTCACATTCCGTGCAATACAGGTGACCGCCCCGTTCTGCAGCGATCTGGGACCTGTGCTTGACCAGGAAACAGTTGAAACAGGTGAACTCGTCAGGTTGCGGTGGCATGACCTGAATCAGGAGCTCTTCTCCGGAGAGGTCGGCTCCCGGGAGTTCGAACCCATCGGCAAGATCGGTCTCATCGACGTCCACTGCTGAGGACTGTTTCCCCGATTGGCGCGTCTTGAGTTCCTCCAGGGAATCCTCGCTGACGTCTTCCTCGGTCTTTCGAGGAGCATCGTAATCCGTGGCCATGGTCTTTCTTCGTCCTCCATACCTGCTCTGGGTGGGATCCGGGACGGCTCCCTGTCCGCCACCGGTGTATGGGTGCAACACCGGACGCACGGGATTTGTGCCCGATATCGGCCAGATTGTCCTCCGGCGTCCGGCAAAAGTCCATAGCCCCCCGCCGCAGCACAGCATGGGGTCGAATCCGGCCGGTTTCTGCGGAATATCACGGCACGCCCTCGCTCCTAGTAGGAAAAGGCCCCCGCTGATGGCAGAGTTTCGAATGTCAGTTATGCCATGTGGTGGAGGGTGTTATGCAGGATCTACGGCTGGTAGGCGTCCACGACGACGGCGGGCACCTGCTCTTAAGCGGCCCGGGCGGTGCGATGTTCCAGCTGCCGATCGACGAAGCTCTGAGGGCGGCAGCGAGCCGTACCCCGGCTCAGGTGGCCGCCCGCGCCTCCAACACGCCGATCGCCATGTCCCCCAGGGACATCCAGGCCAGGATCCGCAGCGGGGCAACAGCAGCCGAAGTGTCCGAGTTGTCAGGGCTCCCTCTCGCCAATGTCCAGCGTTACGAGGGACCCGTCCTCGCCGAGCGCGAGTACGTTGCCCGGCAAGCGCGTGCCATCGAAGTGGCGTCCCCCGCTCCGGGCCACGACGCCTACCGTTCGGCTTTCGGGGATGCCCCCGCCACCCTTGGTGAAATGGTGGACCACAGGCTGTCCGCCCACGGCATCGACTCATCGACGCTCGAGTGGGATTCCTGGCGCCGCCCTGATGGTTCCTGGACAGTGGTTGCCAGGTTCGAGACCGCTCCAGGCTCGCACGCCAGCATTGGTGAGGAACCTCCCGCCATGTGGACGTTCAGTCCGCAACGCAAGTCACTGCAAAACGCAAACCGTTGGGCCCAGCAGCTCAGCGAACTTGAACCACTGGATGGCCCGGTGCCTGCCCGACGGCTCGCCGCCGTCTCGGACCGCCCTTTCGATTTTGAGACCGATGCCGAAACTGCCGCCCGTGCCTCGGCGAAGGAATCGGACAGCCTCCTGGAAATGCTCCGTTCACGCCGGGGACAGCGCTTGGGCGTCGACGAAGACGGCGACGACGCGTTGGCCGTCTTGTTGAGCAACGTGCCTGCGGCCCATCCCCGACCTGGCGACGACGCTACTGATGCCCCCGAGGACGACGTTCTTTCCCAGGGCGCTTCCAGTGTCCCCGTTGCCGAGGAACCTGCACGCAAGGACGGACGACCCTCAATGCTTTCCCGGCTGAGCCTTGCCCCCCGGCACGTCGAGGCTGATGACGATGACGATTCCCTGAAGCTTCACAACGGCGTCAGCACTGACACCCGCGAAATCACGGTGGTGGCCGGCCCGGTTCGTCCTGTTACTTCACTGACCGGCCGTAAGCCGGCCGGTCTCGACGAGCTCCTGGGTGGCGGCCCGGGCAGCGAAACTCCAGCCCCTGCTGCCGGGCGCCAGCAGGAGACGTCCACGGACGAAACAGCGGCGGATGAATCCACCGAGCCCGGGGCACCGCAACCCGCCGACGCCCCTGCCGAACGCCAACCAGCACGCCCCAAGAGGTCCAGCATCCCCAGCTGGGATGAGATCGTGTTCGGAGCGCGCGGAGACTAGCGCTGGGCCTGTTGTCCGGCTCCCGGCCAGAGGCACGCATCGATGTCGAACGGCAACGGCTGATCGCCGCCCGCCATGAGGTTGGCCCCGTGGGCCGTGACCCTTCGCATGTAATGGCGTCGGCACAGAGTCTCGTAACCGACGACGCCGGCATCGGCCCGGTCTTGCGCATCGGCGTCTGAGGCGGTGGGAGCGACATCACCCACCATGACCTGTTCGCCTTCCACCACCATGATGCCGTTGAGTGTGCGCGCATTCTGGGTTGCCCGGCGGCCACACCAACAGAGTGCCTCGACCTGCAGGACCTGAACCTTGTCGGCCAACTCGATGAGCCGCTGGGATCCCGGGAACAGCCTGGTGCGGAAATCGGACGTGATTCCAAAAGCGAAAACGTCGACGTCCATCTCGTCCACTACCCGCGCCAGCTGCTCCACCTGGACCGGTGAGTAGAACTGTGCTTCGTCGCAGATGAGGTAATCCACGCGAAGTCCGCTGGTGCGGCGGATTACGACTTCGTCCCAGAAGTCCGTGTCGCCCCCCACCTCCACGGCATCGGTCTGGAGCCCCAGCCTGCTGGAAATCGTGGAATCACCTGCCCTGTCGTTGCAGCTGAACCGGACCCCACCGCGGCCCCGGGCACGGTGGTTGTGGTCCATTTGGAGGGCCAACGTCGATTTTCCGCAGTCCATGGTGCCGGAGAAGAAGACCAGCTCAGCCACGTTTGCCCTGCCTGCCCGCCGCAGGGAAGCAGAGAAGCGGCACTTCGCGTTCGGCGCGGGTCAGTGAACCGTGCTGGCCCACCACCTCAAGCGAGGCTGGTCGGGCACGGCGGGTGTCGTACAGGGCCAAGGTGTCCCTGGCGGCAATCATGAGGTCACCAATGCGCGGAGCTACCTCGGGAAGGACGTCGCCAAACAAGCCGGCTGCCACTGCCTGGTCGCGGGTGAAGACCCAGATCCGTTCGCCAAAGCGCCGGCGCCAGGCATCAACCAGCGAATCGCGGTGTGCCTCTGTGGCGTCAGGTTCCAGATAGAGGTGCACCATGCGTGGTTCCCCGGCTGTGTGCCGGACACCGGCCACCAACGAGGCATCGGCCGCGTAGTCGATCCGCTGGGATGCAGGGACGTCGAGCATGCCGTGGTCACCGGTCAACAGGATGGTGGTCCCTGCCGGCAGCGTGGCGGAAAGCCGCTTCACCGTGGAATCAAGCTCTTCGAGCTGGTGCTCCCAGCGATCGGACTGGCAGCCGTAACGGTGACCGGCTTTGTCGAGTTCATTGACGTAGAAGTACATCAAGGACCGGCCACCACCGGACATGGCTTCAGCCGCAGCAGCAGTTCTTGCGTGCAAGCTGGTCCCTCCAATGAACCGGCTTCCCCGGAGCGCAGCCTGGGTCATGGGTGAATTCCCAAACTGGGGCAGGCTGACCGTGACAACGTCCAGCTCGGCGGCCACGCGTTCAAAGACCGTGGCATTGGGCTGCCAGAGAGCGGGATCCACCTGGGGGTCCCAGTTCCCAAGGAGGTTGACCACCTTGTCCTGTCCAGGGTCCAGGACGTCGTACCCCACCATCCCGTGCTGCCCGGCGGCCAGCCCCGTGCCAAGGCTGGCAAGGGAAGCGGCCGTGGTGCTCGGAAAGGCGGAGTCAATCCACTGCGGGACGCTTCTCTGGCCCGCCGCAATGACCGAACGCAGGAACGGCGTGTGGGAAGCCTTTTGCTTGAGCAGGCTCCTTCCCAAGCCGTCGGCCAGCACGACACAGACCCGGTGGGTGGACGGCAGCTGGAGTTGGTTGCTGAAACCGGGGACCCTGAGCGCCGCCGCGGAACTCGTCAAGACTTCAGCGATCGATTTTGTCCCGTAAAGGGGTGGAGCTGGAAGGTCAGCTGCCGCGGAGTCCACCGGCGCGGGGGTCTGCGCGGTGTCCCTCAACGCTGGTGCCCACGGCTCAGGCGGCTGCTGAAGACGCCCGAACGCGGCCTGGGGGCCGGAATGCCGGAGTGCTGGACCGGGGCGGGATTTCCCGTGTTGACTGCGCGCAGCGCCCTGGCGAAGAGTTTGGCGTCCTGGACGGCCTGCAGTCCATCGGCTTCTGCACTGATACGCAGAACGATGTCTTCCTGGGCGATGGTTCCGCTGTAGCCGTGGTCAGCTTCGCACTGGGGGTCTCCGCAGCTTGCAGGGCCCATGTCCAGCCGTTGTCCGCCGGACCAGGCTATGGATACCGTCAACTCGCGCACGGGATCGGATGGTTTGTAGTTTTGCGGCTGGGAGTACATGTAACTAAGGACCACCGAACGGATCTGGGCAACAGGTACCGACTCCGTGGAGATCTGGGCAACGATCTGCTCACCGGCCTCGTCCAGTTGCTGGTCATCCACATGGGTAATCACCAGCATGTCCTCCGTGAGGACAAGCACGGTGATGTGCCGGCGGACCTCCGCGCGGTCGAAGTGCGTCTCGAGGTGGACCAAGTGCGACAAGCACTCGCGGCCATCGAGGGCATCGTCAACGACGTCGGCCACCAAACGCGGGTAGAACCCGGCCTGCTGCAGGGCCTGCTCCAGGCTTTGTCCTTGGGAACTGTGGTGGTGTCCTGCGTGGTTCCCGGTGGAGGACGGGCGGGACTGAGGCGTCGGAGACTGGGTGCTCATTCCCCCATTTTCACAGATCGCATGGTGACTTCCTAACCGCGCACCGTGCCCCTGTGGCTAACTTCGCATCGCACGGCGGGCACTGTCGGTACGCTGGGCCGCGTTGCCGATCCACACCTCGGCTCCGAGGATCGTGGCGCCTGCCGGGCCTGCAAGTACGGGGTTGAACTCAACCAATGCAATCCCAGGGTGGTCGTCCTTGAGTTTGGCGAGCCGGGCTGCGATGTCTTCAAGGGCAGCGACATCAACGGCCGGGAGCCCTTGGTAACCGAAGAGCTTCCTGGAGGCACGAGGCGATCGAATGACATCGTGAAGATCCGCGGCCGAAAGTGGCGGCACCCTGTGGGCCCAGTCATCCAGGAGGTTCACCGCGTCACCGGCCAGTCCGAACGACACGACGGGCCCCAGGAGCGGGTCCTCCATGGCACGGAAGGTACACGCCTGCCCCACGGGGGCCATGGCTTGCACTTCCAGCGACGGAGAGCCGTAGGGCTCCAGGGCCCGGCGCATCTGTGCGATGTTCTGGCGCAAGGATCCGGCGTCCTGGATGTCCAGCCGCACGCCGCCCAGGTCAAGCCGGTGTCGAAGCGCCGGGTCGGTAGTTTTCAGCACCACGGGCCAGCCCGCCTTGTCCGCGGCACTGACGGCTTCCTCATCCGTGCCGAAACCGAAGCTGGGCAGCACCTCGATACCGTAGCCGGCCAGCAGGGCCGCAGCTGCACCGGCGTCGAGCTTCCTGATCTTTTCACCCGTGACACCGGCGAGCATCGCCGCGAGTGTGTCCCTGGTGCCGTCGACGTCGCAGCCTTCAGGTTCAACGAAGAGTCCCTGGTCGCGGTCCCGCCACTGGGCGTACCGGACAATCGACGCCAACGCAGCTACAGCTGCCCCGGCATTGGAGTAACAGGGCAGCGGTGGCCTACCGTCAGCTCCTACCATTCCCTCGACGTGGACGGAGGGGTCCAGGATTCCCGTGAAGGCCGCGATGATGGGCTTTCCCGCCTCCGCAGCGCACTCGGCCAGGACGCTGGCCAAGGCCTCAACTGTCAGGCCGCGGGCCGGGAGGAGGGCAGCCACCACAGCATGGACGGAGGTGTCCGCGAGGCTCTCCAGCAGACTGGCCCTGAGCGCCGGCAGAGCGAGGGACATTCCGGCATCGAGGTCCACGTCGGTCACCAGGCGGTTGACGTCCAGGCCCAGTGGCACGGCACTGTCCGCCACCACCTTCGCCAGCGCAACCGAGTTCGAATACACGGCCAATCCCGGGCCCTGCGGCAGCGCTTGGGAGGAGGCGATCTGGGCGATGTCCATGAGTTGCTCGATGGTGTCCACGCGGATCACGCCCGCCTGCCGCATCATGGCATCCAGGGCCGCAGCGGGCGCCTGCGTGGTCCGGACCTCATGCCCGGGCGGCAGGCTGAGGCCAGTGACGTCGGATTTGGCGACGATCACCGGCTTGTTGCGCGACAGGCGGCGCGCCAGCCGCGAAAACTTGCGCGGGTTGCCAATGGACTCAAGGTAGAGGCCCACGGCGGACGTGTCGGCGTCGTCCTCCCAGTACTGCATGACGTCGTTACCCGAAACGTCAGCGCGGTTGCCTGCGGACAGGAACGAGGACAACCCCAATCGACGGCGGCTGGCGGCCGCGTACACCGCCACACCCACGGCGGCCGACTGGCTGAACAGGCCAAGGCTTCCCCGGGGCGGCATGGCGGGGGCCATGGACGCGTTCAAGGAAACGGCCGGGTGGGTGTTCAGGATCCCGAGGGATTCCGGACCGATCACGCGCATGCCGTTGGCCCGTGCCCGCCGAACCAGCTCATGCTGGCGTGCCAGGCCCCGCTCGCCGTCGTCGGCAAATCCTGCCGTGGCCACAACGATCCCCTTGACTCCTGTGGCGGCACATTCGTCCACCACCTTGGGCACTTCGTCATAGGGAACGGCGATGATGGCCAGCTGGACGGGCCCTGGAATTTCGGACAGTTTCGAAAACGAGATCATGCCGGCGAGCTCGAACGCCTCCGGATTGACTGCATAGACAGGTCCCTTGAAGCCGCCTTCAATGATGTGCTCGAGCAGTTGATAGCCGACGGTCCCCCATTTGCGGCTGGCACCGATGACAGCCACCGACGACGGCGACAACAGGTCGCGTACGCTGCGCGCCTCAGCGCGGTGCTCACGGGACTCCATGACTGCCCGCGATTTTTCCGTGGGGTCGATGTTGAACTCGACGCTCACCACGCCGTCGTCAAAGTGGCGCTTGAGGTCATACCCGGCGTCGGCGAAGACCATCAGCATCTTGCGGTTGTCCGGCAGGACCTCGGCGGTGAACCGCCGGATGCCGTTCTCCCGGGCGGCCACGGCGAGGTGCTCCAGGAGGATCGAACCGATGCCGCGCCCCTGGTGGGCGTCGGAAATGTTGAAGGCCACCTCGGCTTCGCTGGGATCATCGAGCCGGTCGTAGCGGCCTATTCCCATGATTTCGCCACCGATGGTGATCACGAACGCCACGCGGTTGATGTGGTCGACCTCGGTGAAGCGCCGCACTTCCTTGCCGGACAGTTTGGGCTTGAAGGAAAAGAACCGCATGTAGATGGACGCCTGCGACTGACCTGCGTGGAAAGCCTGCAAAGCCTCGGCGTCCTCGGGCCTGATCGGGCGGAGGTGGGCCGTTCCGCCGTCGCGCAGCACGACATCGGCCTCCCAATATTCCGGATAAATGCCGACGCCGGGCTGATCCACCATAGGCTTAGCCTAGCTAAAACATCCGCAGTACAACTCTCAAGGATCCACCGACCCCATGGCCCGCAGCCAATCTTCCGCACGCAAAGCCGAACCGCTCGGCGATTTCACCGAGAACATCGTCGATATTGACGTCACGTCCGAGATGGAAGGCTCCTTCCTGGAGTACGCCTACTCGGTGATCTACTCGCGCGCCCTTCCGGACGCGCGCGACGGCCTGAAGCCTGTCCAACGGCGAATTCTGTACATGATGTCCGACATGGGCCTGCGCCCTGACCGGGGTCACGTCAAGAGCGCCCGTGTTGTGGGCGAGGTCATGGGAAAGCTCCACCCCCACGGCGACGCGGCCATCTACGACGCCATGGTCCGCATGGCGCAGGACTTTTCGCTCCGCCTGCCGCTGATCGATGGCCACGGCAACTTCGGCTCGCTCGACGACGGCCCGGCGGCTCCGCGTTACACCGAGGCACGCCTGGCGGCTGCTGCGCTGACCATGACCGACCACCTCGATGAAGACGTGGTGGACTTCGTCCCGAACTACGACAACCAGCTCACGCAGCCCGAAGTCCTTCCTGCAGCTTTCCCCAACCTGCTGGTCAACGGCACTACCGGCATTGCCGTTGGCATGGCGACGAATATGGCTCCGCACAACCTGGTAGAAGTCATTGCGGCCGCCCGGCACCTGATCGCCAACCCCGACGCCACCCTTGATGAGATCATGCGCTTCATCCCCGGTCCGGACCTGCCCACGGGCGGCCGCATCGTGGGTCTGGACGGGATCCGGGATGCCTATGCCACCGGTCGTGGATCGTTCAAGACACGTGCCAAGGTGGAGGTGGAGCAGTTGTCCGCCCGCCGCACCGGCCTGGTGGTCACGGAACTCCCCTATATGGTGGGCCCCGAAAAGGTCATCGAGAAGATCAAGGATGCCGTCAATGCCAAGAAGCTGACAGGCATCAGCGACGTCGTGGACCTCACGGACCGCAACCACGGTCTGCGTCTGGTGATCGAGCTCAAAAACGGCTTCAATCCCAATGCCGTGCTGCAGCAGTTGTACCGCTACTCGCCCATGGAAGATTCCTTCGGGATCAACAATGTCACGCTGGTGGATGGGCAACCGCAGACGCTCGGCCTCCTGGAACTGCTCCAGGTCTATGTGGCACACCGCCTCAACGTGGTCCGCCGGCGGACAGCTTTCCGCCTCGGTAAGAAGAAGGACCGCCTCCACCTGGTGGAAGGTCTGCTGATCGCGATTGTCGACATCGACGAGGTCATCCAGATCATCCGCTCCTCGGATGAGGCAGCGGCCGCCCGCGAACGGCTCATGTCCATCTACGACCTCACCGAGATCCAGGCGAACTACATCCTGGAGCTACGGTTGCGGCAGCTGACCAAGTATTCACGGCTTGAACTGGAGAAGGAACAGGACGAACTGCGCCGGGAAATCGAGGCGCTCGAAGCCATCCTGGCCTCCGACGAATTGCTTCGCGACCTCGTGTCGGGAGAGCTGGGCGTCGTCGCCGAAAAGTACGGCACGCCACGGCGGACTGTGCTCCTGGAATCCGAGGCCGTATCCCCCACGGTTGCCGCCGCCCTGGCCGCCGCGCCAGGTCCCAAGGGGAAGGCAGCAGCCCTTCCCCTGGAGATTCCGGACGACCCCTGCTGGGCCTTGCTCAGCACCTCCGGGCAGATTGCCAGGACCTCCAACCAGGAGCCGTTGGTTGAAGCCGGTCCGCGCGTCAAGCACGATGTGTTCCGCTCCGTGGTCAAGACCACTGCCCGTGGAGAAATCGGTGCCGTGACATCGCAGGGGCGGATGCTGCGCCTGCAGGTCATGGATATGCCGGTGCTGCCGCCTGTCTCAGGGCTTCCCAACCTGGCTGGAGGCGTTCCTGCCAAGGACTTCATCACGCTTCTCAAGGGAGAAACGCTCATCGCGTTTGTCCCCTTGGACGCGGTTCTGGCCGTCGGTACGCGGCAGGGAGTGGTGAAGCGCGTTCAGCCGGACTACCCGCTGAACCGCGAGGATTGGGAGATCATCGCCCTGAAGGACAAGGACTCGGTTCTCGCCGTGGAGCCCGCCCAGGAGGACGACGTCGATCTCGTCTTCGTGACCAGGCAAGCCCAGTTGCTGCGGTTCAGTGCCTCCAACGTCCGCCCGCAGGGACGCACGGCCGGCGGTATGGCCGGTATCAAGCTTGCCGCCGGTGACGAGGTGATCCACTTCGGTGCCGTGCGCACCAACGATTCCGCCGCCGTCGTGGTGACCATCGCCGGCACCACGGGTGCGCTGCCGGGCACGGCCCCTGGTACCGCGAAGGTGACAGCTTTCGAGGAGTATCCGGCAAAGGGCCGCGCCACCGGTGGCGTCCGCGTCCACCGTTTCCTTAAGGGCGAAGACACTCTGCTTCTGGCGTGGGCCGGGCATGGACCGGCCAAGGCGTCGTCCGCGGCAGGGGTGGCACGCGCCCTCCCCCACGAGCACGGAAGGCGCGATGGCTCCGGCGTCCCGTTGTCACAGCCGGTTGAAGCCATTGGTCCGAGCATGACGTGGGCTGACGCCTCAGAATAGTGCCCGCACCGGGCATGGCAGAGGCCGGAGGTTCCAGACGACCTCCAGCCTCTGCCTCGCAGCGGCCGCGAGGCCGCCAGCCGGGCTAGCCGTTCTGGTTGATGCTCAGTATGTTTCCTTCGCTGTCGAGGAACCACGCTGCGGCACTGCCGTCGGGCATGGTCGCCACGCCGTCTTCGGTCTTCAGTCCGGGGAAGTCGTAGTCCTCGAACGTGACTCCTTTGCCGCGCAACTCCTCCACCGTGGCCCTGACGTCACTGACGGTCCAGCCCATTTGGGTGTTCTTCGCCGTCCCCGCATTCGGCGTCTGATACACGAAGAATCCGGTCCCGTCGCCGCACCTGTATTGGAGGTTGTCGTCGGCGTCCGGATTTTCGGGTTCCAGTCCGAGCTTCTCGCTGTAGTAAGCGCGGGCCCGGGCTATGTCCTGTGCCGGGAGAACGGCACCAACCTGCTGATCCTTGAGCATTGTTTTCTCTTTCCGGCTCTCCCCCCGGAACGAACTTTACTCCTGGCCGGTATGGGAAGAAATCGCAATAGGGCAGCATATTTCCTGACCTGTAACGGGCTGTGGCCGGGATGAGCTTAGACTGGCCGCATGCCGATCATCCCTGATGAAAAGGACTGGACCTGGGTCCTCTCCGAGCCCTGCCCCGAATGTGGTTTCGACCCCTCAACGGTGACTCCTGCAACGGTGCCAGGCACCGTCCTGAACATGCTTCCGCGGTGGCGGGCCGTCCTGCGGCGGGAAGACGCAGCCGTGCGCCCGAACGACCATACGTGGTCGCCCCTGGAATACGCGTGCCACGTCCGCGACGTCTTCAGCCTTTTCGACCAGCGCCTGAACCTGATGCTCGCAGAGGACGACGCCCGTTTCGCCAACTGGGACCAGGACCAGGCCGCGATCGACGGTGAATACGATTCCGCTGATCCCCGTGCCGTGGCTGATGAACTCGAGGCGGAAGGCACCGTGATCGCCGAGTCCTTTGCGCGCGTCGTGGAGGACGACTGGCAGCGCACCGGGACCCGGAGCAACGGTTCAGCTTTTACTGTGCTGACGTTCTCCCAGTACTTCCTGCACGACGTTGTCCATCACCTTCACGACGTGGATGGGTAGTCGTCAGAGCATCTTTTCCCACGTCATGCTGCGGTTCACCGGGGCATAGCCCATGCCCAGGTACAGTTGCAGCGCTCCCGTGGGATTCGCAGAGTCAACGTCCAGGGACGCTATGTCCATCCCTGCCAGGGCGTAGCGGCGCATGGCGTCCGCGAGCAAAGCCTGGGCGATGCCACGGCCCCGGTAGGAGCGTCGGACGCCAAGGAGCTCGGTGTAGCCTTCCTTGAAGCCGCGCTCCACGGCGGACTGGGGATCATGGCTGGTCAGTTGATACCCGGCCACGGCACCCGTGGAACTGTCGATCACTACGGCGCTGAGGTCGTGCCGCCCTGTGGGTTCCTCGATGGTGAAGCGCCACGATTCCTCGTCGCGTGGTTCACTCCCCCAGTGGTCCCGGAAGGCATCGTTGTGGGCCAGGCGCACTTCCTCGAAGAGGGAGGAATCCAGGGTCCGGAGTTCCAGCCCGGCGGGCAACGGCGCATCCGGGATCCGGCCAGCCAACGGTCTGTGCATTTCGTTGAACCATCGCACGGCACCATAACCGTGCCCCATCAGGAGTTTCGCCTGGTGCTCGTGCTTCTCTTCGGTTTGGACCCGGAGCCGGGGCGGGGTTACAGGATGGCCGTCGGCCGCGTCCGCCTCGAAGCGGCTGCGCGTTTGCTCTTCCTGCCAGAGAAGGACCGCCGAGCCAATGCCACGTTGCTGCCATTCGGGGTCAACACACGCCATCCCGGTTGCTTTGTCGCCGCCGGGGTTCTTGGCGATGCGGCCGTAGGCACGCGGCACGCCCTTGGCGTCCATGCCCAGCAGGGTGTTCGCTTCGGGTGGATTCTTGCCGGACTCCAGGATGTGGACGAGGTCGCCGCGTTTTTCATACCAGACCGGTTGTTCGACGGCGGCCGTCCTGGCGATCAGTCCGGCCCAACCGTCCAGGTCCGCCATGCTGGCAGGGCGCCACTGGAGGCCGGTGACCTCCGGGTCGGGCATGGCATGGCTTGCATCTTTGAAAGGCATGCCCTCAGGTTACTGAGCAGTAGGCCCTCCCACCAGTTCCGCCGCGCCCGGCCTACGCACCGGTTCCTGCGGCGGACAGCTCAAGCCGCGCATCCGAGGGGTCTATGTCATCAGGGTTGTGGGTCACCAGGACCACGGTGACGTCCTTCAGACCCTTGCGAAGCACAGCCATCATTTCCCGCGCAGAGCCTGCGTCCAAATGTGCTGTTGGTTCGTCCAGCAACAGGACGGAGGCGCCCGTCAGCAGTGTCCTGGCCATGGCGAGACGCTGCCGCTCGCCACCACTGAGGAAGGAACCACCCGGCCCGATGCGCGCATCCAGGCCCCCCGGCAGGGCCGCCACTACGGCATCAAGCCCGACGGCGGCCAGCGCCTTGTACATGTCCGCTTCGCCGGGCTTTTCGGCCGCTGGCCGGCCAAGAAGGAGATTGCCCCGCACTGTGGAGTCGAAGAGGTGCGCTTCCTGCGGGCACCACGCGGCAGTACCGCTCAGCTTTGCCGTTCCTTCCGTGAGGGGAAGGAAGCCCAGCAGGACCGAGAGCAGTGTGGATTTGCCGGCCCCGGACGGTCCCGTGACGGCCAACCAGCGGCCCGGTGCGGCCACGGCGTTGAGTCCGGAGATGACGGTGGGCCCTCCTGGCCACGCTGCAGCCGCACCGCGCAACTCGAGTCCCTCCTTGCCGGGCCGGTCAGGCAAAGGCAGCGGACCGTCGTCGTGGTTTTCCCGGCCCCGGGGACCGTCCGTTGAGTCCAAAGCGCCGGAGGAGGCCACCTTTCCCAGGACGGCCGCGAGCGCCGGTGCCTGACGCGTCGCGGAGACGATGCCCGCGAAGGGTTCCACCAGGGCCAGCAGCATCAGGACAATGACAGCGGCGAGCTCCGGAGCCACCGTACCCTCGAGCACGGAGGGAGCGCTGAGAGCGCCTGCCCAGAGTGCCGACAAAGAACACGCGAGGACGATCACTGCCTGGCCCAGACCCTCGGCCCATGCGGCGCGCTTGGCCGACACGGTGGCGGCCCGGTCTTTGCCCTCCAGTGATCCGATCACAGGTTCGCTGACGTTGTTTGCACTCAGTTCAGCCCTCGCATCCAGTGCCGCAGCAACTCCCCGGAGCACCACCGAACGCAGCTGTCGTTCGGCCTGTGCGGCGTTCCGGTCAGCCAGGACAGCCAGGACAGGAGCAACCACCAGTCCCACCACGGCGGCGATCACCACGGCGGGCAACGCGGCAGGCACGACGATGGCGGTCGCTGCGATGGCCGCGCCGCCAACTCCTACCGCAGTAAGGGGTGGCAGGGCCACCCTGGGCAGGAGGTCGCGGAGTGTATCGACATCGTCCACGATCGATCCCAAAACGTTTCCGCCCTGCAGCAGGCGCCGCAGCGACAACGCCCGCTGGCTCAGGGTTGACCAGAGCGATCCGCGAAGCCGTGTCATGGCCGCGAACACGGCGTCGTGGGTCAGGAGACGTTCGCAATACCGCAGCACGGCCCGTCCGATGCCGAAGAACCTGACGCCAACGATGGCGCCCAGCAGGTAGAGGATGGGTGGTTGCTGACTGGCCCTGATGATGAGCCAGCCGGACAGGCCGGACAGGGCGACAGCGAACAGTGCGGCCAGCACCGCCACGACGCCGGCGGCTGCGAACTTCCAGCGGACAGGTTTGAGGATGGCCGCCAGGAGGCGAACGCTGCCGGCACGCGACCGGTCCGTGACGTTGAACGGCCCGGCGCTGCCGAGGGCCTCAGCCGGTTCCCGCGCGGTGCCCGTTCCGGTGCCCGTTGCGGTCCAGGCGACCGGCTGCGCGGCGGCCGCGGCGGCTGTCCCGACAGGTGTTGCCTTGTGTCCGATGGCTACAAGGTGGTCAGCGAGCGCACGGGTGGCGGAGTCGTGGGCCACCAGGATGACGGTGGCCGTGCCGCGAAGCGATTCGATGGCGCGACGGACGGCGGCGGCCGAGTCGTCGTCCAGGTGAGCGGTGGGCTCATCGAGGAGCAGCAGCGTTGCGCCTGCCTCGACGCGGGCCAGACCGCGGGCCAAGGCCACACGGCGCAGTTCGCCCGGGCTCAGTTCAGCCGGGTGCTTCGCTGCCAGGTGTCCGGCGGATGCCCTGCTGAGGATCTTGGCCACCGCTTCGGCGGTGTTGCCTTCGAACCCGTCAAGGTAAAGCTCGATCTCCTTCTGCACGTTGTCGGCTGCCATGACGGGATGCTGCGGAACCCATGCCACGGCTGCAGGAGCCACCCCCGCCACGGTACCTGTGACGCGGGCTCCCGGCCCGTTGCCGATGAGTCCCGCCAGCACTCCCAGGACGGTGCTCTTTCCGGCGCCGCTGTCGCCGTCGAGGGCTGTGATGCTCCCCTGCGGGGCAGTGAAGTCGAGGGGTCCGACGGCGGCAGCGGTCCTGCCGCGGTACGTCACCGACAAGTCGCTGACGACGACGTCGGCGGGCTCCGTACGGCGCGTCGCGTCCGTGACGCGTCGGTGCCGGGGAGCTTCCAGTACGGCGTTGGTTGTTTCGAGGGCTGCCCGGCCGTCGTCGCTGGCGTGATGCGCGGTGCCGAGCTCCCGCAGTGGCAGGTAGCAGTCAGGGGCGAGGATCAAGGCCAGGAGGCCCGCTTCCAGGGCCATGTCCCCTGCTACGAGCCGGACACCGATGAATACTGCAACCACGGCTACCGAGATGGTGGCGATGAGTTCAAGGGCAAGCGCGGAGAGAAAAGCAGTACGGAGCGTACCCATGGTCCTGCTGCGGTACTGCTCGGAGATGTCTTCCAATGCGGCGCGTTGCTCGCTGGCGCGGCCGAGCCCCACCAATACGGGCAGCCCCTTGGCCAGTTCCAGGATGTGGCCGGAGAGTTTCCGCAGGGTGGTTTGCGCATCCCGGACGCGGTCTTCGGTGTGTCGTCCGATCAACACCATGAACAGGGGCACCAACGGCACAGTCAGGACGATGACCACGGCGCTTACCCAGTCGGCGAAGAGGATCCGCGCTCCGATCAATAAGGGAACCGTGGCGCAATTGACCAAAGCGGGAAGGTACTGGGTGTAGTAGTCGTCCAGCGCATCCAGCCCGCGCGTCGCCAGTATCGCCAGGCCGCCGTCGTTCATTCCTTCAACAGGGGCCGAACCGCCGTCGCCCAGGGACCGCCTGAGCAGCCGCACGCGTAGTTCCTCTTTGACACCCAGAGCGGCGTGACGTGCCGCAATTCCTTGTCCCCACACGGTCAGTGACCGCAGCACGGCCCCGGCCGCACCCCACAGCAGGTCACTGTTCCAGTCACCGGAACCCGCTGCGAGACCGGCGAGCATTGTGGCCACAGCCTGCGCCATCAAGACAAGGGACAGCGCTTTGAGCGCGGACATCAGCCCCAGGACGTAGAGCGCCGAGCGGGTGGCCTGTCCGGAAGGAAACACCGGTTTCATGAGGCGGCTATTTTCCCGGTTGCGCAGGGTTGGAGGAGGCGCCTTCCTTGGAAACGAGTACTTTTGCCGCGATGGCGGGGAGGAAGCCGTGTGCCTCAGGAATGTGTGCCGCGCTGACACGCCGCCGGAAGACCCAGTAGGTCCAGGCCTGGTAGGCGATCACCAACGGCAGCCCCACGGCAGCCACAATGCTCATCAGGCCCAGCGTGTAGTCCGAGGAAGAAGCCGTGGAGATGGTCAGGTTGAAGGCGGGATCGATCGTGGAGGGAATAACCACCGGGAATGCCGCTCCGAAGATTGAGGCAGTGGCGCAGACAATGAATGCACCCAGGGCTCCAAAGGCCCGTCCCTCGGAGCCTGCGCGGGCCAGTGCCCAGGCCAGGACCACTGCGATGACGGCGGCAGCTACCAGAGCCCACGTCCATGGCTTGCCGCTGAGGAACTGGACTGCCACCATCCACCCGAACATCGGCAGAACCGCGACCGGGACCAACCGCACAAACCAGCGGCGGGCACGGTGCCGCACCTCGCCGTCGGTCTTGAGGGCAAGGAATGCCAGGGCGTGCACCAGGGCGAAGGCCACCACTCCGAAGCCACCCAGAAGCGCGTAGCCGCTGAACCAGGACATCGGGCCGCCCTCCCGGTCTCCGTTGGCGTTCAGGGGCAGGCCCGTGGTGGTGAGCGCAAGTGCTGCACCGATGCCGAAAGCGGCAACGAAGGAGCCGACGGCGATGGCCCAGTCCCAGCGGTTGCGCCAGCGTTCGGAATCGACCTTGCCCCGGTATTCGAAGGCAACGGCCCGGAAAATCAAGGCAACCAGGACTGCCAGGAGCGGCAGGTAGAGGGCGGAGAACAGAGACGCGTACCAGAGCGGGAAGGCGGCGAAGGTAGCGCCGGCTGCGGTCAGCAACCACACCTCGTTTCCGTCCCAGACCGGACCGATGGTGTTCAGCAGTACCCGGCGGTCGGTGTTGTTTCGTGCGAACAGCTTCATGAGCATGCCCACGCCGAGGTCAAAGCCCTCAAGGAAGAGGTAGCCGGTCCACAGGACGGCGATGGCCACGAACCAAATGGTTGGCAACAGTTCCATTGTCAGTTTCCCCTGCTCCTAGTAAGCGAATGCCAGGACGTCGTCGCCGGACTTGTCCGGAGTGTCGTTGTCTTTGCCATCCCCGTTCGGGGACCCGTCCTTGTCTTTGCCATGCCCCAGTTCCGGCATCGCGGAAGCAACGCCACCGCGGACATATTTGACCAGCAGCTTCACTTCCACCACCAGCAGCACCGCGTAGATTGCCGTAAGCACTACCAGCGAAGTCAGGATCTCCCCTGCGCTGACCCCTGGGGACACCGCAGCGGCGGTGAACATGAAGACCTGGTCGATGCCGTTCATATCCGGATTAGGAGCAACGACGAACGGCTGCCGGCCCATTTCGGTGAAGATCCAGCCTGCGGCGTTGGCGCCAAAGGGCGCCAGGATTCCGAAGACCGCAATCCGCATGAGCCACTTGGACTCCGGGACTACGCCCTTACGCGTTACCCAGAGGGCCAGCAGCGCGGCGAGGGCTGCGACGCCGCCGAATCCGATCATCATGCGGAAGCCCCAGTAGGTCACTTCCATGACGGGAACGTATTGGATTTCCTGTCCGGCACGGTCGCCGTAGAGCGGGTTGTCCGGCAGATTGGTGCCGTACTTCTCTTTGTACTCGCCGAGCAGGCTGTTGACTCCCTTGACCTCGGTGGTGAAGTCTCCCTTGGCCAGGAAGGAGAGGATGCCCGGCACTTCGATGACGGCCACGACATCTTCACAGTTGGAAGAGCCCACGTTTCCGACGCTCAGTATCGAGAACCCTGTTCCATCGTGGCAGGCCGCTTCCGCTGCAGCCATCTTCATGGGCTGCTGTTCGAACATGAGCTTGCCTTGGAGGTCGCCGGTGAAGGCCGTTCCTGCGAAGGAAATCATGGCCACGACGGCGCCGATGCGCAGGGACTTCATCCAGACTGTGTAGTCGGCTTTGTCCCGCCCGGGGATCTGCGGCGCATCACCGGGAATGATCCGGCCGTCCTTGCCCACGGTGTCGATCCCATCGTGGCGCCGACGCCACAGGTGGTACCAGGCGATTCCCAGGAGGAAGGCTCCGGCGACGGCCAGCGCACCAAACAGGGTGTGGGGCACCGCTACCAGGGCAGTGTTGTTGGTGAAGACGGCCCAGGCGTCGGTCATGACGGGGCGTCCGTCCACCATTTCAACTCCCACGGGGTGCTGCATCCAGGAGTTGGCCACAATGATGAAGTAGGCAGAGAAGACCGAGCCGATGACCGCGATCCACAGGCAGGCGAGGTGGACGCCGCGCTTCAGTTGCTTCCAGCCAAAGATCCAAAGCCCAAGGAACGTGGACTCCACGAAGAATGCCAGCAGCGCTTCGAGAGCGAGGGGCGCCCCGAACACGTCACCGACGAAGCGGCTGTACTCACTCCAGGCCATGCCGAACTGGAATTCCTGGACGATGCCGGTGGCCACGCCCATGATGAAGTTGATCAGGAAGAGCTTTCCCCAGAACTTGGTCATGCGCAGGTACTCGGGCTTGCCCGTGCGGTACCACATGGTCTGGATGATGGCCACGACCAAACCCAGCCCAATGGTGAGGGGCACCATCATGAAGTGGTAAACGGTAGTGATACCGAATTGCCAGCGTGCGATTTCCAAGGCGTCCATGGCTGTCCTTTGTGCGGTGGACCGAAGTACGATGACGTTAGTTCTACATGGCGTAGAAAACTTCTCTTCTACACAGTGTAGAACAAATGCCGGGCAACGAAACCCATTCTTCAAGTGGCATCGGCCACGCGCAAGAGGCCACCGGGCGTGGCGGCGCGCCGACAGTTCTACCTCACGTAGAATCAGCGTAGGAAAAGCGGTAGATTTATTGTGGAATGTTGGATCATCGCTCCCCGCGGCAGTAACCCTGCAGCAGGAAGCGGAAGGTAGGGAAGTAACGATGGCAAGTCTTGGGGAACTGGAACGGGCAGTGATGGATCTGCTCTGGGCAGGCCAGGAAGCTGCAACCGCCAATACGCTGCGCGATCTTCTGGCGCAGGACTCGGAGGCCGGCGACGGCACCGCAGGCCATCAAGGCAAAGACCTGGCAGTAACCACCGTCCTGACCGTGCTGTCACGCCTGGAAAAGAAGGGTCTGGTGGAACGCGAGCGGGGAACACGCCCGCACCGTTACCAGGCAGTCTCCAGCCGCGCCGACCACACTGCGGAACTGATGCACGAAGTCCTGGGCTCCGCTCCGGACCGTGAGGCTGTCCTTGCCCGCTTCATCGGCTCCGTCACCGAAAGTGAAGCCGCTACCCTGCGCAAACTGCTCGGCTACAATTAGCCACTATGTTCTGGACCTCATACCTGCTTGCGGTCCTGGCATTGATTCTGGCGTGGCCGGTTCCCGTCCTGCTGTCGCGCGCACAGTGGCCGGCACGGTCGCCCTTCACCGCCATGGTGCTGTGGCAGGCCATAGCCCTTGCCGGTGGATTGTCGATGATCGGCGCCATGCTGGTCTACGGTCTGGAACCGATTGGCGACAACCTCCTTGCCGGCCTCAGGAGCCTGGCCGGAATGGTGTTCAATAATGAGCCCACCACTGCTTTGGGTTTCTGGCACCTTTTTGCCCTCTCCGCCGCCGCACTCCTGACCGCGCATCTCGTTTTCACCCTGTTGCTGACGTACTACAAGATCGAGCGCCAGCGTCGCCGGCACCGGGAACTTCTCGCGCTGCTGGCATCACCCTCCGACGACGGTCCCGGGACCGTCGTGATCAACCATGAGTCCCCGGTTGCTTACTGCCTGCCCGGCGGCGCCCGTTCGGTCACGGTCCTGTCCGATGGCCTCATGGCCGCACTCGATCCAGCCGAGCTGCGGGCCGTCCTCATCCATGAGAACGCCCATCTTTCCCAGCGGCACGATCTTTTGCTGTGGGCCTTCGCTGCCTGGCGCCAGGCCCTCCCCTGGTTTCCCACAACCCGCCTCGCCCAGACAGCCGTGAACTCCCTGATCGAGATGCTGGCGGACGACGTTGCGCTTCGGACCGAAAGCAAAGGGACGCTCATCAAGGCAATCGCCATCGTTGCCAGCGGCAGCTCGCAGCCGGCCGTCAGCGCCGCAGCACTGAAAGGTGGCGGCGCCGTCGTCGAAGGCAACGGCGTCAGCGCCACCGGAGGTGCCGATTCACCGCGCACGACGGCGTCACGCGTCAGTCGGCTGCTCTCGCCGCAGCCGCCCCTCACCAAGGGACTGAGGGTGCTGGTCCTTGCTGCCTCGGCGATGCTGCTGGCCGTTCCCACAGCGCTGTTGATTGTGCCCGGTCTGCTCGGTTAGCCGGCAGGGATGGGCTCCGCCCACAGTGCCAGCAGCGCAGCTTCCTAAGGACACCACAGCGCCTTGTTACATTTAGGGGCGTGAATCCGCCCGAAAAGACCGGCCCTGCGCGCAGGTCTCCCTACCAGCGGTGGCCCCTTTATGCTGCGGGCTTCACTACAGCTTTCGGGGCGCATGCTGTTGCCGCAGGTCTTGGCGCCGAAAGCCAGGACATCGGACTGAGCCTTCTCGGACTGGGTATTCTGCTCGCTTTGTATGACGTTGCCGAAGTCTTCCTCAAGCCTGTCTTCGGCGCACTGAGCGACCGCATCGGGCCCAAGCCGGTGATCGTGGGCGGGCTTCTGGCCTTCGCCGCCGCGTCTTTGGCGGGTCTTTGGGCTGAACAACCCGGCATGCTCGCCGCGGCCAGGCTCGGTCAAGGCGTGGCAGCATCGGCCTTTTCACCGGCTTCCTCCGCCAGTGTCGCCCGGCTCGCGGGCAACAATACCGGCCGCTATTTTGGGCGTTACGGCTCCTGGAAAGGCCTCGGCTACGCCCTGGGGCCGCTATTGGGCGCCTTTGCCATCCTGGCGGGCGGTTTCGGGCTCCTGTTCTCCGTCCTGTCCGGCGTAGCCCTTGTGGTGGCCGTATGGGTCCTCATCTCCATGCCGCGTTTGGAACCATTGCCCAGGACCCGGTACACCCTGGCGGACGTGTGGCGGCAGAGCACCGGGAAGACGTTCCTGGGCTCCACACTGGTGCTCGCAGCGGCCACAGGGGCGCTCGGGGCTGCTGTTGGCTTCCTTCCGGCCCTTGCCGCCAGGGACGGACTGGGCACTGCCGGGAGCGTCGCCGTCGTGACTGTCCTGGCCATTGTGTCCTCCGCAGTCCAGCCACGTATTGGCGCCCTGCGGGATCGCGGCATACTTACCGACAGGCCGGGGATGATCGCCGGACTGTCATGCATCGCCGTGGGGATCCTGATCGCGGCCACCTTGCCAGGGGCACTCTGGATCTACGCTGCGGCCTTGCTCATTGGAGTCGGGATTGGCGTGGCGACGCCGCTCGCGTTCGCCCATCTTGCAGATTCCACACCCAAGGCCAGGCTCGGCCGGACCATGGGCTCGGCCGAGCTCGGGCGGGAACTCGGCGACGCCGGGGGTCCGTTACTGGTAGGTGGTATCGCCGTTGCCGCAGGGCTGCCCTGGGGGCTGGGTGCGCTAGCAGTTCTGGTGGGAGCGGCAGCGTTCGCCGCGCCCGCCGCTGCCCCCAGCCACGCAGCGTCCGCCCGGGAGCCACGGTGATCCCCTGGTGGGGCTAAGCGTCGATACGCTCCCGGTCCAAGGTTGCTGCGCCGGCGATGATGAATTCCTTGCGTGGTGCCACATCCGAGCCCATCAGCAGGTCGAAGACTTCTTCCGCCCGCTGCGCACTGTCGATACCGACTTTCCGCAGGGTCCTGTGCCGGGGATCCATGGTGGTCTCCGCCAATTGCTGGGCGTCCATCTCGCCAAGGCCCTTGTAGCGCTGGATCGGTTCTTTATACCGTTTCCCTTCCTTGACCAGCTTCGCGAGGAGCACGTGAAGCTCGGCTTCGGAGTAGGTGTAGATCATCTCGTTGGCCTTCTGGCCCGGGTTGATGACTTCCACGCGGTGCAGCGGCGGGACTGCGGCGAACACCCGGCCGGCTTCGACCATGGGCCGCATGTACCGGAAGAACAGCGTCAGCAGCAGAGTACGTATGTGGGCACCGTCAACGTCGGCATCCGTCATGAGGATGACTTTGCCATAGCGCGCCGCATCAAGGTCGAAGCTTCGGCCGGAACCGGCGCCCACCACCTGGATCAGGGCAGCGCACTCAGCGTTGGACAGCATGTCTCCCACCGACGCCTTCTGGACGTTCAGGATCTTTCCACGAATCGGCAGCAGCGCCTGGAAATCCGAGGACCGCGCAAGCTTCGCTGTTCCGAGCGCGGAGTCACCCTCCACGATGAACAATTCCGACCGTGCCACATCATCCGTGCGGCAATCAGCCAGTTTGGTGGGCATCGACGAAGTCTCCAGCGCGTTTTTGCGGCGCTGGGTCTCCTTGTGGACGCGGGCTGAGATGCGCGATTTCATCTCGCTGACCATCTTCTCCAGCAGGAGGGCCGACTGTGCCTTGTCATTACGGTTGGCCGAGTACAAGCGTGCGGTGATTTCCTTTTCAACCACCTTGGCAACGATCGCCCGAACCGCTGAGGTTCCAAGAATCTCCTTGGTCTGCCCTTCGAACTGCGGCTCAGCCAGGCGAACAGTCAGGACGGCCGTCAAGCCGGCAAGAATGTCGTCCTTTTCGATCTTGTCGTTGCCCGCTTTGAGCTTGCGGGCATTGGTTTCAACGGCCTTACGGAAGGTCTTCAGGAGAGCAGCTTCAAAGCCCGACTGGTGCGTGCCACCCTTGGGCGTTGCAATGATGTTGACGTAACTGCGCATGGTGGTTTCATAGCCGATCCCCCAACGCAGTGCGATATCGACTTCGCAGTCACGTTCCACTTCGGCGATCTTGCTGTGCCCGTTCTCATCCAGCACAGGAACGGTTTCCTTGAATTTCCCGGATCCGTGAAGCCGCCACACATCGGTAACGCCGGAGTCGGCTGCCAGGAATTCAACGAATTCACTGATACCGCCGTCGTGGTGGAACACTTCCTCGTGGACCCCGTGCTCACCGGGGGTGCCGGCGAGCTTTCGTTCGTCGCGGACCGTGATCCGCAAGCCGGGCACGAGGAAGGACGTCTGGCGGGCGCGGGCCACCAGATCGTCGTAGGAGAACTTCGCGTCGGGGGTGAAAATCTGGCGGTCCGCCCAGTAGCGCACACGGGTTCCCGTGACGCCCCGCTTGGCCTTGCCCACAACGTCCAGTACCGAATTCTCAACGAATGGTTCGAACGGCGAATCAGGTCCGGTCTTGGAGCCGGCATCGAGGAAGCGGCCAGGTTCACCCCGGCGGAAGGACATCTGATAGGTCTTGCTGCCGCGGTCCACCTGGACATCGAGGCGGCTGGACAGTGCATTGACCACGGAAGCGCCCACGCCATGCAGGCCACCGGACGCCGTGTAGGAGCCGCCGCCGAATTTGCCGCCCGCATGCAGCTTGGTAAAGACGACTTCGACGCCGGACAGGCCGGTTTTGGGCTCGACGTCCACGGGAATGCCACGGCCGTCATCATGGATTTCCACTGAGTTGTCCGCGTGCAGGATCACCTTGATGTCGTGCCCAAAGCCGGCCAGGGCTTCGTCCACGGCGTTGTCGATGATTTCCCACAGGCAGTGCATGAGGCCACGTGAGTCGGTGGAGCCGATGTACATGCCCGGGCGCTTGCGGACCGCTTCCAGGCCCTCCAGGACAGACAAATGCCGGGCGTTGTATTCAGAACTCGGTGCCACGTGGGGGTGTGCTCCTTCGGGGGTATAACTCAGGGTGCTTCCCAGCCGTATATCGCTGGTATTTCGCTGGTAATTCAAGGCAAACACTGCCCATACTAGGCTAGCCGCCGCGGCCCTTAGGTACTGGTTGCCACTCCCGGCGTCCGATGATCCGCATCGTTACGTTACGCACATGTGATACGCGGACAGCGAAAGTGACCCATCCTTGCCATGGATCTGCGTCGAATGCTGGTTATATGGATGTACAGAACTACTAAGGAGGCCGACATGACAACAGCAGTTGCAGACCGCACACTGAACGCCGCTGACCGGTGCGATCGTTGCGGAGCCCAGGCGTATGTCCGCGTTGTACTCGAGTCCTCCGGTGGTGAGCTGCTCTTCTGCGGCCACCACGCACGTGCAGTTGAAGCCACGCTCCGGCCCATGACTTCCGACTGGCATGATGAGACCGAGCGCCTCAATGAGAAGGCACCCGTACCCGTCGACTAACGTACACGTCGACTGGACAATGCAACCGGCAAGAGTCCGGAACCACATCGAGCCAAAGGACCCCTCCCCACCGGGAGGGGTCCTTTTTGCTGTATCCGTCTGCTTCCACAGGGCGCTGCTTAATGCCGGTTCCGCCGTGGATTGATGTCCGGGCGGTCAACAAGAAAGCGGCCCAGCCGGATAACCGACTGGGCCGCTTTGGTGCTGACGCACTTGCTTGGAATTTTAGTCCAGGTAGTCCCGCAGGACCTGCGAGCGGGACGGGTGCCGCAGCTTGGACATGGTCTTGGATTCGATCTGGCGGATGCGCTCACGCGTCACTCCGTAGACCTTGCCGATTTCGTCTAAAGTCTTCGGCTGGCCATCAGTGAGGCCGAAGCGCATGGCGACCACGCCTGCTTCACGCTCTGACAAGGTGTCCAAAACTGAGTGCAACTGCTCCTGCAGGAGCGTGAAGCTCACTGCGTCAGCCGGAACAACTGCTTCGGAGTCCTCGATCAGGTCACCGAACTCGGAGTCGCCGTCCTCGCCCAACGGGGTGTGGAGCGAGATGGGTTCGCGACCGTACTTCTGGACCTCGACGACCTTTTCGGGTGTCATGTCCAGTTCCAGTGCCAGCTCCTCGGGCGTGGGCTCGCGGCCCAGGTCCTGAAGCATCTGGCGCTGAACGCGGGCCAGCTTGTTGATGACTTCGACCATGTGCACCGGAATACGAATGGTGCGGGCCTGGTCAGCCATGGCACGGGTAATTGCCTGGCGGATCCACCACGTGGCGTAAGTGGAGAACTTGAAGCCCTTGGTGTAGTCGAACTTCTCCACGGCGCGGATAAGGCCCAGGTTGCCTTCCTGGATCAGGTCCAGGAACAGCATGCCTCGTCCGGTGTAACGCTTCGCGAGCGATACAACCAGGCGAAGGTTGGCCTCGAGCAGGTGGTTCTTTGCACGCTTGCCATCGTGGATGACGAACTCGAGCTCGCGCTTGAGCTTGGGATCCATGGACCCGTCATCCGCGTTGATCTTTTCCTCAGCGAAGAGCCCGGCCTCGATGCGGAGGGCCAGATCGACTTCCTGTTCGGCGTTCAGCAAGGCCACCTTGCCGATTTGCTTCAGGTAGTCCTTGACGGGGTCTGCGGTTGCACCAGCTGACATGACCTGCTGTACAGGTGCGTCGTCATCATCGGCATCCGAGTAGACAAAGCCTGAGCCGGACGGGGCAGCCTTGTCTTTGGCGGCAGTCGCGCCGTCCTCGGTGTCGTCGTCTCCGACTTCGACTTCCTCCGCTGCTGCGGGGTCGAAGTCTTCGTCCTCGGCGCTGGGCTCCTCGGCGTCGGTGGCGGAGGAGCTGTTCGCTGCTTCGGCAGCGGCCTTCGCACCGGGCTTGGGTCCACGCTTCTTCGGGGCAGGCTTGTCAGAGTCGCCCTCTGAAGCCTTGTTGGCAGCACGTGTCGCAGCGCGCTTTGCCGATGTGGCCGCCTTCTTTTCCTCAGCGGACAATTCGGCCTGGGCGGCGGGTTCCTTCTCGACGGAAGACGGGGTCACAGAAAACCTTTCTAGCGGCGGTCTGTGGAATCACCATACGGGCAACACCACTATGACCCTGTCAAGTCCGCGATCAACTTCAAATGCGATCACCGCCTGCAGAGTCTTTGATTACAACTACCGGCGACACTGGATTGTTCCCGTCTCCGGGCCCATCCAGGCATTCAAACGCGGACCCAACCGGGTCTCGGCATCCATTGTCTCACGGTTTTGCGAAACGTACGCCTGTTGAGTGCCAAGGAAACTAGGCAGGTGCATTGCCCGGCCCCTTCCATGCGGAGTCGGGGCGGCGCGCCCACCCACACAGAACGCCCTCCCCCAGAATCTCCATGAGCAGCTCGGCCAAGCGGTAGCCTGGCTGGGCGTCTCCGGCCCGGCTCAGGCAGGCGTGTGCGAGGGAGCCGTTGCCCCTGCACCAGAAAATCCACCCTTGCAGGGTCAGCGCAGCGGCTGCCACTTCTCCCAGCTCGCCCTCGATGGTCAGTAGGGCAAGGGCCTGTTGCAGCACGTCGAGGTCGCTCCAGCAGGGCACCTCCGGATGCATGCCCAACAGGACATCGCCGTAGGTGTAAACGTCGGCGGGCTCCCCGGATCCTTCAGTACGGGCGGCCCCCGACTGGTTTTCGGTGGTTGGCCCGACATCGGGCACGCCCAGTTCCCGAGAATCAAAAGGTGGGCTGTCCAGCCCATCCTCGACGAAGAGTCCGAATTCTTCAGCGCCGGACTTTGCAGCATCCGTGCCGGCTGCGGCCATCACCACCACCGCGTCCCGCCACGCCGTCACTTTCAGCGTGGTCCTAAGAAATCCGATGAGCGTCGCATCAGCGGCCGGGTCCAGGGGAGCATTCCGGAGGGCCCTGGTCATGACGTACCGCCACACAGCAAGGACAGCATCGAAGCAGGCCTCGCTGCGCCAGCTGCCAAGTATCTGTTGACCGAATTGCACCTCCGCTTCCGATACCCGGGATCCGTGCGGGCCGGACAAGGCGAGTCCCAGCCCTTCAAAGCCTTTTCGTGGGGACGGTCCGATGGCATTCCCCTGGTACACCAATTCCGCACTGAGCCGGCTTTCCTTGATCCGTTCAACGGCGAACCCGGGAAGCGGGCAACAGCCTTCATCGACGCAGTAGGCTCCCCGCCAGTATTCGGCACCCACCAACCAAGCGTCACGCACTGAGAGATCGACGCAGTCGAGGCTGGCCCTGAGGGCATCGAGCAAGGGCGTCATCCGGCCAACCACTGAGCCGTCCTGCCAACCGCCATCGGTATACACGGCGAGGACCACGCCATTGGCAGCCTCATCGGCAATCAGATACTGGCGCACATGTTCAGCGAAACGGGCCATGGCTGCGTGGGAGGACAACACCGGCAGGTCTACCCGGAGGGTTGCGCCCAGGAGCTTTCCCTGCATCGTGATGGCCACGAGGCTGTCCTCGGGCCAATAACCCAGCATGTGGGGTATGTAGCCAAGGATGTCTTCGGGCTGGTGGATGTTAAGAGTTTTGTTGGTGGTCATGCCTCAAGCCTGCGCACCGGCGAAGACAAGGAACAGGCACAAACCCAGCTATGTGGAAAAGCCGTCAGGGTGCGGAGGCGGCTGCTGCGCGCCTTCTACTCCCCCGCCGCTCTAGTCCCCGCCGCCTTGGAGCGTGCCTCGCGCCGGCGCTCCAGGCGCTCACGCCGCTGCCTTGCGAGCGCGGTTGCCAATGGTGGGACGTGGATGCCCTGGCTTGCCATTTGGCGCCGGACTTTCCGCCGGGTGACCAGAATCAAGACGGTTCCGATCGCGAGCAGCAGGAACTGGACACTGAGGGCAATCCGGAACGGTGCGAGGCCGTACAACTCTCCGCCGGAGAATCCGCTGGCGTTCAGGAGGTCGAGCACCAGGCCAATGAGGTAGATGGCAATGAGGGCGGCGATGAAGCCGCCAACGTTGACGATTCCTGTTGCCGTGCCGATCCGGTGTGAAGGATTGAACGTCCGGGCGAAGTCAAAGCCGATCATGGAGCCCGGGCCACCGATGGCAAGCACCACGACCAAGAGAACCAGAAGCCAGAGTGGAGCCCGCTCAGGAAGAAGGAGCACGGCCGCCCACGCCATGGCCGTGGCGGTGGTGATCAAAAGGACCATTGCCGATCTGCGCATGGGGTGCCTGGAGACGAACCGTCCTAGTCCTGGTCCGGCAACGATGGCCGTTGCCACGAAGAGCGCCATCAGGGCGGACACCGTTCCGGCGTCCAGTCCCTGGGCTGAGAGCAGGAACGGGTATCCCCATGTCATCGCAAAGAGGTTGCCGCTGAACTGTACGGTGAAGTGGCTCCACAGGCCCAGCCTGGTCCCGGGCTGTTTCCAGGCGCTGGACAGGGAAACGCCCGTGGCCCGCAGGCCTTGGGCCGAAGCCTTGGCGGGGTGGCCTGGAGGGGCGTCCCGCAACAGGCAAAGGACCAGGACAACTGCCAGCACCGACATCGCAGCCAGTGTCAGGAACGCTGGCGTCCATCCGGCAGAATGCAGCAACAACGCGAACGGGACCACACTGAACAGCTGGCCCAGCTGGCCGCACATGCCAGTCAACTGGGTCACCAGGGGAACCCTTGCCGGGGCGAACCACAGGGGAACAAGGCGGATTACCGAGATGAACGTCATGGCATCGCCCGCCCCTACGAGAACGCGGCCCAGGACACCGCCGGGAATGCTCTCAGCGAAAGCAAGCTGGAGTTGTCCGGCGGCCATGAGGACAGCACCGCCGGCCACCATGACCCGCGACCCGAACCGGTCCACCAGTACGCCCACCGGAATCTGCAGCCCTGCATAGACCAACAACTGCAGGACGGTGAAGAAGGAGATGGCTGAGGCGCTGGCGTGGAACCGTTCAGTTGCCTCCAAACCTGCCACGCCGAAGGAAGTCCGCTGCGCTACAGCCACGAGGTAGGCGAAGATGCCTATGGTCCAAATAAGCCAGGCGCGGGGAGAAGTCACACCTCAATTATGCCGGTCAACGGATAAAGCTGATTTATTGAGGCGTGTCTTTACGTGCCAGGTACGCTTCCACAGCTGCTCCGATGTCCTCGGCGTTGGGCAGTTCGTCGTTCTCGTCGGCAAGCAGGGAGCGGCGGACGATTCCCTCGGATTTCTCGTCGTAGCGGGTCTCCAGGTTCGCCACCACCGCCTGCACTTCTTCGGAAGCTGCGATCTGCTCAGCGATCTGCCGGCCAACCTCCCGCCCCGCTTCGCGCAGGCGGTCAGTGGGGAGCATCAGGGACGTCGCCGCCCCGAGGTATTCCAAGCCCGCCACTGCCGCGGGAGGGTACTCGGCCTCGGACAGGTAGTGCGGCACGTGGATGACGTAGCCGGCGACGCTGCGTTCGGCCTCGGTGAGCCGAAGCTCAAGGATGTGGCCAATGGCTGCCGGCACCTCCACGGTGGGCTTCCAGCTGGAGATTCCTTCGATGAGCTCGGGCCTGTTGCCGTGCACCGTCACACCCACTGGCCGCGTGTGCGGCACAGGCATGGGGATTGAGTGGATCCACGTGACGAGGTTGACGTCCAGTTTCTCCACGATTCCGACCACGGCGCGGGCAAACCGCTCCCATTGCAGATCAGGTTCAAAACCGGCCAGCAGGAGGAAAGGCTGTCCCAGCCCGTCCGTCAGCTTGTACAGGCCGAGCTTGGGCGCCTGGTAATCCTGGAGGTGGTCCTCCACAAAGCTGATGTGGGGACGGCGCGAGCGGTAGTCGATGAGCTGGTCGGCGTCGAACATGGCCACGACCTCGGCATCGAGCTCGTCCAACAGTTCCGCATTGATTTGCCGGACTACATGACCGGCATCGGCAAACCCCGTGAAGCCCATGACCATGTCCAGACCGCGCAATTCGGGGCTGTGGAAGGTCTCGATGTTGCTCGCGTAGAGCGCTTCAGGGTCCAGGAGGGTGCCGGATATCCGTTCAAACACGGCGTATTCCTTTCACGGGGCAAGTTCGGTTCTGTGGTTCGGGATGGTCTGTATGGTTACAACGCTGCACGCGGAGCTGGCATTCCTGCCCCCGATGTGCGGCAGCTCTCATTTAATTGCTGTCAGCGGTCGCTGAGAGACTACGATCGAAACGGGCCGACGTCCTCCAGTGACGCCCGGCCTGAAGACCAAGGCCGCCGTCGCACGTGGACGTCGGGCGCGTACCGGGGCAGGCCGCCTAACATGCGGCCCCGCCATGCAATGCAGAGAGAAGTGAGGACACATCCTCGTGGTCAAGACTACTGACATCATCCTGGGCATCATTGCCAAGGACCTGAAAAAGTCCCCCAGCGACGCACTCGTGATCGGAGTTGCACAAGGCACGGATGGGCCGGTGCTGCTTCCCAATCCGCTCAGTGCCAAGTCTGCCGAGTCTGTGGCAGGCTCCCTGAAGCTCCTGGGGATCAGCGGCGCGGCCGACCAGGTGCACCGCCTTCCCGGACTGCCCGAAACGGGCGCCGGAGTTCTGGTCTTGGCGGGCGTGGGCAAACTTGCCAACGGCGGCAACCTCAGCGAAGAGGCTTTGCGCCGGGCCGCAGGATCGGCAGTGCGCCAGCTTGCAGGGCTGCCGTCGGTGACACTGGCTTTCCCGACGCCGGCACTCACGGATGTGGCAGCGGTCGCCGAAGGTGCCGCTTTGGGCGCCTATTCCTACACTGAGCACCGCTCCTCCACCGATGGCCTGAAGGCGCCGGTGGCCAAGGCACTGATCTTCTCTGACGTGGATGCAAAGACGGCCCAGCCTGCGCTCGATCGGGCAGTTGTCCTGGCAAGGGCAGTCAACGCCACCCGCACCTTGGTGAACCAACCGCCCAGCCACCTCTACCCTGAGTCGTTTGCCGAGTCCGCCAAGGAACTCGCCAAGGGCCTTCCGGTCAAGGTAACCGTCTGGGATGAGAAGCGCCTGGAGAAGGAGGGCTTTGGCGGCATCCTCGGCGTCGGCAAGGGCTCCACCCGCCAGCCGCGCCTGGTCAAGGTGGAATACGCTCCCGCCAAGGCCACCCGGAAGATTGCCCTCGTCGGAAAGGGCATCACCTTTGACACCGGTGGCATCTCCATCAAGCCCGCCCTCGGCATGGGCGACATGAAGAGCGACATGGCGGGCGCCGCCGTCGTCCTTAATACTGTCCTGGCGCTGGCTTCGCTGGGTCTGCCCATCAAGGCAACCGCCTGGCTCTGCATCGCAGAGAATATGCCGTCCGGTGCCGCAGCGCGGCCCGCCGATGTCTTCACCATCCACGGCGGCAAGACCGTGGAAGTACTGAACACCGACGCCGAGGGTCGCCTTGTGATGGCCGACGGACTCGTCGCCGCCAGCCTGGAGAAGCCGGATGTGATCATTGACGTCGCCACCCTGACGGGCGCGCAGCTGATCGCCCTGGGCCTGCGCACCGCTGGTGTGATGGGTTCGGATTCCGTCACGGCTGCACTCAAGTCCGCCGCCGACCGCGCAGGCGAACTGGTGTGGCCGATGCCGCTGCCGGAAGAACTCCGCCCAAGCCTGGACTCCCAGGTGGCAGACATCGCCAACATTGGTGAGCGCAACGGTGGCATGATGACCGCCGCGGTGTTCCTGCGCGAGTTCGTGGGCAAGGACGATTCCGGCGAGCAGATCCCGTGGGCCCACGTGGACATTGCCGGCCCCTCCTTCAACAACGGCAGCCCCTACGGCTACACACCCAAGCAGGGCACCGGATGCACCGTCCGCACCCTGGTTGCCTACGCCGAGGACCTTTTGGCGGTTTCCGCCTAGCGGCACACTCCCCGCTTCCTCCGGGGTTGCGTGGTCCGGGCGATGACCCGGCAGGGGCCACGCAACCCCGGAATTATGCGGCGTGTAGCGCTGTGTCACAAGTGAACGTGAGTCTCGACACAAGCGCTCCACAAACACCCGCAGAGGGTGGAGCATGGGTAGGTGGTTCGCTAAGGTGAACTCGATAGTCACAAATGCAAGAGAACTTAGGTGCTGGCATAATCACGGCAGAACAAGTTCCAAAGACCAGATGGCACGCAGTCCCGTGTCATCATTCACGCGAGGGAGCGTTTTAGTGGCCGATCAGGCAACTGCGCAAGAATTCGACATCCTGGTACTCGGTGGCGGCAGCGGCGGCTACGCCACTGCCCTGCGGGCCGTGCAGCTTGGGTTCACCGTTGGCCTTGTGGAAAAGGCAAAGCTCGGCGGAACCTGCCTGCACAATGGTTGCATCCCCACCAAGGCCCTCCTGCACTCGGCCGAACTGGCTGACCATGCACGCGATTCCGCCAAGTACGGCGTGAACGTCACGCTCGACAGCATCGACATGTCGGCCGTGAACGCCTACAAGGACGGCATCATCGCCGGCAAGTTCAAGGGCCTCCAGGGACTCATCAAGTCCAAGGGCATCACCGTTATCGAGGGTGAAGGCAAGCTCCAGGGCAACAACACCGTCGTAGTGAACGGCACGGCTTACACGGGCAAGAACATTGTCCTGGCCACCGGTTCCTACTCGCGGTCGCTCCCGGGCCTTGAAATCGGCGGCAAGGTCATCACCTCCGACCAGGCCCTCACCATGGACTACATCCCCAAGAGCGCCATCGTCCTCGGCGGCGGCGTCATCGGCGTCGAATTCGCTTCCGTGTGGAAGTCCTTCGGCGTGGACGTCACCATCATCGAAGGCCTCCCCTCCTTGGTCCCCAACGAGGACGCCTCGATCGTGAAGAACCTCGAGCGTGCGTTCAAGAAGCGCGGCATCAAGTTCACCACGGGCATCTTCTTCCAGGGCGTCGAGCAGAACGACGACGGCGTCAAGGTCACCTTGGTTGATGGCCAGACCTTCGAAGCAGACCTCCTGCTCGTTGCAGTAGGCCGCGGTCCCGTGACCGCCAACCTGGGCTACGAAGAAGCCGGCATCACCATCGACCGTGGCTTCGTCATCACCAACGAGCGCCTCCACACCGGTGTCGGCAACATCTACGCCGTGGGCGACATCGTCCCGGGAGTCCAGCTCGCACACCGTGGCTACCAGCAGGGCATCTTCGTTGCCGAGGAGATCGCCGGCTTGAACCCGGCCATCGTCGAAGACATAAACATCCCCAAGGTCACGTACTGCGAACCTGAAATCGCCACGGTCGGTTACACCGAAAAGGCCGCCAAGGAGAAGTTCGGCGACGACCAGGTGCAGACCCAGGAATACAACCTTGCCGGAAACGGCAAGAGCTCCATCCTCGGCACAGGCGGCATCGTCAAGCTTGTCCGCCAGAAGGATGGCCCCGTAGTTGGTATCCACATGATTGGTTCACGTATGGGTGAACAGATCGGTGAAGCCCAGCTGATCGTGAACTGGGAAGCCTACCCGGAGGACGTGGCCCAGCTGGTCCACGCCCACCCGACCCAGAACGAAGCTTTGGGCGAAGCCCACCTCGCCCTCGCGGGCAAGCCGCTCCACGGCTAAGTCTTTACCCAAGACAAACGGGTCGGGTGCATGCGGCGGAATCTGCCGGATGCACCCGGCCCGGACCAGCAGAATTCATCCGCACAAAGATCAATAAGGAGAACGGGGACGACATGTCTGAATCCGTTAACTTGCCCGCCCTCGGTGAGAGTGTCACCGAAGGAACCGTCACCCGCTGGCTCAAGCAGGTTGGTGACCGGGTGGAGATCGACGAGCCGCTGCTCGAGGTTTCAACCGACAAAGTAGACACCGAAATCCCTTCTCCGATCTCAGGCGTCATCGAAGAAATCCTCGTCGCTGAAGACGAGACGGCTGAAGTTGGCGCACCCTTGGTCCGCATCGGCGATGGCTCCGGCTCAGCTGCAGAGGCCGCACCTGCGGCACCGGCTGAGGAAGCACCTGCCGCTCCCGCGGAAGAGGCCGCACCGGTCGCCGCAGAAGCTCCCGCCGCAGAAGAAGCTCCGGCTGCGGAAGCACCCGCCGCTTCGTCCGGCGAAGGCCACGAAGTCACCCTCCCCGCGTTGGGCGAGAGCGTCACCGAAGGCACCGTCACCCGCTGGCTCAAGGCCGTCGGTGACACCGTTGAGGTCGACGAGCCCCTTCTTGAGGTATCCACCGACAAGGTCGACACGGAGATCCCCTCCCCCGTTGCCGGTACCCTCCAGGAGATCCGCGTCAACGAGGACGAGACTGCTGAAGTCGGTTCCGTCCTGGCAATCATCGGCTCGGGCGCAGCCGCCCCGGCCGCCGCTCCGGCTCCGGCCGCTCCTGCTGCCGCTCCGGCTCCGGCCGCCCCTGCTGCCGCTCCGGCTCCGGCCGCTCCTGCAGAAGCACCGGCAGCACCTGCCCCCGCTGCAGCAGCCCCGGCTCCCGCCGCCGCCCCGGCTCCCGCCGCCGCTCCGGCCGCCGCACCTGCTGCTCCTGCCGCCGAATCGGCTGGCTCCTCCGAATCCGGCTACGTCACTCCGTTGGTTCGCAAGCTTGCCAACCAGCACGGCGTTGACATTGCATCTGTCTCCGGCACCGGTGTTGGTGGACGTATCCGCAAGCAGGATGTGCTTGCCGCCGCGGAAGCCAGGCAGGCTGCCGCTGCACCGGCTGCCCCCGCTCCTGCCGCTGCGCCCGCAGCCAAGGCTGCTGCACCGGTCGTTGCGTCGTCGCTGCGCGGCACCACGGAGAAGGCTCCCCGCATCCGTCAGGTCATCGCCCGCCGCATGCGCGAGTCTCTTGAGGTCTCCACCCAGCTGACCCAGGTGCACGAGGTCGACATGACCAAGATCGCCAAGCTCCGCCTCAAGGCCAAGAACTCGTTCCAGGCCCAGAACGGCGTCAAGCTGACGTTCCTGCCGTTCATCGCCAAGGCTGTGGCCGAGGCACTGAAGCAGCACCCCAAGCTGAACGCTGCTTACGACGAGTCCAAGCAGGAAATCACCTACCACAACGCCGAACACCTGGCGATCGCCGTCGACACTGACAAGGGCCTTCTGGTTCCCGTCATCTCCGACGCCGGCAACCTGAACCTCGCCGGCCTTGCCGGGAAGATCGCTGATGTTGCAGGCCGCACCCGCGACGGCAAGATCGGCCCGGATGAGCTGTCCGGCGGTACGTTCAGCATCACCAACATCGGTTCTGTCGGCGCCCTGTTCGACACCCCGATCATCAACCAGCCGCAGGTAGGTATCCTCGGCACCGGTGCCATCGTCAAGCGCGCTGTTGTGGTTGCTGACGAAAACGGTGACGACTCGATCGCCATCCGCTCCATGATGTACCTGTCGCTGACGTACGACCACCGCCTGGTGGACGGCGCCGACGCCGGCCGGTTCCTGCAGACCCTCAAGGCACGCCTTGAAGAGGGCGCGTTCGAAGCAGACCTCGGTCTCTAAGTAGTTCCGTCTGCAGGTACTCCCGCAGATCCGGAAGGGGCAGGTTGCCGGGGAAACCCGGGGACCTGCCCCTTCCGCTTTTAACACCAGCGCGTGGCTTTGCTACAGGACGTAGAACCGACTGGATAAGCTAGGGCCATGAGTATTCTCTTCAACATTCTGGTGTTCTTGCACATCGTCGGCGCAGCCATGATCGTGGGCTACTGGATCGCCACCCTCAGGGAGCCAACCGTCCACCCGCGCCAGCGCGATGGTGCGTTCCTTCAGCTCCTGACCGGCATCGCCATGATGGGTGTGATCCCCTTCTTGCCGGACGCCGATCCCAACTACTTCAAGCTCGGCGTCAAGTTCGCCATTGCCGTGGCCGTGGCCGTGCTGGCGGTCATCGGCTCGCGCAAGGTCAAGAACGGTGAAGCTGTGTCTACCGGATTGGCTCACGGTGTGGGCGGGCTTGCCTTGGTGAACATAGCAATCGCCACTCTCTGGAACTAGCTCCCACGCCTGCATCCTGATGCAAGAGGCCGTCCCACCGTGCGCACAGCCCGGTGGGACGGCCTCCGCCGTTAAGTACGCTGCTACTCCTGGGCGATACAGAACTCGTTTCCCTCAGGATCATGCATGACGTCCCAGTGGAAATCCGCTACGTCGTGCCCCTCAATGAAAGTAGCGCCCAGGGACTCCGCCTTTCGCCGCAAGGCAGCGGCATCGGCGTCGTGAAGGTCCAGGTGAAGCCGGCGCCGTCCTTCGGTAGGTTCGTTGACCTGCTGGAACGCCAGTTGGGGAAAACCCGGTTCGGCTGGACGCAGCCAGATAAAACCTTCGTGCTCCGCTGAAACGGGTATGTCCAGCAGTTCAGACCAGAAAGCGGAGAGTCGGGCCGCATCCACTGCATTGACCATGATCGAGGCGATTCTTGGGCCTCGGCGTTGCACGCCGGTTACGTGTTCTTTTGTATCCATGGCGCCAGTTTAGGGGGTCACAATCCACCGACAGCGGAATGACCGTGCAGTCCTTGGACCGAATCCCTAGGATTGAAAGCGGTGGCACGCGGCGGAGGCCGGGTGCCGGAATATAACGACCCAAGGAGTGGACATGGCAGCAACACGCACCGCACACACGGTATGGAACGGCAACCTCATTGAGGGCGCTGGAAACACCACGCTGGACAGCTCCGGCCTGGGTACGTTCGATGTCACCTGGAAGGCCCGCACGGAGCAGTCCGGCGGCAAGACCAGCCCGGAAGAACTGATCGCTGCAGCCCACTCCGCGTGCTTCTCCATGGCCTTCAGCCACGCCTTGGCCGGTGAAGGATTCACCGCCGAGGAAGTCAACACCAAGGCCGACGTGACCTTCGTTCCGGGCACCGGCATCACCGGCAGCCACCTGACGATGACCGCCAAGGTTCCGGGTCTTTCCCAAGAGGATTTCCGCCGTATCTCCGAGGACGCGAAGACGGGTTGCCCCGTTTCGGGCGCGCTGGCCAGCATCGAAATCACCTTGGACGCAACACTCGCAGAGTAGCCACAGCAAGCGCGCATTGCAGAGGGGCCAGAACCCCCGCGCTTGATGCAAAAGAACCCCGTCACCAGCTGGTGACGGGGTTCTTTGTGCTTACCAGGCTCTCTACTTCCGGACCTGTGGCCGCGAAGGCAACGGCTCCGGCCGCAGCTTCCGGTAGCCTTCGCGCAGCGGGGGCCGGTCGGTAGGCAGCTCCTGGATCATTTCCTTGAGTGCACCGATACCGTACTCGAGCTGGGGATCCGTGCCGGCTGCGTACGCGTGCGGCGGAAAAAGTACTTCGATGTCAGGCTCAACGCCCCGGTTCTCAACGTCCCAGCCGATTCCGCCGCTGAACCAGGTGGCGTAGCGGGGCTGCGTGACGCCCGTACCGTCGGCCAGCGAGAAGCGGTTGTCGATTCCCACCACGCCACCCCAGGTCCGGGTCCCGATGACAGGCCCGATGCCCCTGAGTTTTGAGACCTGCGTGATGATGTCGCCATCGGAACCGGCAAATTCGTCGGTCAGGATGATGACAGGTCCGCGGGGTGCATGGTCCGGGTAGGTCCGGGGCTTCTCGCCGCGCGGCATGCTCCAGCCGGTCACCTTGCGTCCAATCAGCTCGGCGACCAGTTGCGAGGTGTGTCCACCGCGGTTGCGGCGAACGTCCACGATCAGTCCGTCGAGTGCCGTTTCGGTATCCAGGTCACGGTGGAGCTGGGCCCAGCCGTTGGCCATCATGTCGGGGACGTGGAGGTAACCGAACTTGCCATTGGAAGCTTCACGGACGGTCCTGCGGTTCGCACGCACCCAGTCCTGGTAGCGGAGCCGTTCCTCATCACGGATGGGAACCACTGCCACACGTCGCTGCGCGCCAGCGGAACCGCCGTGTCCGTCACCGTTCAGAAGCGTCAGCTCCACAGTCCGTCCTGCTGCGCCCACCAGCTGCATCGCCGGCGTCAAGGCTGCCGAAAGCCCGACGCCGTCAACAGCCAGGAGCACGTCGCCCACCTTCGCGTCCACACCGGGTCGCGTTAAGGGCGAGGTAGCCAACGGATCCGATGATTCCCCTGCGAGGATCCGGGTGATTTCCCAACCCTTGCTACTGAGCTGCAGCTCGGCACCCAGCCGCCCCTGGCCATTCCGCCCCGGTTCGTTGACGGCTGCCGGACGCACGTAGGCGTGCGAGGTTCCCAACTCGCCGTGGAGCTCCCACAGCAGGTCAACGAGGTCGTCATGGGAGCCGAGGCGGTCCACGATCGGCCGGTACCTCTTGTAGACGGAGTCCCAGTCCTGGCCTGCCATGTCCGCGGTCCAGAAGAAGTCGCGCTGCAACCTCCAGGCTTCATCGAATGCCTGTCCCCAGGCCGCGACCGGGTCGAGGGTCACGCGGATCCTGTTGAGCTCCACTTTCACGTGTTCTGCCGAATCCTCCTCCACCTTGCTATCGGCGGGCACCGAGGTGACGCTCTTGTCCAGGATGTAAACCACCCGACGCAGGTCACCGGATAGCCGGTAGCTGTCCACTGCAGGAACGATGGTGGTGGACTTGCGCTTGGCGAGGTCATAACGCACCAAGGATGGCGCAGACTTCTTATCCTGGGGCGTGCCTTTGCCCTCGCCGGTAACGCCTGAAAGTTCAGTGTCCAACCACAGCAGTGCGCCCTCGCCGACGGCGAGGTGGGAATAGTTACCCTGCGGAACCGGAACGGTGATGACCCTGTGGGCCAGTCCTTCGGCATCCACGCGCACGTCCGGGATGTCGCCGTCGTCGGACTTTCCGGCATCCAGCGGCGCATCCTCAAGCGTATCTACCGAGGGTCCGAACGGCGACGGCGTATCCGCCGCCAGCGCCACCATGTACGGCTTGATGGGGCTGGGGAAGGAGAGGTCGAAGGAGTGACCGTCGTAGACGGGGTCGAAACTCCGGTTGGACAGGAATGCCAGGAATTTGCCGTCCGGGGTGAACCTCGGCCATTCGTCGCAGAAGCGGCCGTCAGTGACATCAATGATGCCCGGGCTGGGCTCGCCTGGGCGGGCAATCCTCAACTTGCTGCGTGAGCCAAAGGACGTGACCGGTTCGGACCAGGCGAGCCACTGCGAGTCGCCCGACCACGCGAACTGCTCGATGCTGCCATCGCCCACACTGACGAGCTTGACCAGCTTCCCGGTCGACGTATCAGCGACGAAAACATCACCAAAGGAGGTCCCGACGGCGATCCAGCGGCCATCAGGGCTCGGCTCCAAAGCGCTGGTTCGAGTGGGCTGCGGAAAGTCGATGCGGAGCTGGGCGGCGCCCTCAGGCGAAGGAACTGCATCAGAGGTAGAGACGCCGGCGGCCGTATCGGGCGAGGGCGCGGCATTGGCAGGAGTGTCGGCGTTGGCGACGGAAAGCGTTACCGGTGCGGCTGCCTCCCCGGCCGCTTTCGGTTGTCCCAAAATGTTTGAGGCGGAAACCGGCTTCGGCAGGGAATCGTCTTCCTTCGCCGGCGCCGGCGCCTCAGCATCCTTGGATACCTCCACCGAGGCAGTCAGCCGTGCCGCAATGCGCTTGATGTAAAGCGCTTCGACTCCCCCGTGGTCCGCCACGTAGGCGATCCTGCCGTCGGTGAGCGGACGGGGCAGGCGTGCGCGGACACCGGGCGTGGCCTCCACCACCCGCGAGGGGCCGTCCTTGTGCCGAAGCCAGTGAATCGTACCGTGCGCTTCCACGGCGCTGGCCGTGCCTCCGGCATTCGGGAAGACATCGCCGAGGTGCGCGGAAGCCTTGAGGGGTGCGGGACGGCGCGCCGGTGAAGCTGAGCCGAGCGAGATCTCCAGCTTGGCCGGCTGCGCCTCAGCATCGAGGGAAGGAAGGACCCACAGCTCGCCGGCAGACTCGAAGACGACCCGCTGGCCGTCCGTGCTGGCGTGCCGGACATAGAAGTCTTCGTGATCCGTGTGCCGCAGCAACCCGGAGCCATCGGGAAGGACTGAATAGAGATTGCCGTAACCTTCGTGGTCCGACAGGAAAGCGATCCTGCCCTTGACCCACAGGGGGTCGGTGACGTTTCCATCAATCTCCGGAATCAGCCGTTCAAACTCACCGTTGCCGTCGGCATCGATCCACAGCTTGCCGGCAGTGCCGCCACGGTAACGCTTCCACCAGGCGGGTTCGCGGGAAAGAACGCTCGCCAGAACCACCGGCTTCTCGTCGCCGATCTCCGGCCCGAAAGCAACAGCCTCTACCGGACCAAAAGGAAGTTCGACGGCGGCGCCGCCGTCGAGCGGGAGGCTGTAGGCGTGCGTGTGGCGGCCTTCCGCCTGCTGGAAGGCACTGGTAACCACTACGTGGCCCGCCGGCGTGAATCCCTTGACTTTCGTGGTGCTGTGCCCGAAGTAGCTCAGCTGCCGGTACCCTCCGCCGTCGACGTTGGCCGTGACGACTTCCGGGGACGTTCCCACCACGACCGTCCACACCAACCGTTTTCCATCCGGGGTGAACCGCGGGTTCCTTGCTTGAAGCTGCTGGGAGGAGACCCGCCAGGCGCGGCCCCCTTGGAGCGGTGCGACCCAGACGTCGTCTTCGGCCACGAAAGTGACCAGATCGCCGTGCACATGCGGGAAACGGAGGTAGCTGGAGGAGGTCATTGTTCGATCATAGTCAAGAGGCACCTGCCCTCGGCGGCAACGACAGGCGTTTCCGCCAGACGTTGGCCTTATGGTGAGATGGGTCATGCGCATCGTGATGTCCGGAGCTTCAGGAATGATTGGAACCGCCCTGGCCGGGCAATTGGCCGCACAGGGCGATGAGGTTGTCCGGCTTGTGCGCCGGCCCGCCGACACGCCCGGTGAATTCACCTGGGACCCCGCCAAGGGCGAGCTGGACGAAGCAGTCCTGGATGGCGTGGATGCTGTGGTCAACCTCTCCGGCGCCGGCATCGGGGACCGGCCATGGACGAAGAAACGGATCGAAGTCCTCCGCGATTCCAGACTGCAAACCACGCACACGCTCACAGCGGCCATGGGGCGCCTTGCCAACCCGCCCGCTGCCTTCATCAGCCAATCCGCCTCCGGTTATTACGGAGCGGACAGTACAGGCGTCCTCCGCGAGGATTCGCCAGCCGGCGGCGGCGTGCTGGGCCCTCTCTGCGTCGAGTGGGAAGGCGCTGCCAGGACGGCACCGGCGGGCGTCCGGGTAGTGACTCCCCGAACGGGTGTTGTGTTGAGTTCCGCGGGCGGAGCGTTGGGGCCCCTGCTCCCCCTGTTGAAGCTTGGGCTCGGGGGTCCTTTCGGGAACGGACGCCAGTACTGGCCATGGATCACCCTGCAGGACGAGGCAGCTGCCCTCGCTTTCCTCCTGAGGTCCGGACTCGAAGGTCCGGTCAACGTTTGCGCCCCGGAAAGTGCTGACGTCAACACGATCGTGAAGGCGCTGGCGAAGGCGTATCACCGGCCGGCGTTTTGCCGGGTGCCCCGCCCTGCCCTGCGTCTTGTCCTGGGGAAGCTGGCGGATGAACTCGTGCTGGCCAACCAACGTATGGAGCCCTCCCGCCTGGCCGAAGCAGGCTTCCACTGGCAACACCCGTCCCTGGCCGAAGCCATGGAGTGGCTGCGTAGGGACACTGACCACTAAGCGCAGCAGGGTTCCCGGACGGCCGGCTGTGATGCGGTCATTTGCCCGGCCCGGCTACTTCCGTAAGCCACCAGCGTCCATCCGCACGGATCAAGGTCAGGCGAAGGGCTTGGGATGCGCCGGCTATTTGCGTCCGGACCACCGCGCCCGACGCATCACGTTCCTCATAAGCCGAGATCGTGGCCGTGACGTCTACCTGTACGCGGTCCACTTCCGGTGATGCGCCAACCGATGCTCCCGACAGTTCAGTAGTGAACCCCCCGAACGTCGTGCCGGACAGCCGCAGCTGTTCGCGAAGCCCGTGATCCGACTCCGCAGCCGGGGAACCCTGGGCATTGACCAGGTCCAGCAGTTGGAGCCGCCCTTCCCTCAGCGCGAAGTCACGAACAGCTGAGAGGGCACCCACAGCGACCTCTGGATCATCGGCTGTGAGGGCTCCGGCGAGCTCTTCCGGAAGATCATCCGCCTTTGCAGGCTCCATGGATGGACCGGGACCGGCAGACGGGCTGGCCGTTGGCTCAGCCTGGAAATTCCTTGGCTCGAGACCACCCCCTTGCCACAGGTTCCAAGCCATGACGCCGATCAGCGTGCCGCCCACCCCCACCAGAGCCACGCGGACAGCCAGGACGCTCCTGGAGGTACCGGGCCGTCGGGCTCCTGATTGTCCCTCCACCCGGGGCAACGGCAGGAGCCTGCGCATCCAGGAGTGCCCACGGCTTGCCCGGCGTGCCTGACGACCGTGCACTTCGCGCCGGGTGAGCAACTCAGGAATCACGGAATCATGCACCGCTCCGGACAGGTCAAGGGTCTCCGGGGCAGCACTCCTGAAGATAGCCGTGCCGAACTCCTTTGCCGTCGGCCGCATCTGCGGGTCCGGTGCCAACCCGGCCTCAAGGGCTGCGGCCAAGCCTTTCGGCACGTCAGGAACCAGCATTGACAATGGTGGCCTCACCTGGGGCGGCCCGGGTACGACGCCGGTCAGGCAGTACCAGCCGACTGCCGCCAAGGAGTACACGTCCCGTTGCGGCCGCAGCCCATGTTCTGAGGTCCCATGCGTGGATACCGGGCTGAACGGATCCTTGAATCCCGTGGTTCCGGCATCAAGGTTCTGATGCGTATCCCCCACCCTCACTGCAAGGCCCAGATCCGCCAGGACCGGCATGCCCACCGCTGTGAACAGGACGTTTCCCGGCGAAACGTCACCGTGCACAATGCCGTTGAGGTGCAAATAGTCCAACGCCTGTGCGATGGGCGTCAGCACCGTCACTGTTTCGCCAACGCTCAACCGTTTCCTCCCCGGCACCAGGTTCGCCAGCGATCCCCCTGCGGCGTAATCCATAACGATCCCGGCCGTCCCGCCGGAACCATCATCCGCTGGGAGGACCTCGTGGATGCGCACAAGATGTTGGTGCACCAGGTGCGACAGCAGCGTGACCTCGCGGGCGGCGCTCCCCAAGTCTTCAGCCTGCACTTCTCCACGCGGACATTTGACCGCCAACAGGGTCCGGTCGCTGAGCCGGTTGACGAGCCAGACGTCGGAGCTGCTGCCCTGACCCAGGAGTCGGGAAATTTCGTAGCCCGGAAGCAGGGGTGCCACGGCATTGGCGGTTTCCAGAGTTTCCATGGATCAGGTCTACCGGACCTTGCGATTCTCTGCAGAAGTTATCCACAGCCACGGCACTTTTGCCGTTGTCGCACTTGTCACGACAGCACGTGATGCGACTGAGAGCTTCACCACAAAACCATGGGCAATCCCCTGCTGGGTCTAAGCTTGAACGCATGACTCTTGAGTTTTCACAACTGGGTCTTGCCCCGGATTTCGTTGACTACGTACAGGGCTGGGACCTGCAGCGCGAGATCCACAACAAAGTTGTTGCGGGTGAGCAGAACAGCACCGTCCTGCTTCTGGAGCACGCCGCCGTTTACACTGCCGGCAAGCTCACGGAAGATCACGAGCGGCCCTTCGATGGAACCCCCGTTGTTCCCGTGGACCGTGGCGGCAAACTGACGTGGCACGGTCCCGGTCAGCTGATCGCTTACCCGATCCTCAAACTGAAAAACCGAGCCGGCATCCGCGACTACGTCGAGCGCCTCGAGGCCATCATGATCGCCGTCATGGTCGACTACGGAATCAAGGCCGTCACCGTCAAGGGCCGCGCGGGAGTATGGATCCTTGCCGACGACAAGGGACCGGACCGGAAGATAGCCGCAATCGGCATCCGCGTCCTGGAGGGTGTCACCATGCACGGCGTCGCCATCAACTGCAGCAATGACCTGGCACCCTACGACCAAATCATTGCCTGTGGAATCACTGACGCCAGCGTCACCACCATGACGCTGGAAACCGGCCGGACCATCAATCCCGCCGATATCGTTGACCGCTTCGTGGAAGAATTCCGCAAGCATGAAGAAGCACTCGTTTCCACCCCCGAAGGAGCACTCCAGTGACCTTGGCACCTGAAGGCCGTAAGTTGCTGCGCGTTGAGCAGCGTAATTCTGCGGTTCCGGTTGAACGTAAGCCTGAGTGGAT